>NZ_JAKMUT010000005.1:0-195637 GCF_027570065.1 Corynebacterium evansiae | reverse complement strand
CAAGGGCCTGACCCCGATGCAATATCGGAATCAGACCCTTGAAACCCTCACCGCCTAGAATTAAACCAGTCCAACTTTCGGGGGCCAGTTCATTCTGGGTGGGGCGTTTCTTCATGTTTGCGTTTTGTGTGTGCCTCAGGCTCCTTGTGAAGCTTGGCGTCTCAGGCTCCTTGTGAAGCTTGGAATGTCGCTAGAACGGGAATACGTCGGCGCCGGTGCTGGTTCTCAAAAATCCAAAACCCTCTGACCTGCACTTATGCAGTAATAAAAATTGTGCCCACTAACGCATTCTCGTTCTAGCGACATTTGTGGTTATGGAATCCCGGTTTGGCGACATCTGCGGGCGTGGAGTCCTGTTCTGGAGGTATGTGTGAGTGTGGAATCCTGGTTTGGCGACATCTGCGGGCGTGGAGTCCTGTCTCGGCCATACTTTGGGGTGCTTGTGGGAGGTGGAAAAGGTGCCAAAGGGCTTAAATGTCGGAAAAGTTGCAAAACGTTCTGACGGGCTCTGGCGGGCGAGTTGTAAAAACTCCCTGACCAGCACTTTTGCTGTAGTGGAAAATGGTGTCAATAACGTTCTGCAAGATTTCCGACATTTAGGCATGCGGAAAGCTATTTAGGGCATGCAAAAGGGGATTTAGGGCACGCGGGGAGGGGGCGAGCTGGTGCCAAGGGGCTAGTGGCAGGGGCGGTTCAGCTCCTGGGGGCACCAGTGCTGTGTGGCCAGTGCGCCGGTGCCGTGTAGCTGGTGCGCCAGCGCCGTGTGGTCAGCACGGGAGGCCGGGGTGTGGCGTATCTGTGGAACTATTCTGCCTGGTCAGCGACCTCGACGTTGTAGTGAACGTCGTTGCCATCGACCTTGTCTGCGGTGACGTCTACGCTGTACGTCTCACCGGAATCGTGCAGCTTGCACTCAATCTTCGCACCCTCTTCCGCCTTCAGGCCGCTGGGGCATTCGATGCGCTCTGGCTTGCGGCCAACCTCTTTCTCTAGGGAATCGGAGATGCCCTTCTCCACATCTTCCTGGGCGACCTCCTTTCCGCCGAGCAGGGAGCAAGCGCTCAGGCCGGTGACGGCCAGTGCGCCGGTCAGAAAAGCGGCGCCGAGGCGCTTGGAAAAGTAGGCGGAGCGGGCGGAGTCAGCGGAAGTGCGGATGTTCTTCATGTAGGGCAGTCTCTTTCTCTCGTTCATGGCTGGTGTCTCGCTGTTATGCCTGCGTTAGGCATCCGGGGTATGGAATGCCGCCCGTCGGCGAAATGTTCCAAGCGTGCAGCACGCTGCACAGTTCGAACTTAACCGATGCTGAGTGTGTTTGCCCGGGAAACGCAGGCGTCAATAATAAGGTGCGATAAAATGCCCAGAGCAACAGAGCACACACAGCACAAAGAGAACAGATAGAGAACAGAAGAGGGAGCCTCCATGGACTTTACGGTCTTTGACCTGCTGATGGATGTCGGCATGATTTCGGTACTGCTGATCATCGGCACGTTCATGAGGCGCCACTTCGAATGGTTCCGCAACCTCCTGATCCCCGCGCCGATCACAGCGGGCCTGCTCGCGCTACTCCTCGGGCCAGAGGTGCTGGGCCTGCTGCCGTTCTCCGGAGCACTGGGCGATTACTCCACTTTGCTGATCGCCGTGGTGTTCGCCTCCATGCCGTACAGCATGACCTTCGCCTCCAACGATGCCTCGAAGGCGAAGAACATGTGGGGCTTTTCCACCTCCATGTTCCTCGGCCAGTGGGGCATCTTTATGCTGCTTGGCCTGCTGGTTTTCGCGCCGATCTTCGATACTCCAGAGTGGTTCGGCATGATGCTGCCCGTCGGTTTCGTCGGTGGGTTCGGCACTGCCGCGGCTGTTGGTGGCGCCTTTGGGGATATTGGTGCGGACGCCGCCATGTCCCTGGGCTTCACTTCCGCGACCGTCGGCACGCTAGCCGCGATCATTGGTGGAATTATCTTCGCGAACTGGGGTATCCGCACCGGCCGTACTTCCACCCTGCCGGAGAAGCTGCCGTGGGAGCTGCGCTCGGGCCAAATCGAGGACGAGGCCAAGCAGCCCTCCATCGGTAAGGCCACCACGAACCCGTCGTCGATTGAGCCCCTGGCTCTGCACGCCGGCTTCATTGCCGTGACCGTGATGTTCGCTTACATCGCGCAGCAGATTATCGGCCACTTCTTCCCGGCGGTATCGGTGCCGCTGTTCGCTCTGGCTTTCGTGGTGGGCATTGGCGGCAAGGTCTTCCTGCACGTCATCAAGCGCCCGAAGTACCTGGACCAGCAGACGGTGAAGTCGATCTCCGGTGCGTCGACGGACTTCATGATTGCCTTCGGTATCGCCTCCATTAAGCCGGATGCGGTGGCGAGCTACCTGGTTCCGCTGGCGATCCTGTTCGTGCTGGGCATTGCCTACTGCTGCCTGTTCTTCTTCGTCTTCGCGCCGATGTTCTTCGGCGATAAGTGGCTGGAGCGCGGCATCTTCGGCTGGGGCTGGGCTACCGCCGCTGTGGCTACCGGTATTGCGCTGCTGAAGATCGTGGACCCGGATCTGAAGTCCGGCACGATGAACGAGTACGGCATGGCCTACGTGGGCTATGCGCCGATCGAGATTGGTATGAACATCCTCGCCCCGATTGCGGTGATAGCCGGCTTGACCTGGGGTATCGGCGGCATAGCGACGGTTGCTGCGGTGGGCATTATCGTCTTCGCTGCAGTGCGGGGTTGGTTCCCAGAGAGAACAGGGAAACGGCCGGGCAAGGGGAAACGCTCCGGCAAGGCGGCCGCGGCGGGATAGCGTGCGCAACATCGGCGGGATAGCGTGCGCAACATTGGCGGGCGCGAGGTTCTAGACTAAGCAACTATGAGCAACTCTTCTGCCCAACAGCAGCCCGCCAGCCCCTTCGTCTCCGGTGAGGAGATGCTGGAGGCTTTCCAGCGGGGCGAACGCATGACCGTGATCGACTCGCACTGGGCGCGCACCGAAAACAGCGCCTGGGAGGCATACGTGGGGCAGCACATCCCCGGTGCCATGTTCTGTAACCCCCTGATGCACCTGGCTTCTATCCCGTCCCGCCACAAGGGCCGCAACCCTCTTCCCGAGCCGGAGCGCCTGCAGAAAAGCTTCGACGATTGGGGCATTACGGATGGTCGCCCTGTTTATATTTATGACGCCGGCGCCAACCTCTACGCGGCTCGCGCATGGTTCATTTTCCGTTGGGCAGGTGTGCAGAATGTCCGCATCCTGGACGGCGGCACCAAGTCTTGGGAAGCCGCGGGCGGCGACGTTGCCGGCGGTATCGGAGCACTGCGCGGCCGGGGCAACGTGGAGGTTCGTCCGGGCAGCATGCCGACCCTCGACCTCGAGGAAGTGGAGCAGTGGCGCGAGGAGCGCATCCTGGTGGATGCCCGCGAGCCCTCCCGCTATTCCGGCCGCAAGGAGCGCTTCGACCACCAGGCGGGCCGTATCCCCGGGGCCATCAACATCCCGGTCAAGGAGCTCTTCAACAACCACAGCGAGCGCGACAGCAGCGCCAGCGGCCGTGTGAAGACCCCGGAGGAGATCCGACAGATCCTCGCCGACCACGGTGTGACCAGCGGCGACGATGTGTGCGTGTACTCCGGTTCGGGCCTGCACTCTTCGCTGTTTATCGCCGCGATGGAGTACGCGGGCCTGCCGGGCGCGAAAAACTTTGTGGGAGGTTGGTCCCAATGGTCCGCTTCCGCCTCGCGCCCCATCGAGCGCGACTAAACTGCGGGAGTATGGATCCCAACTTCTCCCTGGATCCCCGTAGGCCTGGCCAGCAGCGCGAAGTGACCGCACAGAACCACTCTGCGAAGTTTCCCGTTGTGACCCCGCTGGCGGGGACAGCCGTAAGCCTCGATTCCGTCCCCGACCCGATCCTCGCCACCGGCACCATCGGCGCCGGTGTGGCAGTGATCCCCGATGCGGGCGTGGAGGTCGTACAGATCCTCGCGCCCATCGGGGGAGTGATGAAGCGCGTGGCGCCGAACATGTTTGTGATCCAGACGCAGCCCGCGCCTGGAGGCTTGCCCCAGGAGTCTGGCGCCCACGCCGACGACTTTCACGCGGAGATGCTGGCCGACCAGCCGTCGATCTTCATGCAGTTGGGGGTGGATACTGGGCGACTCAACGGCCAGGGATTCGACGTGCACGTCCAGGAGGGCGACCTGGTGCGTCAGGGAACTCCCGTGTGCACGTACGCTCCCCGGGAGTTGGGCCGGATGGGATTCGATCCGGTGGTGATGGTGTTGGGGCTGCAGATGGGGGCGTCAGAAATAAAGCTAGACGTGTTTTCCGGCGAGCCTGTGATGGGCGGCGACAACCTGTTCTGGGTGTAGAGGGGGTGCGTGGGCGATGACGCGGAGGATTTTCAGCATCCTGTCGGTGGTCGGCATGGTTCTGGCGATGTCGCGGGTGGTAGATCTGTTCACCCCGCAGCAGCTGCAGAATATCGCCGGAGTGTTCTTTGCCGGCTTGGTTGTGTTGCAACTGTGGCCGCTGGTGGCCACGCAGCGCAATAGTTATGGGCACCGGCGGCACCCCGTGAATCGCCTGTACACGCTGATGAGCAGCATCGGGCTGGTCGGGACGGCGCTGCTGGCGATGGTGTTTTATGTGAATTCGCCGTTGTGGCTGCTTGTTGTCGCGGGGATGCTGATGATCATGGGGATCGTTGGCGCGGCGGTGTTGGCACTGTTCGCCGCGCCGTGGGATGACTGGTCCACCCGCCGAGGGCGCGATGTCGACGACGAGCTTTTCCTGCGCGACGACGAGCCCGTGGAGGACGTTTGGGACAAGAGCTTCCGGACTTAATTCGAACTTAAGCGGCGCGGGGCCGGCGCTGGGCGGGCGCGTGCCTATAACCCGTGCTTCCGGTTGATCAGCCAGTGCATTGTCGCGGTCGGCAGCACGCGCGAGAGCGGGAAGACCACCGGCGCCATCGAGCCGGTTGCGTACAGCGGCTTGGGCCGGGCCGCGGTGATGGGCTTCAGGATTTCCTCGGCCACGCGCTCGGCGGAGATGCCGTTGGCCTCGTTGTTGTCCAGGTTCGTCAGCATGGTGGTGAACTCCGCGCCGTAGGGTCCCTGCAAGTCCACGTACTTCGTGCGCCGCGTGGAAAGCCCGGTGTTGATGGAGCCGGGTTCCACCACGGATATGCCTACGCCGAAGGGCTGGACTTCGCGCCGGGCGGCGAAGGCGAATCCCTTGATCGCGGCCTTCGAGGCGACGTAGCTGCTGCGGTAGGCCAGCGGGAAGCTGCCCAGCATGGAGCCGACCATCACGATGCGCCCGGCTCCTTGCTGTCGCATTGTCGGAAGGATTTTCTTTGTGACGCCCACTTGTCCCAGAACGTTGATCTCAAACAGACGGTGCAGGGCATCGTCGGGGAGCTCCTCTAGGGGGCCGGATTGGCTTTCGCCCGCGTTGTTCACCAGTACGGTCGGAGGGCCGAGGGCGAGGGCGCGGGTGGCGAACTCGTCGATGCTGGCGGGGTCTTCGAGGTCGAGGGGGAGGTATTCCACCCCGTCGATGGGGTCGGTGATGTTGTCGGGGTTGCGGCTGGTGCCGATGATGCGGTCGGGGGCGTAAGTGCCTGCGCCGGCCTTGAGCTCCGTGAGGGCGGCTACGGTTGCCCGGCCGATGCCGGAGGAGGCGCCGGTAACTATGGCCACTCCGCCTTTGACGGCGGGCAGCGGGCGGGAAGGGGAGGGGAGAATGCTGGAAAGTTTTGCCATGCTTATTATTTTGGCTGCTGGAGTGGGGTATGCGGACGGAATGAGATTTTTCGCATTGTCCGGATTCTTTAGTGATCCGTCGCACTACGGCTATGATGTGGGAGAAAACTGCATACATTTTTGCCGCTTTTAGCTGTGGTGGGAGAGGCTCGGCGCTTGTCACGCGCCGGCCGCCGACGGAGCAATTCCTCCCCGGGACACTCTCAGGCCCCAAGTACCGTCACAGTGAGGCAACTCTGGAAAGACCTGCGCGCAGTCGTGTGCACGCGGGCGCCGAAGGAGAAAAGCCGGGTAGACCGGGTGAAGCTCTCAGGCACAAGCGACAGAGTGGGGAGGGCTCCTTTTAACGACCGTGCACTTACGACCGGAAAGTCCCTATAAAGCCATGTCTTCTGCAGCTACTCGCCGTAACTCAGCCCCCTTCGTTCAGCGCCACATCGGCCCGAACCAGGCCGATACCCAGGAGATCCTCGATTACCTGGGCTACGAATCTTCCGTCGCGCTGGCCGACGATGCCCTTCCGAAGTCCATCCGCCAGGCTGGCCCGATCGGCCTGCCGGAGGCGTTGGACGAGACGGACACCCTGGCCACCCTGCGCGCTTACGCTGACAAGAACGTGCAAAAGCAGCAGCTGATCGGCAATGGTTACTTCGACACGATCACCCCGGCCGTGATCCGCCGCAACGTGGTGGAGAACCCGGGCTGGTACACCGCCTACACCCCCTACCAGCCGGAGATTTCCCAGGGCCGCCTCGAAGCCCTGCTGAACTTCCAGACGATGGTGCAGGACCTGACCGGCCTGCCGGTGGCTGGAGCTTCGCTGCTGGACGAGGCCACCGCTGTGGCCGAGGCCGTGCAGCTGATGGCTCGCGGCAATGCGAAGGCCGCCAAGAAGGGCGGCGTGGTGCTGCTGGATTCCTCCTTGCACCAGCAGTCCATCACCGTCACCCTGGCGCGCGCCGAGGCTGCGGGTATTCCGGTGGAGGTCGTGGACCTGGATGGCGAGGACGGCGCCAGTGAGAGCGCTGCCGCCGCGTTCGAGGGCCGCGAGAACCTGGTCGGCGTGGTGCTTTCCAACCCCGGTTCCACCGGCCGCGTGCGCGACCTGTCCGGTCTGATCTCCGCGGCAAAGGAGACCGGCGCCCTGGTCACGGTTGCCTGTGACCTGCTGGCTCAGGTTCTGGTGACCTCCCCGGGCTCCCAGGGCGCCGACATCGCCGTCGGCTCCGCCCAGCGCTTCGGCGTGCCGCTGTTCTTCGGTGGCCCGCACGCGGGCTTCATCTCCTGCACCGAGGCTCTGCAGCGTAAGCTGCCGGGCCGCATCGTGGGCGTGTCCGTAGATGCCGAGGGCACCCCGGCTTACCGCCTGGCTCTGCAGACCCGTGAGCAGCACATTCGCCGCGATAAGGCCACCAGTAACATCTGTACCGCTCAGGCTCTGCTGGCCGTCGTCGCCGGTTTCTACGCGGTTTGGCATGGCCCGGCTGGTCTGCGCGCCATCGCTGAGGGCGTGCACGCCCGTGCGACCGCCCTGGCCGTTGCCCTGTCCGAGGCTGGCCTGACGCTGGCGCACGATACTTTCTTCGATACCGTCACCGTTGACGTGTCTGGTTCTTCTCTGGGTGACGCCCCTACGGCTCTGCGCGCCGCAGCCGAGGCAGGCTACAACCTGCGCCAGGTTAACGATTCCTTCGTCGGCATCTCTGTCGGCGAGTCCACCACGGACGAGGACATCGCCAAGCTGATCGAGGTGCTGGGTTCCCGCACCGGTGAGGTCAACTCCGCGGGCTTCGATGTCACCGCCGGCCCGCTGGGCGAGGCCGGCGTACTGCGCGCGGATGACGAGGAGATCCTGACCCACCCGATCTTCACCGCCATCACCTCCGAGACCCAGATGATGCGCTACATGCGCAAGCTGGCCGACCGCGACCTGGCGCTGGATCGCACGATGATCCCGCTGGGCTCCTGCACCATGAAGCTGAACGCGGCTTCCTCCATGGAGCCGATCACCTGGCCTGGCTTCGCAGGCATCCACCCGCACGTCCCGGCCGAGCAGGCGCAGGGCTGGCTGGAGCTTATCGAGGACCTGGAGCAGCGCTTGGCGAAGATCACCGGCTACGCCAAGGTTTCCGTCCAGCCGAACGCGGGCTCCCAGGGTGAGTTTGCCGGCCTGCTGGCGATCCACCGCTACCACCAGTCCCGTGGTGACCACCAGCGCGACATCGTGCTGATCCCGGCCTCCGCGCACGGCACCAACGCTGCCTCTGCGGCTCTGGCGGGCCTGAAGGTCGTGGCTGTGAAGAACGCCGAGGATGGCTCCATCGACGTGCCGGACCTGGAGGCCAAGCTGGAAAAGTACGGCGAGCAGACCGCCGCCATCATGCTGACCTATCCCTCCACCCACGGCGTGTTCGAGGAGCAGGTGCGCGACGTCTGCCAGAAGGTCCACGATGCCGGCGGCCAGGTCTACGTCGACGGCGCTAACCTGAACGCCCTGGTCGGGCTGGCCCAGCCGGGCGAGTTCGGCGGCGACGTTTCCCACCTGAACCTGCACAAGACCTTCACCATTCCGCACGGCGGTGGCGGCCCGGGCGTTGGCCCGGTGTGCGTGGCAGAGCACCTGATCCCGTTCCTGCCCACCGACCCGAACGCCGACGTTATCGATGGCGATGCTGCACTGCAGACCGGCCAGCCGGTCTCCGGCGCGCAGTACGGCTCCGCTGGCGTGCTGCCGATCACCTGGTCCTACATCGCACAGATGGGTGACGAGGGCCTGACCGAGGCCTCCCGCATGGCCCTGGTGAACGCCAACTACGTTTCCCGCAAGCTGGAGGATTACTTCCCGACGCTGTACAAGGGCGACACCGGCCTGGTGGCTCACGAGTGCATCCTGGACCTGCGCGAGCTGACGAAGGCCTCCGGCATCACCGCCGAGGACGTATCCAAGCGCCTGATGGATTTCGGCTTCCACGCCCCGACCTTGGCCTTCCCGGTCGCCGGCACCCTGATGATGGAGCCCACCGAGTCGGAGGACAAGGAAGAGCTGGACCGCTTCATCGAAGCGATGATCACCATCCACGGGGAGATCCAGGAAGTTATCGACGGCAAGGTCACCGCCGAGCAGTCCGTTCTGCGCCACGCGCCGTTCACCGCCTATTCTGTTGTGCGGGACGACTTCGAGGAAGCTGTATCCGGTGGTCACTTCAGCCGTGCCAAGGCCGCATACCCGGTGGCTAGCCTGCGACACACCAAGTACTTCACCCCCGTGCGTCGTATCGACAACGCCTATGGCGACCGCAATCTCGTGTGCACCTGCCCGCCCCTGGAAGACTTCGCAATTAACGAGGACTAGGGTCCGCTGGGGCTAAGGGCGTCACAAAGAGAAGAAGGAGAACAAGACATGACCGAACTTAAGAAGACCGCGCTGCACCTGGTGCACGAGAAGCTGGGCGCGCGATTTACCGACTTCGGCGGCTGGGACATGCCTCTGAAGTACAGCAGTGAGCTGGACGAGCACCACGCTGTACGCAACGCCGTGGGTGTATTCGACCTCTCCCACATGGGTGAGGTTCGCGTGACCGGCCCGCAGGCGGCGGAGTTCCTGGACCACGCGCTGATTTCCAAGCTGTCGGCAGTGAAGGTCGGCAAGGCGAAGTACTCGATGATCTGCACCGAATCCGGCGGCATCATCGACGACCTGATCACCTACCGCCTGGGCGACAACGAGTTCCTGATCGTGCCGAACGCGGGCAACGTGGACAACGTGGTTTCCGCACTGCAGGGCCGCACCGAGGGCTTTGACGTGGAGGTTAACAACGAGTCCGACGAGACCTCCATGATCGCCGTACAGGGGCCCAAGGCCGCGCAGGCGATGCTGGAGATCGTGGAGAACGTCGTGGATGCACCCGAGGCATCCGGCGCGGGCGAGACCGTTGCCGAGGCTATCGAAGGGCTGGGTTACTACGCGGCATTCAGCGGTGTTGCCGCTGGTCAGCCCGTGCTGGTGGCCCGCACCGGCTACACCGGCGAGGACGGTTTCGAGCTGATCGTGGCTAACGATGGTGCGGAGACCGTGTGGACCAAGGCTATGGACCAGGCTGCGCAGCTGGGTGGCCTGCCGTGTGGCCTGGCCTGCCGCGACACCCTGCGCCTGGAGGCCGGCATGCCGCTGTACGGCAACGAGCTATCGCTGAAGCTCACCCCGGTCGATGCTGGTCTGGGCATTCTTGCGGCGACGAAGTCTAAGGACTCTTTCGTTGGTCGTGACGCCATCGTTTCCGCCAAGGAAAAGGGCACCCAGCAGGTACTTATCGGGCTGGCGGGCGAAGGTCGCCGCGCTGCCCGTGGGGGATACGAGGTGTTCGCCGGTGACGGCGAGAAGGCCATCGGTGCCGTGACCTCCGGTGCGCTGTCGCCGACGCTGGGCCACCCGGTGGCGCTGGCATACGTTGCGAAGTCCGCAGTGTCCTCCGGCGCGGCCGCCGAGGGTGCGACCGTGGAGGTAGACATCCGCGGCAAGCGCTTTGAATACAAGGTTGTGGCGCTGCCGTTCTACTCCCGCGAGAAGTAACGAGCGAGCGCAAGAAAGCGTAAGTAACGCAAAAGGGTTGTCTGCCCGCTGGTGTAAGGTTTGGGCAGGCAACCACAGAAGTAGCCACACAAGGTTTCACAAGAGAGGCTTAAGAACAATGACTGCACTGCCAACCGATTTCCTGTACTCCGAGGAGCACGAGTGGGTTAACACCTCCGCCGTCGTGGAGGGCGAGACCGTGCGCGTGGGCATTACCCACATCGCCGCTGAGGCGCTGGGCGACATCGTGTTCGTCGAGCTGCCGGAGGTTGGCTCCGAGGTCGAGGCCGGCGAGGCTTTCGGCGAGGTTGAGTCCACCAAGTCCGTTTCCGACATCTACGCACCGGTTTCCGGCGAGATCGTGGCTGTGAACGAGGCGCTGGAGGACAACGCTGGCCTGATCAACGAGGATCCCTACGGTGAGGGCTGGCTGTACGAGGTCAAGGTGACCGAGGCTGGCGAGCTGATGGACGCTGAGGCTTACCAGGCGGCTAACGAGTAAAACAAGACCCTATGGTCGGTTCCATGTTCGCGTTAATCCTCGGCTTGGCCCTGTTGGGCCTTGCCGTGTGGTTACTGCTGCGCGCAAAAGATAGCGACGCAACCGGCGCCGACGGAGCCGACGGAAACGAGGGGAACCGCGGGTACGGCGAGTACAGCGGGTATAACGGGGACTGGTCCACGGATGAGGGCTATGAGGATGGCAGCTTCGAGGGCGACTCCGAGGGGGAGCCTGAGGGCAACGAATGGCTCGAGGATGAAGACGGCGAGTGGTCCGAGGCGGACGACGAAGAATGGTCCGCAGCCTGGGAAGGCCCGCAGTTCGACTCATGGTCCGAGGGCGACGATGAGTACGGGGAAGAGTACGGCTACGAAGACGAGCCAGGCGAATATACCGCCGAATACCCGGCCGAAAATGCGGACGATGATCTAGACGAGAGCCCCGCTGAAGGCTGGGCAGAGGACTGGGAAGAGGAACCGTCGGAGGATTGGTCCGAAGCTGAGCCTGTAGAAGAGGAAGGCGCCGTTTCCCCCGCGCCCACGCCTGCGTCTGCGCCCGCGTCAGCAATGGCGGCTTTCGGTTTTCCCCGGAGGCGGCGTCGCCAATGGGCGGCCGACAACGGCTTCGAGTACACGAAGGAAGACGGCGAGGTCGCGCGCGACTGGCCCATCGCCATCCTGGGGGATCAGCGGCGTGGGGTGCCGACGCTGCGCGAGGTCGTCAGTGGCTTCGTCGACGGGCACCAGGTGCACATCGGCGACGTGGGATCGTCCACGCTGATGGCGATGCGCCGGGTGGAGGAATCCCCAGTTCAGGTGCTGTATTCCGCCGATGGTGCACAGCCCGCCGGCATGCGCCGCACTGACCTGTTGGACCAGCCCCCGTTCGCCGCATACACCACCGACGTCCGCGCGCTGGACCGCATGCTGGACGCCCGGGTGGAGGACTCCCTGGCCGCACTGTCGCAGGTCGCCCGCGACGTGGCGTGGGGGCAAAACTGGACGGTCGTGCGGATCTCCCGCAAGCTCGACTTCAATGTGTGGCAGGAGATCCTGCCGCGATTGCGCTCCCTGGTGGATGCCGCGATGGTGCTGCCCCCAGCGCAGACCAGCGCGCCGCTGGAGATGCTCGCCGCCGACCAACTGCGCCCCCTGCCCGGCGGCCCGCTGCAGGTGAACACCGCCGACCCGGTGAACCAGGAGGAGATCGAGGAGCAGGCCGCCGAGACCTCCTCCCGTCGCGCGGCCTACCTGCAGGCTGTGCCTGATGGCGCTGCGGATGATGCGGGCGGTGCTGGTAGTGACGCCACCGCCTCCGCCGCCGCGGACTCCAATCTCGCGCAGGACAGCACTGCCCGCGCTGAGGAAGCTGCCGCACACGCGGAAGTTCCGAACCCGGAGCGGCCCGACATCACCCGCCCCGCCGAGCCGGTGACCTTCCCCTCTCGCACGCACACGCGCTGGGAAGGCGGAGACCCGGACAGTTTCAACAGCTTTGCCGTGGGCGACTACGACGACCCCGCGGAGGATGACGACCTCCACGCGGGGCGGCGTCGCCGCCGCGACGGAGGCATCCCGCGCCTGGGTGAAGACCCCGAGCACATGAGCTCGCACAATTCGCAATATGCGCAGGTCATCCGCGTCGAGGCAGAAGAGGCCACCATTTTCGAGGAGTTCGAGGAGACCAAGTCCACTGCAGTGCGCCTGTCTCCTGTGACGCAGCGTCGGCGGAGCGGTGGGCGTCATCGTGCGCCAGAGGCACGCCACGCCCGCCCTGAACCCATCGAACCGATCGAGTACGAAACCGTCGACGGCGAGGTCGTCGAAGACGACCAGCAGTAAGTCCCGCCGGGCACACAACGGCACAGACAAGAAGGAGAAACCGCAATGATCGATGAAGCTAAGAAGCAGCGCCTCGCTGAGCTCGTGAAGGAGCTGGCGGTGGTGCACGGGCGCGTGACCCTGTCCTCCGGCAAGGAGGCCGACTACTACGTCGACCTGCGCCGCGCGACCCTGCACCATGAGGCATCTCCGCTGATTGGCGAGCTGCTGCGCGAGCTGACCGCCGACTGGGACTATGCGCACGTCGGCGGACTGACCCTGGGCGCGGACCCGGTGGCGACAGCGATCATGCACGCTGGGTCGGCTGGCGCTGGCGAGGCTGCCGGGCGCACCATCGACGCTTTCGTCGTGCGCAAGGAAGCCAAGAAGCACGGCATGCAGCGCCGCATCGAGGGCCCGGACATTGAGGGCAAGCGGGTGCTGATCGTCGAGGACACGACCACCACGGGCAACTCTCCGCTGACTGCCGTCGCCGCTGCCCGCGAGGCCGGTGCGACCGTCGTTGGCGTGGCCACCGTCGTGGACCGCGCGACCGGTGCCAAGGATGTTATTGAGGCCGAGGGAGTCGAGTACCGTTCGCTGCTGGGCCTGTCCGACCTGGGTCTTTCCTAGGTATTTTTGATGACGCCCACCTCCCCCGAATCACACGATAAACCCGGACCGACGGAGTGGCTGGAGCATCCCCGAGGGGTGCGCAGCTGGGAAGAAGAACACCCCGACCAGCCCCGCCCGACGGATCCGCGCTTCGACCCCGAGCTGCTGGACGCCGGGGATACACGCAACGTGGTGGATGCCTACCGCTACTGGAAGCAGTCCGCGATCATTGCGGATATTGATACCCGGCGGCACGCGCTGCACATCGCCATTGAGAACTTCGAAAACGACTCGAACATTGGCACCGTCGTACGGACTGCGAATGCCTTTGCGGTGGACACCGTGCACATCGTCGGGCGGCGGCGCTGGAACCGGCGCGGAGCGATGGTAACCGACCGCTACCAGCACTTACAGCACCATGCGACGGTGGGGGAGGTGCTGGAATTCGCCGCCCGGGAGGGGCTAGTTGTGGTGGCAGTGGATAACACCCCGGGGTGCGTGCCGCTGGAAACCGCGGAACTGCCGGAGCGCTGCCTGCTGCTGTTTGGCCAGGAGGGGCCGGGCGTGACCCAGGAGGCGCAGGATGCTGCGCGGATGACGGTCTCTATTGCTCAGTTTGGTTCGACGCGGTCCATTAACGCCGGTGTGGCGGCAGGGATTGCGATGCATGCGTGGATCCGCCAGCACGCGGACCTGTCTCAGGCCTGGTAAATGAGGTGTCTCCAGGTCTGGAATGTGGGGATTTCGTGGGCCTGGTAGCTGCGCTTGCCCCAGGCTTGGTAGTTGCGCCCTCCGTGACTCCGCAAATGTCGTTAGAACGGGAATGCATGGGAATGCGCAGAGCGTTGGGGGTAGGAATTGGGGCTCTGGTGAGCAGAATGTCGTTAGAACGGGAATACGTGGGCGCGCGTAGCGGTCTTCGAAAAATGAAAACGCTCTGAACTGCACGTTTGCGTAGTTGGGAATTATGGTCTTTAACGCATTCCCGATCTAGCGACATTTGACTGCTGGGCAGCGCAGTTCCGGAGGAGGGCTAGACTGTTCTGCAAAGCGCTACAACCGAGTGAGGTGTGCAGAGTGTTTAATCTTCCCGGAAAAAAGAAGCGGAGCAGCAAGTCGTCGCAGGTAGGAGACATTTCTGCGGCGCCGCAGGAATCTGTGGAGGGGCAGACGGGTACAGAGGCGGCTGAGCAAGCCGGGCAGGCGGGTTTAGAGGCAGCCGGGCAGGCGGGTATAGAGGCAGCCGGGCAGGCCGCAGAGGCCTCGCCAGCAGAATCCCCCAACCCCAACCAGGAGCTCATCGAACGCTGGGACCACCGCGCGGACCTCGCCTACCAGGCGGTTTATGAGCGCCACGCCAGCCGCCTCTGGGGCATCCCACGCACCACGCTGGGGGTCATCGCCTGGCCGCCGACGACTCGCGACCGCATGTTCGTCCGCTGGCACTACTGGTGGCAAGCTCATTACATCGACAACCTCATCGATGCCGCCATCCGCCGCCCCACCCACTCCCGGATTTTCGCCATCCGCCGGCACCTCCGCGCCATGCGCATCCGCAACCTCCGCTCCCTGACCGCCAACCACTACTACGACGACAAGGCGTGGCTGGCTCTGGCCCTGCAGCGGGTGGCGAACACTCCGAAGATCCAGGCAAAACTCGGCACGCCCCGCGAGCTGGAACCCCTGGTGGAGAACATTTTCGAGGGCGTGGATAGCCTCACAGGCGTGCTGCCGTGGCGCACACAGGAGACTTTCTACAACGTCCCCACCAACGGCCCCGCCGCAATCCTCGCAGCCCGCAATGGCGATATTGAGACTGCAGAGCGTTTGATCAACTGGACCTTCGACAACCTCATCAACGAAGACGGCCTGGTCATGGACGGTATCCACATGCGGATGGCCGGCCCGGAGCCCGTCACGGCGGTGCACCCTTATTGCCAGGGGGTGATGCTCGGCGCATGCGTGGAGCTCGCCCTCGCGCGCAGGCGTGCGGCTGGGGTGGAGGACCGCACGGTCTCAGATGTGGGCGTCAAAGAAATAACCCGCATCCATGGCCTGCTCCGCGCGATCGAGGTGCACCTTACCGACAGCGACGGTGCGATCAATGCGCGCACTGCGGGCGGTGATGGCGGACTGTTTAATGGCATTCTTGCGCGCTATCTTTCTCTTGTTGTTGAGTGCTTGCCGACGCCAGGTCGGCACGGCACGGAGGCGGTGGCCATAGCTCGACGGATTGTGTTGGCGACAGCCGAACAGGTGTGGCGTTTCCGCCTGGAGGTTGATGGGCTGCCGGTGTTCTCTGCCGATTGGTCGAAGGATGCGACGATGCCGCAGGCCGGTGGTTTGGTTGGCGCGACGATTGCGGGGGCGGTGGCGAGCTCCGATATTGCGGAGCGAGATCTATCGGTCCAGCTTTCCGGGTGGATGCTGATGGAGGCGGCGGCGCGTACCATCGCGGCGGAGTAGCGGCGCGACAGTAGCAGTGGTGGGCAAGTAGCGAGAGCCGGGTAGACGAGCGGCGAAAGGCAGGGTGTAGGCAGGGCGCGTGGGCATAAGGGGGAGTGCTGGGCGGAGTAACTGCACGGTGTTGAATTTGTGGGCATAATTGTGGGCGGAGACCTACCTGCCCTATTTCAAGGAATTGAAGGAGCATCGAAATGCCTATTGCAACCCCCGACGTCTACCGCGACATGCTGGATAATGCGAAGGAGAACGGCTTCGCATACCCCGCCATTAACTGCACCTCTTCCGAGACCATCAATGCTGCTCTGAAGGGCTTTGCGGATGCGGAGTCCGACGGCATCATCCAGTTCTCCACCGGTGGTGCCCAGTTCGGTTCCGGCCTGGCTGTGAAGAACATGGTTGCAGGTGCGGAGGCCCTGGCTGCTTTTGCTCACCAGGCTGCTAAGCACTACGGCGTGAACGTTGCTCTGCACACCGACCACTGCCAGAAGGAAGTTCTGGACGAGTACGTCCGCCCGCTGATGGAGATCTCCCGCAAGCGCGTGGAGGCTGGCGAGAACCCGCTGTTCCAGTCCCACATGTGGGACGGCTCCGCTATCCCGATCGACGAGAACCTGGAGATCGCCAAGGGTCTGCTGGCTGACGCTCAGAAGGCCAACATCATCCTCGAGGTGGAGATCGGCGTTGTCGGTGGCGAGGAAGACGGCGTGGAGGCCAAGGCCGGCGCTAACCTGTACACCACCGAAGAGGACTTCGCTAAGACCGTTGATGCTCTGGGCACCGGCGAGCACGGCCGCTACCTGCTGGCCGCTACCTTCGGCAACGTCCACGGTGTGTACAAGCCGGGCAACGTGAAGCTGCGCCCGGAGGTTCTGGACATGGGCCAGAAGGTTGCAGAGAAGAAGCTGGGCCTTTCTGAGGGCTCCAACCCGTTCGACTTCGTCTTCCACGGCGGCTCCGGCTCCGAGAAGGAGAAGATCGAGGAGGCCCTGCGTTACGGCGTGATCAAGATGAACGTGGATACGGACACCCAGTACGCCTTCACCAACCCGGTTGCCCGCCACATGTTCACCAACTTCGACGGTGTGCTGAAGATCGATGGCGAGGTCGGTAACAAGAAGGTTTACGACCCGCGCTCCTACCTGAAGCAGGCTGAGGAGGCCATGTCCGTCCGCGTGGTGGAGGCCTGCAATGACCTGCACTCCGCTGGCACTTCCGTCGCTAAGTAGGTTTCGCTAGCACGATGGCAGAACAGATTCGTCACAGTCGAGACCTCTTCGGCGCGGAGCACCCGGAGGTGCGCCTGCCGCAGGAGCTGGCAAGCTCCATTCCGGTGGAAGGTGCTGCAGGTGCTGGCGGTGGTGCAAGTACTGCACAGTCGCGTGAGTCGCTGGAGGCCGCGGTCTCGGAGAACCTGAAGGATTCCGGCGCATGGGCTGCCTTGGCCGAGGTGCTGCTGGCCGAAGGTCAGCCCGTGCAGGCCTACGCCTGCGCCCGCACCGGCTACCACCGTGGCCTGGACGCCCTGCGTGGCAATGGTTGGCGCGGCACCGGGCCGGTTCCGTGGAGCCACGAGCCGAACCAGGGTGTGCTCCGCGCTATCGGCGCGCTAGTGCAGACTGCTCGCGCACTTGGCGAGGACGATGAAGTCGTGCGTTGCCTGAACCTGCTGCACGACTGTGACCCAGCGGCAGCCCCAGCGCTGGGGCTCGACGGCTCCGGCAAGAAGGCCGAGCCCAAGCCCATCACCGAACCCGGCGCCACCCCGCCCGCCGAGGGCTAACCTGTGCCTGAACGGAAATGAACCAACGCCGTTCTTTCTCTCTGCCAGCCCCGAGCCGCGGAGTGAACCGGAACCTCTGCATCGTCACGCTAGTCGTGGCGATACTTTGGATGTCCAGCATCCTCTGGCCCGCAGAACCCACAGCCGGCTGGCCTTTCGTGGCCGAAATGCAGGCCAGCGCGTGGGTCGCCGGGGTGCTCGCCGCGGCGGGTATCGGCATCCTCCGTTCGGTACGCCGCGCGGCGCTTTGCGCGGTGCTGGCCCTACTGGCGGTCTTGATCGTCCCGCGCGTACCGGCACCCAGTTTTTCGGACGCCACCAACCCCACCCGTGTGTTCTCCCTCAACACGTACTGGGGCAAGGCCGACGATAAGCGGATCGCCCGCGCGATCGACGAGCTCAAACCCGATGTGGTTTTCCTCCTGGAGACTAATACGGAGGAAATCGCGAGCGTGGCGGACAAGACCGGCTATCTTCCGATGACCCAGCCGCGACCTGGCAACGATCGGGCGGATAATGTTGTGGCTCTCGTGTCGGCGTCATATAAAGAGAAAACAGGGGCGCACGGCAACATGGTTCGTGGGCTTACTCGCTTCCAAACCCCGCGCGTGAACGCGCCGCTGCACGGCAACAGCGAGTTCGTGGGCGTGCATGCGGTAGCGCCGGCGAAGGACGACCGGCCTGCGTGGGAGCGCGACCTGGCGAACCTTAGCGAGTGGGCGAACTCCCGGCGCCATCTGGTGCTGGCCGGGGACTTCAATGCAACGCGCAGCCACCCGCGCTATCGCGACTTCGAGCTCAGTGACTGCACGGGGCACTTGGCGCACACTCCAACGTGGCCGGCGGTGTTCCCGGTGATTCGGCTGGACCACATCATGACCACCGGCGAGTGCCTGGGTGGTGGCACGAAGCGGATTCTGGGGACTGACCATCTGGCCGTGTGGGCGGACGTAACCACCTAAACTGGCGGGCATGGCAGAACCACAACCGCGGCCCCGGACCGCGAAAGAGATGTGGGGCGAGCCGGCCAACCGCCTGCGCCCCGGAGTGCGCGCCGCAGCCCGGAACCTGCGCCGCATCGCGCCGGTGCAGGGTGCAATCCGCGTGCGCGAGGGGATAGTCTTCGCCATCCAGTGCGCTATCGGCGCGGGCCTGGCGCTGCTCATCGCGGAGCAGATTTTCGACCACCAGCAGGCTTTCTTCGCGCCCATCGCGGCGGTGCTGAGCCTGGGCGTGAGCGCTGGTAAGCGTCTGCGCCGTGGCTTCGAGCTGGTGCTGGGAGCCTCCGTGGGCGTGGGTATCGGCGACCTGGTGATCAGCAACATTGGTAGCGGATACTGGCAGGTCTCCGTGGTGGTGCTGTTCGCCATTCTGGTGGCAACGTTCGTGGATAAGTCGGTCTCTGTGGCTTTCCAGGCCGCAAGTTCCGCGGTGCTGGTGGCGACGATCCTGCCGCCGGGGTCTTCTGGTTCGTGGGACCGCATGATCGACGCGCTGATCGGCGGTGTGATCGGCATTCTGGTGCTGGCGCTGGTGCCGAACTCCCCGCTGCGCCCGGCTAGGCGGGAGGTTTCCACGCTGATCTCGAAGGCTTCGCTGGTGCTGGACGATGTGGCGCAGGGGATGGAGGAGCGTGACGCGGCGAAAATTACCAAGGCCCTGGAGATCGCCCGAGGCACCCAGACCTACGTGAATGCTCTGCTGACGAACGTGGGCGGCGGCTCGGAGGTCGTGGCCGTCTCGCCGATTTATTGGACGGCCCGGCGGCATGCGAAGTCGATGAACCGCATCCTGGTGCCCGTGGATAACGTGATGCGCAATACGCGCGTGCTGGCGCGCCGGGCGGAGATCATGATGCTGGACGAGATCGAGCCGCCGGAGGAGATGATCGAGCTGATGCGCGGCATCTCTAACGAGCTGGGCCAGCTGGGTGCGTTGTTCGCCGAGGGCGGTACGCGCGGCACCCGCGACGAGGCGGTGGAGATCCCGGAGATCGTGCGTGCCCTGCAGAAACTCGCCGCGGAGGCGGACCTGGCCATCGCGGATGGCACGGGTTTGTCGGGCACGGTGGTGTTGGCGCAGTGTCGCTCGATTATTGTTGACGCCCTGCAGGTCTGCGGCTATTCGCGTGAGTCGGCTATGGCGTTTCTGCGGCCGACGGTGGACAGGCCATGGCAGCCGCCGGAGGTGTGGGACGACCTGGAGGAATAAGCGGGGGGCTACGAGTGGAACCTTAAGAGGGACGATAGTAGATTCTTAAAGAAGCTGGGGAATTGTTCCCCACAACGACTTAACGTCGTCTCGCTCTACTTTGAGGTGCCTCTTATGATGTTTCTCCGTTCGCGCCGCACAATGACTGCTGTCGCGGCTGCCTCCAGCCTGGTTCTGACTGCCACGGCTGTCCCACAGTCCCCGTTCTCCCCGGTAGCTGCGCAGGCTGCCACGGCCAACAAGACGCAGGATACGAACCTGCCGCTTGAGTGCAGTGTATTTGGGTTGGGTGGATCCCCGCTAGAGTTTGTGCAACCCATGGATTTTGAAGGGAAGTTCCATGTAGTGATGCCAGAAGTTGCCAAGCTTGGCGAAGAATTTGATGCCACCCTCAGCATGGATACCTTAGCGGTCTCAGATGATAGGCTACGCGCTGCATTCGGGGAGCCCAGCTTTTCGAAGAATAATATAGTCCGATTTGCTGTATCTGGTGATGTTGACCTTGTAGATCCACCTTCAAATGTGACGTTAAGCAATGGGGTTCTTACTGTTAACAACATGATGCGGCCGAGAAGGTCGGGTAACACCGTGTACCTGGATTTCTCTCCAGTGGTGTTGAAGCTGAAGGCGAAGACAACTGGAAAGGTTGAAATCCAGACTCCCAGAGTGAATAGTAAGCGGGATTCCAAGAAGCGTGTTCATCACTCAAACATGTTCTTCGCAGAGGGGGTTGCGGGATGGACTTTTAAGGGAGGTATTGGCATTCGGATTAACTGTCTGACTGACCAGTACAAGCCACTGGGCGTTACTCAGGTTGGAGAAGCTGCCGACTTTAATGAGCCTAAATACTCCGCCATTGAGGTGAAGCAGCAGGATGCTGCTACCTCGAAGAACACCGCGCAGGCACCGGAAGGTACCACCTACGCCAAGGGCGCCAACGCTCCGGAGTGGGCGACCGTCGGTCAGGACGGCATCGTCACTGTCAAGCCGAGCCTGGACGTAAAGCCCGGCGACTACACCGTCCCGGTTGTTGTTACTTACCCGGACTCTTCTACCGACAATGCCGTTGTAAACGTGACGGTAAAGGAGAAGGAGAAGTCCCTCGCGGAGCAGCACGATCCGCAGTTCGGCGAGACCACTGTCGAGCGGGAAGGTGCCGCCACCATCCCTGCCCCGGAGGGATTGCCAGAGGGGACGAAGGTCGCCGCTGGCGAGGGCGTGCCGGAATGGGTCACCGTCTACGAGGACGGTTCCATCGAGGCTAAGCCTACTCGGGAGACCGAAGACAAGGAGTACACCGTTCCGGTTGTCGTGACCTACTCAGATAAGTCCACCGACGAAGCAACTGCCAAGGTGACTGTCACCAAGAAGCCGGACAACCAGATTTACTCCCCGGAGTTTGGCAGCATCACCGTGCAGGCCAACCGTTCTGCAAAAACTCCTGCCATCGAGGGCCTGCCGGAGGGCACCAAGTTCGCCCTGGCTGAGGGCGCTCCGGATTGGGCATCCATCGATGACAAGGGCGTTATCGAGCTGAACCCGGGCGGCGAGGTTGATGCGAAGGGCTACACTGTCCCGGTTACCGTCACTTACCCCGATGGAACTACTGACAATGCCGAGCTGAAGGTCACGGTTACGGAGCGCGCCATCAACGAGCTTCATGATCCGACCTACTCGGACGTGACCGTGAAGCAGGGTGACGAAGTGACCGCTCCGGCTCCGACCGATGTGGCTGAGGGGGCGACCTTCGAAGCTGGCGAGGGTGTACCGTCGTGGATCACCGTCAACCCGGACGGCACCGTCACCGCCAAGCCGGGCGAGGAGGTCGAGGCCAAGGAGTACACCGTTCCGGTGAAGGTCTCCTATGAGGACGGTTCCGGCGACGATACGACGGTGAACATCACCGTCACCGTGAAGCCGACCAACGAGAAGTACAATCCGACCTACCCCGATGCCGACGTGAAGCAGGGCAGCGAAACCACCGTCGCCCCGCCGGCTGACGTGGATGGCGACGCAGAGTTCGCTCTTGGTGAGGGCGCCCCGGCGTGGGCCTCCGTCAACCTGGACGGCACCGTCACCTTGAAGCCGAGCAAGGATGTTAAGCCGGGCAACTACGACGTCCCGGTTGTCATCACCTACCCGGATGGATCGACCACCACCACGACGTTGAAGGTGACCATCAAGGAGCAGGACAAGCAGAATGACAACACCGGCAGCACCGGCTCCGGCGATGGCCTGTTCGGATCTCTGAGCGGCTCTAGCAACGGTTCCAGCGGTTCCAGCAGCATCACCGGTTCCAGCCCATTCGGCTACTTCATCGCCGCCCTGTTCGGAACGGTTGCCATCGGCGCTGGCCTGTTCGGCCTGTACAACTGGGCGCGCGACCACGGCTACGTCCGCTAACAGCGGGCGAGATTAGTTGCGCACGAACTGCCCATCCCGCAGGTGGCGGTAAAACGTCACCGACTTCAGCGGGCGGGGATGGCGCACCCCATCACGGGTGACCGCCAAATCCACCCCGCCGGCCTGTAAGGCCCGCCCCCGCAGCACCGTCGGAGAGACGGTACTGCGGGGCTTTTTAATGCGCCCAAACCAGCCCTTACGGGGCAACGGCGGACGCTGCACCGCAGCCAACCCCGGAGCATCCGGCGTGGGAACCAAGCGCACACCATTATTGAAATCGCTGGTGCCCGCCTTGTTCTGCTCGTACAGGACCTCGGAATCGACGATCACCTCGCCGATCATCTCCGCCGCATCCTCGGACTCGCCTTCCGAGCCTGCCTTGCCCGCCGTGCTAACTGGCCCAGTGACCTCCGCCGCTCCCAACGTCACCACGCCGTGGTCGTCGCGGATCACCGGAGTCGGCACTGCCGGGGAAGCCAGCGCGAAGGTGAGGTGCTCGGCGGGGGAGAAGGTGGCGTCCAGACCCCACGAAAGAGCGACCGCCGAAGAACCAGAAGGGATAAAACCGACCTCGACCCACAGGGCATCAATGCGCATCAACTTGGAAACCACAGCAGCCAGGGCGGCATCGCTACCCTGCACGATCACGCGCACGCGCTCGCTGACCTCGTGCGGATCCGGCTGCGGGGCGCCCAAGTGGGGAGCGTCGGGGCGCTGCATCATCTCCTCCAACGACGGGGTGGAGCCCACCACGAAGCGCTCCAGATCATCGAGGAAACGCAGCTCCTTGCGCTTCGGTACGGCGGACAGATCAAGGCACTCCACGGCCTCGCCCGGCAGTACAGGATCGCGTAGCCGATCGCTGGCGGGAACATCGCAAAGCAACATAAACAACATAGAAACCCACCATAGCCGTGCCACAAGCACCGGCGAGGTACTAGAATGGAGAAACGTCTAGGTGCCCCGCCCGACCGCCGGAGCGGGGCTACACCCATGAGTACAGAAGTACCAACGCAGAGGACGTGTTTTAGTTTCCATGGCAGCGATCATCGTCGTAGGCGCCCAGTGGGGCGACGAAGGTAAGGGCAAAGCTACCGACATTCTGGGCGGGAAGGTCGACTACGTAGTCAAGCCCAACGGCGGCAACAACGCCGGCCACACCGTCGTCGTCGGCGGCGAAAAGTACGAACTCAAGCTGCTGCCCGCAGGCGTGCTTTCCGAAAATGCCACGCCCATCATCGGCAACGGCTGCGTGGTGAACCTGGAGGCGCTGTTCGAGGAGATCGACGGACTGGAAGCTCGCGGCGCAAACGCCTCCCGCCTGCGCGTTTCCGCCAACGCACAGCTGGTGGCTCCCTACCACGTGGCCATCGACCGCGTGGCCGAGCGCTTCCTGGGTAAGCGCGCCATCGGCACCACCGGCCGCGGAATCGGCCCGACCTACGCCGACAAGGTCTCCCGCGTGGGCATCCGCGCCCAGGACCTGCTGGACGAATCCATCCTGCGCCAGAAGATCGAATCCGCGCTGGACCAGAAGAACCAGATCCTGGTGAAGATCTACAACCGTCGCGCCGTGGACGTGGACGAGGTTGTGGATTACTTCCTCTCCTACGCTGATCGCCTCAAGCCGATGCTGATCGATGCGACGACGGAGTTGAACCAAGCTCTTGACGCCGGTAAGTCTGTGCTGATGGAGGGCGGCCAGGCCACGATGCTAGACGTGGACCACGGCACGTATCCTTTCGTGACCTCCTCTAACCCCACCACCGGCGGCGCGTGCGTGGGTACGGGAATTGGGCCGACGCGCATTACCGCATCGCTGGGCATCATCAAGGCCTACACCACCCGCGTGGGTGCCGGCCCGTTCCCAACGGAGCTGTTCGACAAGTGGGGCGAGTTCCTGCAGACCACCGGCGGCGAGGTTGGCGTGAACACCGGACGTAAGCGCCGCTGCGGCTGGTACGACTCCGTGATCGCCCGCTACGCCTCCCGCGTGAACGGCTTCACCGACTACTTCCTGACGAAGCTGGACGTGCTGACCGGCATCGGCGAAATCCCGATCTGCGTGGCCTACGACGTGGATGGCGTGCGCCATGACGAGATGCCGATGACGCAGACCGAGTTCCACCACGCCACCCCGATCTACGAGACCATGCCCGCGTGGGACGAGGACATCACGGACTGCAAGACCTTCGAGGAGCTGCCGCAGAAGGCGCAGGATTACGTAAAGCGCCTGGAAGAGCTTTCCGGCTGCCGGATCTCCTACATCGGCGTGGGTCCGGGCCGCGACCAGACCATCGTCATCAACGACGTCGCGGAGAGCTAGGGCGCTGCACTAGAGCGCGCTAGAGCGTGCGCAGGAAGTCGGCCAGCAGTTCCGCCGCGCGGGTGAGGTTGGCCTGGAACTGCTCCGGCTGCTCCGCCTTGTCACGGTTGAAGGTCAGGCAGTACTCGATGCTGGTGGCCTTCGGCGTGTAGTTCACGCCGAAACCATTGGGGATAGTGGGGGCGAAAACATAGCGGATGATGTGCGCATCGCTACCGATCGAGGTGGTGGACAGGAAGTCCGTGCGGGCGGCTTTGACGCCCGGATCCGCCAGCAGCGCCAGGGGAGCGCCGGACTGCTTCTCCGAGGTGAAAGACAGCGCCCACAGGTGGCGATCGATGCCACGACCAGTCTTGCAGCCAATCACCCAGTTGCGGTGGGCATTCAGGGCCTCCTGCAGGGCCTCGACAGTCGGCTTGCCGGCGACGAGCTGCTTAGCGAAAGCCACGGCCTCCGGGGTGACCGCGCGCAGGCATTCCGTGCGGCCGGCCTTGTACTCGCGCATATCCACGGCCTCGTACACCGCGCGGATGCGGCCGAAGGTCAGCAGTTGCGCGATGGATAGAATCAGCTGGCTCATCGCATCGGCACTGAACTTGAAAGGCAGCTCCTCCTTCGCCAGCTTCGGCACCTCGATGATTTCTACGGCGTATTCGTCGCCGGTGGGGATGGAGGCGGCAGGCGCAACCGGGGATAGCTCCAGCGGGGCGACATCAGCTGGGGTGACATCCGCGTCGGCGCTTGGGGACGTAGGGGCGTCACTATCCACAGCCTCCTGCACCCGACGCACCGCCTCCACGAGCGTGGCTCCATCGACCGTCGAATGCTCCACGTGCATGGCCGCAAAATTGCTGGCCAGGTTGATTTCATACGTCAGTGGCTTGTAAACCCAGGCGTGGCCGGGGGCGAAAGTGAGGTCGCGCAGCAGGTCGGCGTCGGTGGCCTGCGCATCGTCGATCAGGTGCAGCGCGAAAAGTTGATCGCGCAGGGTGGCCTGAGTCTCCGCGGGGAGCGGAACCTCCGCCAGAGCCGCGGAGCCGAGGTAGGAAAGGCGAGAGTCCAGGGCGGGAGCGGCAGGGTCGCCGGTGGTGCTCCCGGCGGTGTCGGAGTTAGTACGCAGCACCTCCAGGATGGCGCGCAGCTGCTCCCGAGAGGCTAGGCGCCCCTGCTCGTCCGTGATGCGCAGGTCGAACACGTGGCCATCCACGATCATGCCGATGCTGCGGGATGCGGTGCCGAGCTCGCTGAAGGTGACCTCATCGCAGTCTGGGCGGGGGATGCGCAGCGCACCGTTGAAGCAGCGCCACTGGTTGGCGTCCAGCGGATTGCCGCGGCCGTCGACCTCCTCCGGCATCGAACCATCGGCCTGCTTCAGGTGCACCAGCGCCAGGGCGCGCAGGATGTCCACGGCACGATCCAACCCAGAGGTCTCCGTGCGCAGGTTGATCTGGAAGCCCACGTTCGAGGTGGTCTGTAGCGGCGTGCGAACGGTCAGGTAATCGCGGAGCCAGCGGTCTGCCAGCCAGCTGCTGTTCGCGGCGTCGCGGTCGGCGGCGAAGGCCTCCAAGGCGGACTGCAGGGCGGGGCCCTGGTTGGCTTGGAAGTCCTCGATGGTTCGCTCCGTGGCGGCCAGCGTATCGGCATCCGCGACGGCAGAGACCGCATGGCGGAGCGCGGGCAGCGTGGCATCCAGCGGTGGTACGGGGAGAGGCTTGAGGTGAGCGCGATTATCCTGCATGACCTCGAGTCTACTGAGGAGCCACGGGGGGTGAACGCCGGAAAGATCCGAATATTTTTAAAAGGAAAATACTTGTTCGGCAACGTGATGCACGTCACTCGCTTAAGGTTTGTCTTAAATTTGCAAACGCAAGCCCCGGTTACGAGGAGTGAAACCATGCCGATCCAGAGCCCACAGCAGGAAATCGACATCCCGAACAGCACAATCTACGACGTACTTTTCGGCAACATCGCCGAAGAAGACCTTGGTCGCATCGCCATCACGGACGACGCCACGGGATCGCAAACCACCTACGGGGAACTCAAGGCTCTTATTGACGCCTTCGCGGGCGCACTGGCCGAACGCGGAGTCAAGCCAGGCGTAGTCGTCGGGCTGCACTGCCCGAACAGCCTCGCCTTCGCGGTCGCCTTCCATGGAATTCTCCGCGCCGGGGCAACTGTTACTACCTTGGGGTCACTACTGAACGCTCACGACGTGGCAAAACAGCTTAAGGACTCAGGTGCGACGTATGTGCTGACGACCAAGCTGCTGGGAGAAGCGGGCGTCCAAGGTGCAGAAGAGGCAGGGATCGACCCGGGCAACATCATCGACCTCACCGACGAAGCAACTGGCCTCAAGGCGCTCGTGGGGGAGGGCCGCCCCGCGCCGGAGGTTAGCATCGACCCGGCGACTCACGTGGCGGTGCTGCCGTACTCGTCGGGCACCACGGGTGTGCCGAAGGGCGTGCGTCTGAGCCACCGCAACCTCGTGGCGAACATTCTGCAGATCGGCGTGCGGCTCGGTCCCAACGGCCTGGACCGCGACTCCGTGGTGATGTGCGTGCTGCCGTTCTTCCACATCTACGGCATGAATGTCCTGCTGAACTCCTGCCTGTACGTGCGCGCCCACGTGGTAACCATGCCCAGCTTCGACCTGGAGAAGTTCCTGGCAGCTCACCAGAAGCACGGCATCACGTTCACCTTCATCGCCCCGCCGATCGCCGTGGCGCTGGCCAAGCACCCGCTGGTGGACAAGTTCGACATCGGCTCCCTGGAGACCGTACTTTCCGGCGCGGCGGCCCTGGACGGGCAGCTTGCAAACGCGGTGGCTAACCGCCTGGGCGTGCGCATCCTGCAGGGCTTCGGCATGACGGAAACCAGCCCCGTCACTAGCGTGAGCGACGTCGGAGTTACGCCACTGGATTCCATCGGCCTGCCGGTCTCCAACACGGAGGTGAAGATCGTGGACATCACGACAGAAGACCTCGAGGAGATCCACCCGCCCGCGAACGAGGGCGAGCGTTCCTCCGAAGGTGAAATGTGGGTGCGCGGCCCA
The DNA here is from genome assembly GCF_027570065.1 of Corynebacterium evansiae. Classification (NCBI taxonomy): domain Bacteria; kingdom Bacillati; phylum Actinomycetota; class Actinomycetes; order Mycobacteriales; family Corynebacteriaceae; genus Corynebacterium; species Corynebacterium evansiae. The sequence continues at coordinate 168,136 of NZ_JAKMUT010000005.1, read as the reverse complement.
CAGGTGATGCTCGGTTACCTCAACAACGAGGAAGCCACCGCCAACACCATCACCCCCGACGGATGGCTGCGCACCGGCGACATCGCGAACCTAGACCACCTGGGCAACGCCTACGTGGTCGACCGCATGAAGGAACTGATCAAGTACAAGGGCTACCAGGTCGCCCCGGCCGAGCTGGAAGCGCTGCTGATGACCCACGAGGCCATCGCCGACGCGGCCGTGGTCGGTTACCTGCGCGAATCGGACGGCGAAGAGCTGCCACGTGCATTCCTGGTGCTGCAGCAGGGAGTGGACCCGAACGACCCGGCCGTGAGCGCAGAGGCGCTCATGGAGTGGGTTGCCGAACGCGTGACTCCGTACAAGAAGATCCGTATGGTCGAGTTCATCGACGCGATCCCGAAGTCCAGCACGGGCAAGATCCTGCGCAAGGATCTGAAGAACGTGCCCGTGGCAGCTAAGGCCTAGCGGCGCTAGAAATCCCAGTCATCCTCCTCCGTTGATTCCGCCCGCCCGATCACGTAGGAGGATCCGGAGCCGCTAAAGAAGTCGTGTGTTTCGTTGGAATCCGGCGCCAGGGCGGCGATGATCTCCGGCTCCGTTTTCGCCGCTTCTTCTTCGTATTGCGGTGGATACCCCAGATTCATCAGCGCCTTATCCGCGTTGTAGTGCACGAAGGCCATCACGCCGTCGATCAGCGATTTCTCGTCGGCTAAAGCTTCGCCGTACAGATCTCCGGAGTACTCCTTCTCTAACTCCAGAAGTTCCTCCACTAGTGTGAATGTGAACTCCTCGAGTTCCGCCGAGCGCTCCGGGTGGGCCTCCAGTCCTCGCTGGAATTTGTATCCCGAGTAGTACCCGTGGACGGCCTTGTCACGCAGGATCAACCGGATCATGTCGGCTGTATTCATCAGCGTGCCACGGCAGCTAAACCACAGCGGTAGGTAGAACCCGGCGTATAGCAGCAGGGAGGACAGTAGCGTGGCGGCGACCTTCCGCTTGAGTGGGTCGTCCCCGTAGTAGTGCTGCATCACTGCCGTCGCTCGGCGCTGCAGGGCTGGGTTACCGATGGCCCAGGTATAGGCGGCGTTGATCTCCTCGCTGCTGCACATCGTGCTGAACACACTGCTGTAGCTGCGCGCGTGAACGGCCTGCATAAAGGCGATGTTTGCGTAGACCGCTTGTTCGTGTTCGGTGCGGGCATCCGGGATCTGGCTGATCTCACCAACGGTCGCCTGCACAGTATCCAGCAGCGTGAGCCCGGTGAATACCTTGGTGGTCAGCTCGCGTTCTGCGTCCGTCAGTGCGTTCCAGGTTGGCAGGTCGTTGGACAGCGGTACTTTCTCTGGCAGCCAGAAATTGCTGGTCAGCCGCTGCCAGATCTCCAGGTCCTTCTGGTCGTCCAGCCGGTTCCAATTCACCGGCCGCAGCGGCCGGGCGGGGTCGTGCGGCCATTGGGGTGGGGTTTGGGAGCGCGTGAGGTAGCTCATTGTTTCCTTTCTGATTGTTCTCGATCGTGTCATTCTGCTTGTGTCTTATTGCTCTGTCTTATGGACGCCACATCTCCCCGCCAGTCCGATCCCAGAACTCCCGGATGCCTTCCCGAACACGGGCAACATCGCGGGCCGTGCCGAGCAATTCAAAGCGATAGAGCTCCGGCACCCGGCACTTGGCGGCGATTGTTGGTCCAGCGCAGCAGTATGCCGTACCGAAATTCCTGTTTCCGCTGGTGATCACGCCCCTGATGAGAGAGCGGTTATGTGAATTGTTGAGGAAGGTGATGACTTGCCTGGGCACCGCCTTCCGCGGGTCACCTCCGCCATAGGTTGGGGTGATGAGCACATAGGGCTCGTCGACGATGAGCTCCGGCTCCTTGCGCCGCAAGGGGATGCGGCGGGCGGGAATGTCCAACTTGTCGACGAATCGGCGGGTGTTTTCGGAGGCAGAGGAGAAGTAGACGATGCGCGGCTGCGAGACCGCGATTGGTTGCATTGGGGGAGAGGTCCTTTACAGCTTGTTGCTAGTTGGAGCTGGTTGTTCGTTGGGGTAAATATCCATGAAACTAGCTCCAAAAGTTCAATGACACGAACTTTACAATAACAATGTATTGAACTTTTGTGTAGGGTGCCTAGTGTATCCAAGTTCACACCGCGTACGCGGCTGCGTAGTGCGGAATATGCCAGAGAGAAGAAAGGAAAAAGCTCGTGGCGAAGCTAACCCAAGAAATGAAAGACATGATCGATGCACAGCTGCCGTACCTGGCGACTGTGACCGACGGCGAGACGTTGCTACCGAACATCGGCCCGAAGCGCAGTCTGCGTGTGTGGGATGACGAGACGCTGATCTACAACGAAAACACCGGCCGGCAGCACCTGGAAAACCTGCGGACCGGTTCGAAGGCCGCCGTCGCGGTCGTGGATTGGGCAGAGCTGGACGGGTACCGGTTTATCGGTCCAGCAGAGTTGTTCCACGAAGGGCCGGTGTGGGAAGCAGCGGTGAAGTTCGCTGAGGAGAAGGGGCATAATCCGCCGAAGATGGCGGTGCTGATCCACATTGAACAGATCTACACCCTCATGCTCGGCAAGAATGCTGGCCGGTTGTTGGCCAGCGATGACGAGTCCCTGATGGTGGGTTAAAAACCGTATTCGCGGGCGGTGATAGCCGCCTGGTTAACGATCCACTCCACCATCTCCTGCGTCGGAGCGCCGGAAATGGCCTGGTTGGAGGGGTTATTCATTACGCGGCGCACCACGCCCTCCACGATGATGGCGACCTTCCACAGGCCCAGCACGTGCCAGTAGGCCAGTGCCTGCCGGTCGCGGTCGGAATCCTTACCTGCCTTCTGCAGGTAGCGCTCCGCCAGCGCCTCCGGGGTGGGGAACCCGTCGGCTAGCGCGGCCTCGAAGCCAGGCAGCTGCAGGCCATTCTTCACCGGCCAATACGCCATCAGGGAGCCGATGTCCGACAGCGGGTCGCCGAGCGTCGTCAGCTCCCAATCCACCACCGCGTTGATCTTCCCGGTCTCCGGGGCCGCAATGATGTTGCCGATATGCAGGTCGCCGTGGACCAGCACGGTCTCGTCCTGCTCCGGAATCTTCGCCACCAGCAGCTGCGTCAGTTCGTCCAGCGCCGGCAGCTCGCGGGTCTTCGTCTTATCCCACTGGCCCGTCCAGCGCCGTAGCTGCCGTGGGGCGTAGGGCTTGTGCGACGCCAAGTCGTCCAAACCAACCGACTTCAGATCCACGCTGTGGATCGCCGCCATCGCGTCGATAAGCCCGTCGGCGATCTTGCCGCGCACCTCGGGCGTGATGCTGTCCGCAACCTTCATGGAGTTGACGGTCACCCCGTCGATGGCGGACATGGCGATCACCGGCACGTCGGCTACGCGCTCACTAGATTCACCGCTGTTTTCGCGGCTTTCCTCCCAGTCCGTCGAGCTGCCGAAGATCTTCGGCACCGGTACATCCGTGTTCTCCAGGGCTGCCATGATCTTGCCCTCGCGGACAACATCGTGGGCGCTGGCGGTCAGCGTGCCCAAGGGCGGACGGCGCACAACCACGCGCTTGCCCTGGGAATCCGTGGCCAGGTATGTCAGGTTCGATTGCCCCGCGCCGATCCGCTGCAGGGAAATGCCGTTCGCGCCGCCTTCCAGTCCGGCTACGTCGTGCAGCCAGCTGGCCAGGTGGGCGTCAGAAAAAGGGCTAGGGGCGCCCGCGGCGCCGGAACGGCCAGAGTTACTTGTCACGATACTTCCTCAGTTCTGCTCGGGCGATGGTCATGCGGTGCACCTCATCGGGGCCGTCGGCCAAGCGCAGAGTGCGCAAGCCCGCCCACATCGCGGCCAGGGGAGTGTCGTCGGTGACGCCCTCCCCGCCGTGCACCTGAATAGCCTGATCAACGATCCGCAGCGCCATCGCCGGGGCGGCCACCTTGATGGCGGCGATCTCCTGGCGGGCTGCCTTGTTTCCAACCGTGTCCATCATCCAGGCGGCCTTCATGGTCAGCAGACGCGCCTGCTCGATGTCGATGCGGGCCTGGGCGATCTGGTCGCGGATGTTGTCGCGGTTGGCTAGAGGCTTGCCGAATGCAGTGCGGGACATAGCGCGGGTGCACATGAGTTCCAGGGCGCGCTCGGCCATTCCGATGGCGCGCATGCAGTGGTGGATGCGGCCCGGCCCCAGGCGATCCTGGGAGATCTTAAAGCCCATGCCCTCGCCGCCGAGGATGTCCTTATCCGGTACGAAGACATCCTTGAAGTGGACCTCCGCGTGGCCTTCGCGGTCGTGGTAGCCGAACACCGGCAGGTTGCGCACGATCGTCACACCAGGCGCGTCCGCGGGGACGGCGAGCATGGACTGCTGGCGGTGGACCTCCGCATCCGGGCTGGTCTTGCCCATCACGATCATCACCTTCAGGTGCGGGTGCATGCCGTTGGAGGTGAACCACTTGCGGCCGTTGAGCACGTAGCCGCCGTCGGTGCGCTCCATGCTCATGCGCACGTTGGTGGCATCGCTGGAAGCCACACCCGGCTCCGTCATGGCAAATGCGGAGCGGATTTCGCCGTTGAGCAGGGGTTCCAGGTACTTCTCCCGGTGCTCGTCGGTGCCGTAGAGTTCGAAGACCTCCATGTTTCCGGTGTCCGGTGCGTTGCAGTTGCAGGCCTCTGGTGCGAGGTGCATGGACCGGCCCATGATCTCCGCCAGGGGCGCGTATTCGGCATTGGTCAGGCCCGGGCGGTTGCTGTCTCCGCCAGCGCTGCCATTGTCACCAGTGCCGCCAGCACCGAGGTGGGGGTGGAACAGGTTCCACAGGCCGCGCTTCTTCGCCTCGGCCTTCAGCTCGTCGAGGATGGCGGGGAAGTGGTGCGGGTCGCCGGATTCGCGCATCTGCTGCTCGTACACGGCTTCGGCCGGGTAGATGCACTCGTCCATGAATTCGGTGAGCTTGCCTTGGTACTCCAAGGACCGTTCGCTGTGTTGGAAGTCCACTGTTTTTACCTTTCGACGCCAGATTGTCCGTCAGCGGCCTTTTCAGCAGCGCCGGACTTTCCGGGGGTGGTCACGTCAATGGTCTTGTTGCCCACGAGCATTCCGCCGTCGACCACGAGGTTCTCGCCGGTGAGCCAGGAGCTGGTGGGCGCCGCCAGGAAAGCGATGGCATCGGCGATGTCCTCTGGCTCGCCGATGCGGCCAGCGGGGATCAGGGTGGAGGTGGAGTCTTCGTTCTCCTTCCACAGCGCCTCCGAAAGCTTGGTGCGAACAACACCGGGGGAGATGCTGTTCACGCGGATGCGTGGCGCGAGTTCGCGGGCCATCTGCTTGGTCAGGTGCAGCAGGGCGGCCTTGGAGGCGTTGTACACGCCGATGTAGTCCTCCATGGACAGAGCACCGATGCTGGAGACGTTCACGACCGCGCCGGCGGGGCTGCGGTCAGCGGTGTCAGTGCCGGCAGCCTTACCGAGGCCTGCCTCGATGGCGGCGCTGGTCCAGATGACTGGCCCGATGGTGTTGATCTGGAAAACCTTCGTCATGATTTCCGCGGACTGCTTGTGCACGGGGCCGAAGGCGGGGTTCGTGCCCGCGTTGTTTATGAGTACATCTAGACGACCGAATTCCTCGACCGCTTGGGTGCAGGCCTTCTTCGCTGCCTCCGGGTCCGCAACGTGGGCGGCGATGCCGATCACGCGACCCGCGTCCGGGTTTTGCTCTCGGGCGGCTGCCTGCAGTTCCTCGGCGGCAGGGACGACGGTCTCTGGCTTGCGGCCGGTGATGACCACGTTCGCGCCACTGGCTGCGAGCTGTAGTGCGGTGGCGTGCCCGATGCCTCGGGTGCCGCCGGTGACGATGGCGGTCAGCCCGGCGTAGTCGTATTTACTCATTCAAGGGGTCCTTAGCAGGTGTTGGGTACGGGATTTGAGTAGGGATGTTGGGATTGAGTTGTGACTCGCATCATAAGCAGATGGCGGGCTGCAAAAATGAAGGATCGCAAAACTAAGGAAATTTGGGTCTAAGTGAGGGAGACTGGCCTGAGGTTTAAAAAGTTTGGAGTTCTAGAAAATGGGGATTTTGTATCTGGTTCGCCATGGGCAGGCGAACTCTGGAGGCCTGCACACCAGCGATGTCGCAGACGGCGCCATGGAGGAAACCTACGACCGCCTGACACCCCTCGGGCACGAGCAGGCCGCGGCAACTGGGCGCAGCTTGGCCGTGCGCATCGGTGGGGTAGGCGGGGGCGCCCGCTCTGGCGCAGTGCAGGAGAGCGCCACAGGCGAGGGCGCAGCGCGGCCGGTGGTGCTGTCCGGACCGCTCGGTCGGCAGCTCAGCACGGCCGAAGGTGTTCATGCGGAGCTGGAGGCTGCTGGCCTGGAGCCGCAGGCCATTCGCACCGTGGAGCAGTGGCGCGAGTTTAGCTCCGACGACGTGCTGGCCCCCTACTTCCGCGCTCACCCCGACAAGCTCGCGGAGATCCGCCGGGCCTACGAAGCCGCGCGCGATAACCCCCGGGGGATGAAGGAGCACAACCGCCTGCTCGGCCGTGCCATCGACGCGGCCCTGCGCGAGTGGCGCTCCACCCCGGCATTCGACTCTTTCGCCGCGCAGGTCAGGCAAGGTTTTGCGGACGCCACATCCCTCGCCGCGGGAGCTCAACCAATCGTGGTGGTTACCTCAGGCGGGCCGATCTCCATGTGTGCGGCGGAGCTCATCGGCGCCGACTGGACGCGGCTGATCAACAACATCTTCACTGCTTCAGTGAGCGTGTTTAGTGTCCGGAGTGCGGGTAAGGCTCAGCTGCTGAGCTTCAACGAACACGCGCACCTGGACACTCCGGATGCATCGGGCGGCCGCCCGTTGCGCCGCTACCGCTAAAGATGGCTCCGCCTAAGGGGCTTCCGGGTTTGCCTTAGAGCTCCCCGGGCTTCGTGTCCTCCATGCCGACCATGCGGAAAGTCATCAGACTGAGGGTTTTGATCGTGCGCTCCACGATTTCCTCACGGTTTTCGTCCGTGACCTCGTAGAATCCCTGAATAAAGGTGGCGTGGCAGAAGCGCGTGAACATCGCAGCTATGGCGGCGGCGGTGTATTCCACATCCTCCAACGGCGGGATCATGTTTTTGGCAATCATCGCCTCCAGCATTCGGCGATTGCGGCCAACCATCTGCTTAGCGATCTGCATCTGCCGATCCGCAAGTTCGGGGGTGAACTGGGAAGACTGGGCAACCAGGTTCATGGCTCCTGCATTATTCGCGTAGAAGCGCACGAACTCCCGGTTGCTGTGAATCACCGTAGCGCGGGCGTCATCAATGCTCAGCAAGCTGTCGTCGAGTGTGGGGTTTAGGTCCTTTTCCACACTTGCCAACACGTTCATCAGAAGGTCCTGGCGGTCCTCGAAATACGTGTAGAGGGTGCCGACGGAACAGCCGGCCTCCTCCGCGATCTTCGTCAGCTTAGTGTGGTGGTAGCCGTCGGTGGTGAACACCTTGCGGGCGGCGTCCAGAATGTCTGCGCGACGGGCCGCAGCTTTCGGAGAGAGTGATTCGTTTGAGTGAGTAGCTGCGGTGCCGCGTGGGTTATGACGTGGGTAGTTATTTGAAGCTCTTCGCCAGCTTCCATAGTCGTGCACCATAGGCTTCATCATATAAGACTTAAACCTTATTAACTAAACAATAATGAAAGTTTTTCGGGCTTCAATGATTAAAAATTCAAACTCGACGGGAATGCAGAAACCGCGCGTTGTTGCGGACGTGGATACGGGGATCGACGACAGCCTTGCGTTGATTTATTTAGCTGGTCTGCATTCCACCGGGCAGATTGATTTAGTAGTCACGACCAGCGCGGGAAATACGACTGCACGCCAGGCTGCAGTGAACTCTGCTGAGGTCCTGCGGCTGGCTGGAGCAGCGGACGTGCCTGTCGTGGCGGGTGCGCGATCGCCGCTGAGGGTTCCATTGACAACGACTCCGGAAACGCACGGAGAAAAAGGTTTAGGCTATTACTCGCCTCTGGATGGGGGTGGTGCTGCGGGGGCTGTGGGCGAAGCGGGCTCGGAGGACGATGCGCGGGCGGCGGTAGAGTCGTGGCGCGGAGCTACGCACATCCTGATTGCCGGCCCGGCGACAAACCTCGCCTGGGCGCTTCGGCATGCGCCGGAGGCTGTGGGCGGCGCGACTGGAAGCGGCACGGCTGGAGCCGAGATCACCCTGATGACCGGCGCTTTTAATTACCCCGGCAACACCACGCCGACCGCCGAGTGGAATGCCTGGGTCGACCCCCACGCGCTGAAGGAGGTCTTCGCCGCTCCCGCCTCTACCCCTGCGTCCGCCGATGCTCCCGCCTCCACCCGCCAGCGGCCGACGATCTGCCCGCTCAACGTCACCGAGCAAGTCCTGCTCTATCCCGAACGTTTGCGCAGGTGGCAGCAAGCGCTGCGCCCCACGCGCCCAGAGCTGGCGACCCTCCTCGGCGACGCTCTCCGCTTCTACTTCGAATTCCACCAGTCGGTCGGCGTGGGCTATTGCGCGCAGATCCACGACCTCGCCGCGGCCATGGTGATGTTGCGGCGCGTTCCTTGTTCTTTTTATGACGCCACCGTGGACGTCGAAGCCGACTCTCCCCTCATGCGCGGCACTACCGTGGCCGACCGGGTTGCGGAGGTTTCCGCCAGTGAAGGTGCTGCGACCAGTGGGGGAGCAGAGGCGCGCGGCGCGTACTGGGATCGCCCGGCGAATGCCCGGATCCTAGAGTCCCTGGATCCGGCCGATGTGTTCGCAGAATTCGAGCGGGTAGTCTGCGGGTGAAGTTCGAGTGGGTGGTCTGCGGGCGGCACTTCAGGGCTAGAAGGGTGGTAGCCGGGGCTAGAAGGCGGGTAGTCGGGGGTCAGAAGGACGGTAGCCAAGGGCTTTGAGGGGGTAAATGTCGTTAGAACGGGAATGCGTTAAGGGCAATAATTTGCATTAGTCTAAACCCGCAGGTCAGAGCGTTTTAAATTTTCCGGCTCCGCGCTGAGAGCTTGCGTATTCCCGTTCTAGCGACATTTAGAGGCTTGGAAATGCAAAAGCGCCGCGCCGGGACTTCGAAAAGTCTCCGACGCGGCGCAGCTAACCAGTGGCCAGGTAGCTGAAGTGCCCAGGTAGCTGGAGTGGCTAGCCAACCAGCGGGTGGCCTGCGGGCGCTAGATGAAACTAGACGCGCTCGCGGGCCTTCTTAGCGGCAGACACCAGAACCTCCAGGGAGGCAGTGGTCTCTTCCCAGCCACGGGTCTTCAGGCCACAGTCCGGGTTAACCCACAGCAGGGAGGGGTCCACGGAATCCAGGGCGGCAGTCAGCAGGTCGTCGACCTCCTGCTGCTTCGGAACACGCGGGGAGTGGATGTCCCACACGCCCGGGCCAACGCCCAGCTCGTAGCCCTCGTCCTTCAGCGCTGCCAGAACCTGCATGCCGTTGCGGGCGGCCTCGATGGAGGTCACGTCGGCGTCCAGGTTGGAGACCGTGTCGATCAGCTCGTTGAACTCGGAGTAGCACATGTGGGTGTGGATCTGCACCTTGTTCTCCGCGCCGGAGGTAGCCAGGCGGAAGGAGCCGACGGCCCACTTCAGGTAGTCCGGCTGCTGCTCCTTGCGCAGTGGCAGCAGCTCGCGGATAGCGGGCTCGTCCACCTGCACCACGCGGGCGCCAGCGGCGATCAAGTCGTCGATCTCGTCGCGCAGAGCCAGCGCAACCTGGTCAGCGGTCTCGCCCAGCGGCTGATCGTCACGCACGAAGGACCAAGCCAGCATGGTCACCGGCCCGGTCAGCATGCCCTTGACCGGCTTGTCGGTCAGGTCAGCTGCAACCTTGTACCAGTCGACGGTCATCGCGTGCGGACGGGAAACGTCACCGAAGATGATCGGCGGGCGCACGCAGCGGGAGCCGTAGGACTGCACCCAAGCGTGCTCGGTGGACAGGTAGCCGTCCAGCTGCTCGGAGAAGTACTGCACCATGTCGTTACGCTCCGGCTCGCCGTGCACCAGCACGTCCAGGCCCAGCTCTTCCTGGCGCTTGATAACGTCCGCGACCTCGTCCTTCATCGCCTGGGTGTAGGCTGCGTCGTCGATCTCGCCCTTGCGGTGCTTTGCGCGTGCCTGGCGGATCTCCGTGGTCTGCGGGAAGGAGCCGATGGTGGTGGTCGGCAGCGGTGGCAGGTTCAGTTCTGCCTTCTGTGCCTCGCGGCGGGCCTCGATGGAGTCGCGGCGACGGTCGGCGTCGGTCACGGCATCCTGGCGCTCGCGCACGGCGGCGTTGTGGGTCAGGGTGGAGTTCTTGCGGTCCTCGATGGCCTCGCGGGTCTCGGCGAACAGCTGCTCGTCGGCCTCGGTCTGCTCGCCGCGCAGGGTGCGGGACAGGGCAGCGACCTCGCGGATCTTCTCGGAGCCGAAGGCCAGCCACTTCTGCACCTCGGGGTTCAGGTTCTGTTCGCGCTGCAGGGAGTAAGGCACGTGCAGCAGGGAGCAGCTCGTGGAGACGGCAACCGGGCCGCGTTCCTTCAGGCCCTGCAGGGTCTTCAGTGCTGCGTCCAGGTCGGTGCGCCAGACGTTGTGGCCATCCACAACACCTGCGGCCAGCAGTTCCTTGCCGGTCCAGGCGGGCAGCTCGGCGGCGGCAGCACCACCGGTGACCAGGTCCACGCCGAAGGCAGCCACGCCGGAACCGCCCAGCAGCTCGATGGCTGCGTTGCCGTCGCCGAAGTAGGTCTGGATGAGGAGGTTGACGCCCTCATCGCCAGCGCCCGCAGCCTCAACCAGCTTCTCGTAGCCAGCGCGGGTGCGCTTCAGCAGATCCTCGTTGGCGGCCGCATCAGCGTAGGCGAAGTCGGTGACCAGGATCGGCTCGTCGAACTGTACCCACTTCACGCCGCGATCGGCGATGCGCTTGAGCAGGCGGGAGTAGGCGTCAAAAATTTCCTCGAGGTGAGCGAAGGCATCAGAACCATCGACGGTGCGGGACAGCGCCAGGTACGTCAGCGGGCCAACCAGCACCGGACGAACGGCCTCGCCTGCGCGGGTGACCTGGTCGCGGATGTCCTCGAGGAACGCGGAATCGTCCAGCTCTACGCGGGAGTCCTTGGATAGCTCCGGGACGATGTAGTGGTAGTTCGTGTCGAACCACTTCGTCATTGCGGAGGCCGGCAGCTCCTTGGTGCCGCGGGCGGCGGCGAAGTAGCGGTCGATGAAGCGCGGCAGGCCGTCGTTGTCGTGGTCCGCGATGTCGGCGACGCGCTCGGGCAGCAGGCCCAGCAGGGCGGTGGTGTCCAGCACTGCGTCGTAGAAAGAGCGGCCGGAGAACGCTGCGGAATCCAGGCCAGCGGCCAGCAGCTCGTCGGTGTAGTCATTGACCAGGCGAGTTGCGGTGGTTGCCAGGTTGCGGCCGGTGGAGTTATCGCGCCAGTATCCCTCGAGAGCCTTCTTTAGCTCGCGGTCGGGTCCGATGCGCGGTACCCCGGCGACGGTTGCGTTGAAAGTCATTGTCTTTCCTGTCTTCCTTTTCCTAGTGGCCCCGCCAAGCGGGGCTGTGTCTAGCTGTAAAGCTGTAAAGCTGTTTAGCTGTATGGAATTCTTGCCAGTGCGGTTCCCGCGCGGGTGCGCCTTTCCCGGGGCTCCAGAAGGCGCACACGAGTGGCGAGGCAAAGCCTCCGCCGGTGCGTGGGTCGCTTGCTCAACTATTTAAGAATAGACAGCTTAGTCTGTCAACTAGATCACTTAATTCGGGGTTCCATAACCCCCGCCCTCGTATCCGAAAACCCGCCGAATCGCCCCGCCTAAAGCCCTGCGATTTGTGCATCGGGTCCGCAGGCTGTAAGCATTTAAACGACATCAAAACCACTGGCCACGCGGGGTGATTCGCGGGCGGAACGTCGAGGTGACATAGACGTTGTGCCCAGCCCGCGCTGGCCTGTGTGAAGACTTCCGAAATTTGAGGTTCCACCCCATGCGCCCCCTGTCACAAAAAGCCACTTATGCACTGCTCGGTCTAGCCGCGATCATCATTGTCGCCACCTGGCTGACCCTCGTCATCTGGCAGCCCAGCGACTCCAACTACGAGTCCCTCGCTGATTCCAAGAGCTCCACCATCGCCCTGGTCGGCTTCGTCGTCCCCGCCATCCTCGCGCTGATTGCCGTGATCCCGCGCCTGCCCGTGCGCACCCTGGCGCTGTTGCCGGTCGCCCTGGCCATCAACGTGATCCTCGGCCACATCATCGGCAACATGGGCCTGCCACTGCCGCTGTACCTGGATTCCATCGGCACCGTGCTGGTCGGCGCCCTGGCCGGCCCGTGGGCGGGTCTGGTCACCGGCGTGCTGTCCGCCCTGGTGTGGGGCACATTCAACCCGACCGTTGTGGGTTTCGCTGCGGCCTATGCCTTCGTCGGCGTCTGCGCTGGCCTGCTGGGCAAGTGGTGGGGCGGTGCGTATTGGAGAATCGGCTTGTCCGCGTTGCTCATTGGCTTCCTGACGGCCCTGCTCTCCGCGCCAATCGCCTCCTTCATTTTCGGCGGCACTGCAGGCACGGGCACGGGTCTGTTGGTCACTGCTTACCGGACGTTGGGCTTCGAGCCGATGACGGCCGTCTTCCTGCAGTCCTGGACGTCCGACCCGCTCGATAAGCTGATCGTGTTCACCATCATCTACCTGGTCATCCGCGCCCTGCCACAGCGCACGCTCCGCACCTTCGCACCGGTGGGCAAGGACGGCAGCGCCCCTGCCGACCACACCGCCGCAGCAGACAAGACCGCATGAACCCACTGACCTACCTCACCCTCGCCGCCAGCGGGGTGATCTTCGTCCTCGTCGCCGATAGCCTCGCCGTGAGCGCTATCGCGTGGGGTCTGTGCGCCCTTGTGGCTCTTTTCTTCTCGACGCCCCGTCGTCCCTTCCTGGCAGCCAACCTCTTAGGCCTACCGGCCTTCATCGGCTTCGGCCTGATGTACGCCCCCTTTGGCCAGGAGCCCGGCTGGTGGATCATCACCCGCGACGGCCTGCAGATCGCCCTTTCCCTGGGCAGCCGCTTTCTGGCCGCCACCACCATCGGCCTGACCATCGGCAGCTTCGTGAACCTCGATCAGCTGATGCGTACCGTCCAGCCGCGCCTGCCCGCCAAGCTGGTGTACGTCGTCGGCGCGACCGCCCGGCTGCTGCCGCTGGCCCGCGCCCGCTGGCTGACTATCCAGCAGGTTCGCGCCTCCCGCGGCGTGGACGTTTCCACTTTGGGGGCGAAGTGCCGCATGATCCTGCCGCTGATCGTCGGCATGGTGGACGATGCCGCCACCCGCGCCCGCCCGCTGCAGCGCACCGGCATCGGCGAGCCCGGCCCGCGTACCGTACTGCGCCCCGTCCCGGATACTGCCCTGGACTGGGCCGTCCGCCTGCTGGCCATCGCTGCCCTGGTGGTGGGATGCTGGTGGGCAGTGCACTAGCTGGGCTATGGGCATCAGCCAACACAAGCATTAGCGAGCACAAGCACTAGCGAACGACCAGAAAGATCCCGCGCGAACAATGCCTTTGAGTACCTTCATCTGGGGAGATAGTGGCGTCGGACTATCCGAACACGCCTGGGCGCACGCAGAAAAGACGGGCGCGGCGTGGGTTGGCAACGAGGCCAGCGCGCACATTTCCCTGCTGCGCAACACGGTCGCCGAAGAGCTCGCGTTCCCCATGGAGCAGCGCGGGGTGCCGCGCGCCGAGATGCAACAGCGCGTGGAGACCGCCCTGCGCCTATGGGGGTTGGAGGGGCAGGCCGAGCAGAATCCCGCCACCCTCTCCACCGGCCAGACCCGCCGCGTGGCCATTGCCGCCGCGCTGCTGGCCCGCCCCGAAGCGCTGGTGCTCGACTGCCCCCTCGACGGCCTGGACGCCGCCGCCGTTGACACCCTGCGCCGCACCATTGCGGACTTTCCGGGGCCCGTCACCGTTTACGATCGTGCGGGTTCGCCCTTAAGTGATGACGCCCCCTCGCACCAGCGCCTGCTAGCCGACGGCACCCTGACCGATTCCCCCGCGCCGAAACCTGCAGCCGAGTCGGTGGCTCCGGAGATCACCGAGCAGGGGAGCACGGGGACGGCCCTGCTGGCGCGGGATGTGGTTTTCCGCCGGGGTGGCGTCGGTCCCATAAACCTGGAGGTTCCCGCAGGTCGGGTGGTGCACCTGGCCGGGCCGAACGGGTGCGGCAAGACGACCCTTTTCCTGGGTGCGCTGGGGTTGCTGAAGTACCGGGGAACGCTGCGCGCGGAGGGGCTGAAGGGCTGGGCGCCCACGCAGATGGATCAGGCGGTGACCTGCCGGACCGTGGCCGAGGAGCTGGCCGTGGGGGCGGGCGAGGAGCTGGCCGAAGCGGCAATAGACTTCGCCCGGCTGGGCAGGTGGGCGAACACCCATCCGCTGGACGTGCCCGCGGCAAAGCGGCGGATCGTGCTGGTCGCAGCGGCGATGGTGCGCGGCGCGGACCTGGTGATGCTGGACGAGCCGACCGTGGGGCTGGACGTGCTGGGCTACCGCGAGCTGGCGGAGCTGATGCACCGCTACGCGGGTGGCGAGTATGCGCGGATGATCGGGCGGGGCGGATCTGGCGCGCTGGGCGAACCTGGTAGCGCGGGCGCGCCGGGCAGGCAGGGCACGCGGCACACGCAGAGCGCGCCGACGGTGCTGTGGACCTGCCACGACGCGCGCTTTGCAGCGCAGGTCAGCGACCTGCGGATTGATATGGCGGGCTAGTCCCGCCGGGCTAGTTGCGCCGGGTTAGTTCCGCCGAGCGCAGCGAACTAGTCCGTAATCTCGATCGAGTCGCCGTTGCGCTCGACCTTCTTGGCCGGGACCATCGGGTCGCGGGAGGGGCCTTCCAGCACATCGCCAGTGGCGACGTCGAACTTGGACATGTGCTTCGGGCAGACCGCCACGGTTACGTCTCCGGATTTCTCAATGGAGTTGATGGTGCCACCGGCGTGCGGGCAAGAGGTGGAGAACGCCTTGTACTCGTTCTCTCCGGGGCGGGAGAGCACCCAGCCGTCCAGAATTGTCGCGCCGCCGACCTCCAGGTCCGCGGCATCGGCCTTCGCCACAACCTCCTCGCCGGCACAGGCTGCCAGCAGGGCGCCGGAGGCGGTGGCTGCGGTGGCTACGGCCACCCCGCGCAGAAACGAGCGGCGGGAGCAGGGGAGGGAGCTGTGACGCTGGGGGTTCGGCTGCATTTCACTCATAAACCGATCATCCCATCAGGCCGCGCGGGCTACAAGCTCGCACGCGGCGGGGCTGGTACGCGGGATGGGCGGAGCTGGCCGCGTAAGGCGGCGGAGCTGGCACGCAAGCCGGGCGGGGCTGGCGCGCGCGGGCCGGGCGGGCCTGACAGCGTAAGTATGTGGGCATAAGTAAGGTGAAAGACTATGTACACTCCCGAGGCAATTGGTACTCCACTGACTCCCTCCTCCCTCAAGGTCCTCCTGCTCGGAGCCAGCGAGCTGGGGCGGGAGCTCGCCATCGCTCTGCAACGCCTGGGCGTGGAGGTGCACGCCGCGGACCGCTACGTCGGCGCGCCCGCGCACCTCGTGGCCAACAAGGCCCACGTGCTGGACATCCACGACGAGGACGCCATCCGCCAGCTGGTCCGCGAGGTCGGCCCGCACTTCGTCGTCCCGGATTCGGAGACGATCCCTGCCGACGTGCTGCAGGAGATCGAGGTCAATGAAGTGGCTTCCGTCGTGCCAACCGCCCTGGCCAACCGCCTGACGATGAACCGCGAGGGAATCCGCACCTTCGCCCACGACAAGCTGGGCCTGCCTAACAGCACCTTCCGCTTCGCCTCCACCGCTGACGAACTCGCCCGCGCCGCCGAGGAAATCGGCTACCCGTGCGTGGTCAAGCCAGTCATGAGCAGCTCCGGCGCAGGCCAAAGCTACGTCGGGGGAGTGGACGAACTGGAGGCAGCCTGGAACGCAGCCCTCAAGCACTCCCGCACCAACGTCCAGCGCGTCATGGTCGAGCAGTACATCCCCTTCGACTACGAGGTCACCATCCTGGCCGTACGCTCCATCGACCCCGTCACCGGCCGGGAAGCCACCTGGTTCTGCGAGCCCATCGGCCACCGCCAGGACCGCGGCGACTACGTGGAATCCTGGCAGCCCGCGCACATGTCCGAGGACGCATTGGATACCGCTCGCAGCATCGCCGCCCGCATCGCCACCGCGCTGGGAGGTCGCGGAGTGTACGGCGTGGAGCTGTTCGTCAAGGGCGACGACGTCTACTTCTCCGAGGTCAGCCCCCGCCCGCACGATACGGGCATGGTCACCCTCGGCACCCAGCGGTTCTCTGAATTCGACCTGCACGCACGCGCCATCCTTGGGCTGCCGATCGATACCACGCTGATCTCCCCGGGAGCCTCCGCCGTAATCCGCTGTGAGGATAAGCACGACGGCGATATTGAGTACGTGGGCGTCAATAAGGCAATGGCAGTAGAAGAAACCAACGTCTACCTATTCGGCAAGCCCCGGGCACTCGCGCGGCGGCGAATGGGAGTGGCAGTGGCCACCGCCGAGGACATCGACCAGGCCCGGCAGCGTGCCGAAGAGGCCGCTGGGTATATCGAGGTGCGGCCGACGGTTTTCGCAGAAGAAGGGCAGTAGCCCTAAAATCCGAGGTATGGGACATAGCGCAACCGACCTCAACGAAACTCGAATCCTGCTGTACTACTGCTTCACCCCCATCGACGACCCGACCGCGGTGATGCTGTGGCAGCGCGCGCTATGCGAACAGCTGGAGCTTAAAGGCCGCATCCTCATCAGCAAGCACGGCATCAACGGCACCGTCGGCGGCTCGCTGGCCAGCTGCAAGCAGTACGTGCGCCGCACCCGCGAATTCCCCGGCTTCAAGAAGATGGAGTTCAAGTGGTCCGCGGGCTCGGCCGACGACTTCCCGCGCCTGTCCGTGAAGGTGCGCGACGAGATTGTGGCCTTCGGCGCCCCGGACGAGCTGAAGGTGGACGAAAACGGCGTGATCGGCGGCGGCGTGCACCTGAAGCCGGAGGAAGTAAACAAGCTGGTGGAGGAGCGCGGCGACGAGGTTGTCTTCTTCGACGGGCGCAACGCCATGGAGGCGGAGATCGGCAAGTTCAAGAACGCCATCGTGCCGGATGTGCGCACCACCCACGACTTCATCGGCGAGATCGAATCCGGTAAATACGACGACCTGAAGGGCAAGCCGGTGGTCACGTACTGCACGGGCGGCATCCGCTGCGAAATCCTAAGCTCGCTGATGAAGAACCGCGGGTTCGAGGAGGTCTACCAGATCGACGGCGGCATCGTCCGCTACGGCGAAAAGTACGGGGACAAGGGGCTTTGGGAGGGTTCCCTGTATGTTTTCGACGGGCGCATGCACATGGAATTTAGTGATGACGCCGCTACGCTGGGCCGCTGCCGGGCATGTGGGCACGCGACCAACGACTTCCACAACTGCGTGAACGAGCAGTGCCGCGAGCAGATCCTGCTGTGCGAGGAGTGCGCCGCGGACCCGGAGAGCGCGACGTGCGGGCGCAAGGAGTGCGCCGAGGTCGCGGCGGAGATGGTGGCGCGGTAGCGGCGGGGTGCCGGAAAGCAGCGGCGGGGTGCCGGAGGGGATGGGGGAATGTCGCTAGAACGGGAATACGCGCCGCCCCGTGGGGGTAATTCTCCGTTGGGCGGGGTAAATGTCGCCAGAACGGGAATACGCGCCGCCCCGTGGGGGTAATTCTCCGTTGGGCGGGGTAAATGTCGCCAGAACGGGAATACGTTAATAGCAATGAGTGTCGAAAATGTAAAGCTGCAGGTCAGGGGCTTGTGAAAAATCGAGGAGGCCAGCGCGCGCTGACGTATTCACGTTCTAACGACATTCACCTCTCCACGCGCGGTTGAACCGCGGTGGAGAGGTGACGCGGTAGAAAAAGTGCGCTGAGGTCGCGGCGGAGATGGTGGCGCGGTAGCGGCGGGGTGCCGGGCTAGAGTTTCAGCTCCATAGTGACGTGGGGGATGCCCTCCTCGTCGAAAGGCTCGCCGACCGGCTGGAAGCCGAACTTCGCGTAGAAGTCCTGCGCCTGTGTCTGGGCGTTTAGGGAAACGCGGGCGACCTGGGTGGTCGGGTCTAGCGCGGCGGCGCGCCCCTTGCAGACCTCCAAGGCCTGCTCCATGATCTGGGTGGCGATGCCGCGCCCGCGCACATCCTGGGCTACACACATGCGGCCGATGTGCTGATCCTCCGGCTTGCCGTACACGCGCGCCGTGCCGACCAGACGCAGGGGAGAGCCCGGATCCGGCTGGCCGAAGGGATACTCCGGGCCACTGCCAGGGTGAATGTAGGCCAGCACGTGGTGGGTGTTCGGATGCGGGTCGATGTCATCGATCTCCGCGAAGGGAGTCTGCTGCTCGTGGACGAAGACGTCCACGCGCAGCTTGTACAGCGGGTGCAGCTGCTGGGCAGGCATCGCTAGCAGCGCGCGCCCGGTGAAGTGAACATCCGGGAACTCGGCGGCGCCAGAGGCTGAGCTGGCGGCGGGGGAGGGGGTGTTGGCCACAGTCTTCGGTGTCCTTGCCTAGTGTCTTTGCAGAGAGTCCGTATTTAGACGTTCTTGCCCTGGGAGTGGTGCAGCATCTCGTCCCACTCGCGCACCTTCTTGCGCTCGCGGCCCTCGGCCTCGCCGAGCTCGCGCTCGTGCTTATCCAGGCTGTACCAGCCCTCCCACGTGGTGTGGGCGATGCCCTTCTCCTCGAGGAAAGCCTCGACGGCCTCCAGCTCCGGCTTCTCCGGGTTAAAGCCGATGCCGTTGGCAGCATCCTCCAGCAGGTTGGCGACGGTCTCGTTGGCATCACCCTTGGTGTTGCCGATCAGGCCGACCGGGCCGCGGCGGACCCAGCCGGTGGTGTACACGCCGGGCAGGCGCTCGCGCTTCTCGGCCTCCGGGTCGGCGGAACCCGGAACGCCCGCGATGCCATCGGCGGTCGGCCCCTCGGTGAGCACGCGACCACCGACGTTCGGCAGCACGTTCTGACGCTCATCCCACGGCAGGCCCGGCTGCTCGTCGGACTTGTAGCCCACGGCGCGGTAGACCGCGCCGACCGGCCACTCGGTGAGCTTGCCGGTGCCAGAGACAGAGCCATCGCCATTGAGCTCGGTTCGTTCGGTGACGAATGCGGTCACGCGGCCTTCGGCGTCAGTCTTAACCTCAACCGGGGACTCGAAGAAGTGGATGTACAGCTTGTGAGGAGCGCCCTTCGGGTCGGCGATGGCGTACTGCTCCAGGCGGGTGCAGACCATGTCCTGAATCTTGGACGCGCGGCGGGCCTCCTCGGAACCCTCGTCGTACTGGATGTCCTCCGGGTCGATAACGATCTCGATCGTGTCGGAATCGTTGAGCTCCTTCAGCTCCAGCGGGGTGAACTTAGCCTGCGCCGGGCCACGGCGGCCGAAGACGTGGATCTCCTTGGCCTGGTTCTCCTTCAGGGAATCATAAACATTGTCCGGGATCTCGGTGACCTTCAGCTCCTCGCCGGTCTTGGCCAGCACGCGGGCGACGTCCAGGCCGACGTTGCCCACGCCGACGACGGCGACGGAGTCCGCGGACAGATCCCACTTGTCCTCGAAGTACGGGTTGGCATCGTAGAAGCCAACGAACTCGCCGGCGCCGATGGTGTGCTCGCCGCCGGGGATGTTCAGCGGGCGGTCGTCGGTAGCGCCCGTGGCGTAGATAACCGCATCGTAGAACTGCTTGAGCTCGTCAACGGTGACGTCCTTGCCGACGTTAATGTTGCCGAACAGGCGGATCTCGGGCTTGTCCATCACCTTGTGGAGGGACTTGATGATGCCCTTAATGCGCGGGTGATCCGGGGCAACTCCGTAGCGGATCAGGCCGAAGGGGGCCGGCATGCGCTCGTAAATGTCGACGCTGACGTCGGCCTCAGACTTCGTCAGCGCGTCGGAGGCGTAGATGCCTGCCGGACCGGAGCCGATGACTGCAATGCGAAGTGGGCGATTCTCGGGCATGTCAGGTGCAAATCCTTCTTGTTCGGGTTGTACTTCGGTTTTGTCGTACTTCGGTTTCGGATGAACCGCGGTAACGAACTCTTGCATTGAACTCTTGCGTTGAACTCGTGCATTGAGCTCGCGCGGTGCGTTTTGTTGCTGCGCCGCGTGAACCGCATGAAGCGTTCGAGCTGCTCATGAATTTACACATTCTAATGTAGCGAAAATCCACGCAGGGTCACTAAACGGGTCACCGCGGGTAACTCCCCGAACTATAGACAACTCTGTCTATAAAAATCAACATTTCGCTTGAATTTGTCCAGGATCCCATCTAGGCTGAACCGGACAATGTAGACAGACAGATCAGTCTAGATGGAATTTGAGGCACCATGACCACCGGAACGACCACCGGAACGACGACCGGCACCACCGGACCAAACGCTGAGAATAAGCCGGTGCGCCCACGCCGCAAGAAGCAGCGCAAGCCCCAAGGGCAGTGGGCTGTGGACGGCCGCGAGCCGCTCAACGACGACGAGCGGGTAAAGCAGGAAGACCCCGGAATCAGCGTGATGCAGCGCATTCGCGACATCTACTCCAAGGAGGGGTTTGACTCGATCCCCGCCGAGGATCTCGCCCCGCGCTTCAAGTGGGTTGGCATGTACACCCAGCGCAAGCAGGGTCTCGACGGTGAGAAGACGTCGACCCTGACCAATGCGGAACTGCAGGATAACTACTTCATGATGCGCATCCGCCTAGACGGTGGCGTGGTTAGCTCCGCCGGCCTGCGCACCATTGGCGAGATCTCGGAGAAGTACGCGCGCAACACCGCCGACTTCACCGACCGTCAGAACGTGCAGCTGCATTGGATTCGCATCGAGGATGTCCCGACCATCTGGGACGAGCTGGCGAAGGTTGGCCTGGATTCCTTCTTTGGCTGCGGCGACGTGCCGCGCGTGATCCTCGGCTCCCCGGTCGCGGGCATTGCCAAGGATGAGATCATCGACGGTCGCCCGGCCATCGAGAAAATCAAGAAGGAAATGCTGCCGGATCCCGAGTTCGGCAACCTGCCGCGCAAGTTTAAGTCTGCGATCTCCGGCCACGCCCGCCAGGATGTCACCCACGAGATCCAAGACCTCGCCTTCATCGGTTCCGAGCATCCGGAACACGGCCCCGGCTTCGACGTCTGGGTCGGCGGTGGCCTGTCTACCAACCCGATGCTCGCCCAGCGCCTGGGCGTGTGGGTGCCGATCGACGAGGTGCCGGAGGTCTGGGCTGGTGTGGTTCGCATCTTCCGTGACTATGGCTACCGCCGCATGCGCAACCGCGCCCGCTTGAAGTTCCTGGTGGCCGACTGGGGTGTGGAGAAGTTCCGCGAGGTTCTGGAAAACGAGTACCTCAAGCGCCCGCTGCTGGACGGTCCGGAGCCGGAGGAGTACCCGGGCTACCGCGACCACGTCGGCCTGCACGAGCAGAAGGATGGACGCTTCTACCTGGGCGTTAAGCCCACCGTCGGCCACACCGACGGCAAGCAGCTGCAGCAGCTGGCGGACCTGGCGGAAAAGCACGGCACCACCAATATCCGCACCACCCCGGACAAGGAGCTTTTGTTCCTGGATCTGGAGCGTAAGTCCGCGGAGGCCCTCGCCGCGGATCTGGAGGAGCTCGGCCTGTCCGCCAAGCCCTCGGCTTTCCGTCGCGACATCATCTCCTGCACCGGCCTGGAGTTCTGCAAGCTCGCGCACGTCGTCACCAAGCAGCGCGCTATCGCCCTGGTGGACGAGTTGGAGGATCGCCTAGGCGACCTCGATGTGCCGCTGAAGATTAGCCTCAACGGCTGCCCGAACTCCTGTGCTCGCACTCAGGTGGCGGATATTGGCCTGTCCGGCAAGATCCTCACCACTGACGAGGGCGAGCGCGTGGAGGGTTTCCAGGTGCACCTCGGCGGAACCATCGGCCTGGAGCCGCACTTCGGCAAGAAGGTGCGCGGCAACCAGGTCTTCTCCAGGGATCTGGGTGACTACGTGGTGCGCGTGGTGGAGAACTTCAAGTCCCACCGCACCGAGGGCGAGGAATTCCGCGATTGGGTTGTCCGCGCCGACGACGAGCTGTTGGTGTAGCCGATGAGTGTTCCAGATAAAGACTCTCTGCCGAGCGTGAACGAGCGGGTCGGTGGCCGTGTGGGGCACCCCAATGCCCGTCGCGCAACGGTGAACAACTGCCCCTACTGCATGTCCCAGAACCTGTTCCCGGACGCGGAGACCGACAACGCCTGGCAGTGCCGCGAGTGTATGCGGGTTTTCTCCGTCAAGTTCCACGGACAGCTGTTGTAGCTGACCTTTTATTGACGCCCCTTCGCCCCCACCCCTAAGGGGCCATTCGTGGCCTTTGTGCAGGTCGCGACGGTGGGGCGTCACAAAGAATCTTGAACCCGGTTGTAGGAATGGACAGATTGGTCTATTGTGGTGGAAACCAGAGCAGACCGATCGGTCTGTCTGGGGAATAGCCAAGAGTTCCCCCGAGTTCTTAAGAAGCACACTTCGACAAACCAAACATCAACCCCGAGAAGAGGAGCTCATGAGCCTGGTAGATGCGACCGGCCTGCTCGGCGGGAATTCGGATGACTTCCGAGACCCAGCCGAGAGTCCGCAGGGCGCGCCGACCAAGACCACACCGCTGAGCGACGAAGAGAGAGCCGCTAACGAGCAGCTCGTCGCTGAGTGGAACGACAAGCTAGAAGGCGCCAGCGCTGAAGAGATCATGGAATGGGTAGCCGAGCACGTGCCCGGCAAGGTTGCCGTGACCATGTCCATGCAGGACACCGTCCTGGCCGAGCTGGCGGAAGGACGCCTGGCGGAAGACCGCGCGGAGCTGGTCTTCCTGGACACCGGCTACCACTTCGCCGAAACGCTCGAGACCCGTGACAAGGTCCAACAGCGCTACAACCTGCCGCTGGAAAACATCACTCCGGTCCTCAGCCGCGAGGAGCAGGACAAGGTCTACGGCCCGCGCCTTTACTCCCGCGACAACACCGCCTGCTGCCGCATGCGCAAGGTCGAGCCGCTGGCGCGGATGCTGAACCCCTTCAACGCCTGGATCACCGGCGTGCGCCGCGTGGATAACGCCCTGCGCGCCAACACCCCGGTGCTGGACGTGGACCGCACCGGCCGGCTGAAGATCAACCCCATCGTCGCCTGGAGCGACGAGGACGTGGAGACGTATATCAACGACCACGACCTGATCATCAACCCCCTGACCAAGCAGGGCTACCCGTCGATCGGCTGCGAAACCTGCACCCTGCCGGTCGCCGAAGGACAGGACCCCCGATCCGGCCGCTGGGCCGACTCTAACAAGACAGAATGCGGACTTCACACATGAGCAATGAAAACACCACCGCCCTCTCGCCGCACCTGGCGAGCCTCGAGGCGGAAGCAATCGAGATCCTGCGCGAAGTAGCAGGCCAGTTTGACCGCCCCGCGCTGCTGTTTTCCGGCGGCAAGGATTCCGTCGTGGTCCTGGAGCTGGCGAAGCGCGCCTTCCACCCCGCACCAGTTCCTTTCGAGTTGGTGCACGTGGATACCGGCCACAACTTCCCGGAGGTCATCGCGTTCCGCGACAAGATCGCCGCGGATCCGAAGGTAACCCTGCACGTCGCCGCCGTCCAGGACTGGATCGACAGCGGTGCCATCCAGGAGCGCCCGGACGGCACCCGCAACCCGCTGCAGACCGTGCCGCTGGTGGAGACCATCCAGAATCGCGGTTACGACGCGGTGCTGGGCGGCGCCCGCCGCGACGAGGAGAAGGCCCGCGCCAAGGAGCGCGTGTTTTCCGTGCGCGATAGCTTCGGCGGCTGGAACCCGCGCCGCCAGCGCCCCGAACTGTGGGGCCTGTACAACGGCCGCCACCAGGTGGGCGAGAACATCCGCGTGTTCCCGATCTCCAACTGGACCGAGGCCGACGTGTGGGACTACATCCGCGACCGCAACGTCGAGGTCCCGGCGATCTACTACTCCCACCAGCGCGAGGTCTTCAACCGCAACGGCATGTGGCTAACCCCGGGCGAGTGGGGTGGCCCGAAGGAAGGCGAGGAGCTGGTCGAGAAGACCGTGCGTTACCGCACCGTCGGCGACATGAGCTGCACCGGCGCCGTCCTTTCCACCGCCACGACCATCGAGGACGTGATCGACGAAATCCGCCAGTCCACCACCACCGAGCGCGGCGCCACCCGTGCCGACGACAAGCTCAGTGAGTCCTCCATGGAGGATCGCAAGAAGGAAGGTTACTTCTGATGTCCACCAACCTGCCGACCCTCCGCCTGTGCACCGCCGGCTCCGTCGACGACGGCAAGTCCACCTTCGTGGGCCGCCTGCTGCACGATACGAAGTCCATCCTGGCCGACCAGTATGAGTCCGTAGAGCGCGTCTCCAATGCCAAGGGCCTGGAGAACCCGGACCTGTCGCTGCTGGTCGATGGCCTGCGCGCCGAGCGCGAGCAGGGCATCACCATCGACGTGGCCTACCGTTACTTCGCCACCGACAAGCGCAGCTTCATCCTGGCCGACACTCCGGGGCACGTGCAGTACACGCGCAACACCGTCACTGGCCTGTCCACCTCGGAGCTCGTCATTGTTCTGGTTGACGCCCGCAATGGCGTGATCGAGCAGACCCGTCGCCACCTGACCGTGGCGGCGATGATGAAGATCTCCCACGTGATCGTGGCCGTCAATAAGATCGACGCGGTCGATTTCAGCGAGCAGGTCTTCAACGACGTGAAGGCCGACGTGGACGCGCTGGTCTCCGAGCTGGGCCTGGCGCACGTCGACGTGATCCCGACCTCCGCGCTGCTGGGCGACAATGTCGTCGCGCGCAGCCAGAACACTCCCTGGTACACGGGCCCGTCCGTGCTGGAGATCCTGGAGACCACCGAGCCGGCGAAGAACATCGCCGATGTAGAGCGCGGCCTGCGCTTCCCGATCCAGATCGTCATCCGCGACCACGCCACCGACTACCGCGGCTACGCCGGCCGCATTACCGCGGGCAAGGTGTCCGTCGGCGATAAGGTGCTGGCCGATGGCCGCGAGGCGATCATCGAGGGCATCGACGGCCCGGCAGGAGAGCAGCAGACCGCCACCCGCGGCGAGTCCGTCTCCCTGCGCCTGGACCGCGATATTGACCTCTCCCGTGGGGACATCATTGCCGCCGCGGATCTGCCGGAGCCGCAGCAGTCCTTCACCGCGACGGTCTTCCACCTGTCCGAGTCCCCGGTGCGCCTGCGTAGCAATGTGCTGGTGCGCTACGGCGCCGCGCTGGTGCGCGGCCGCGTGGACGAGGTCATCCGCCGCGTGGACATCTCCGGCCGCAACCGCAGCGAGGAGGAGATTGCCCACGGTGGCGCCGACGAGCTGGCCCTCAACGACATCGCGGAGGTGCGCGTGACGGTGGCCGAGCCGCTGCCCGTCGAAACCTACCGCCGCGGTGGTCGCGTCGGTTCGCTGCTGCTGATCAACCCAGGTAGTGGCGACACCCTGACCGCAGGTCTGGTGAACTAGCATGACCCGGCCGGCACCCATCATCTGCTTGGCGCATGGATCCCGCCACCCGCAGGCGGACCAGGCGGTTTTCGAGATCGCCGAGCGCATTTCCGAGAGCACTGGGCTGCCGGCCTTCGCCGCTTTCCTGGACTTTCACCCCGCCACCCTCACGACGGTCGCCCACCGCGTCGTCGCGGCGGGCTACTCGGAGGCGGTGGTGGTTCCTTTGCTGTTCACGCAGGCTTTCCACGCTCGCTTCGACGTTCCTGCCGCGATCGCCGAGGCCGTTGAGTCTATTGACGCCACCTCGTCCGCCGGCCTGACCCTCCACCTCACGGACGGGTTGGGAACCGGTGCGGACATGGAGGAGCTGGTCGCCGACTTCACGGCCCAGTACCTCGCGGAAAGTGTGAACTCTGGCACCGCGGGCGGCGCGAGCGCTGAAAACGCCGTACGAACTGGCACCGCGAGCGCTGATGCCGTGGCTGGCAGCATCGACAAGCTCGCGCTGTACTCCGT
Source organism: Corynebacterium evansiae (assembly GCF_027570065.1). NCBI lineage: Bacteria > Bacillati > Actinomycetota > Actinomycetes > Mycobacteriales > Corynebacteriaceae > Corynebacterium > Corynebacterium evansiae. Next base: position 142,090 of record NZ_JAKMUT010000005.1, on the reverse strand, counting down.
GGGCTCCAGCCAGCCGGGCGCGAACGAGGCCGTCGCCGAGTTCGCCGGCCGCGTTGGCGCCCGCCTGAACATGCGCAGCACCCGCGCCTTCGTCGCCACCGGGGACAACCCGGGCCGGGACACGGAGGCGCTGCTGGAGTTCGCAGACGAACGCACCGTCACCGTCCCGCTGTTCGTCAGCCCCGGCCTGCTCTGGGACAAAGCCAAGATCCGAATGCCAAACGGCCGGAAGTGTACGCGCCACCTCGGTGACGCTATCGCCCCGGTCGTCATCAACCGCGCCTGTCGCGCCCTGCAACAAGCGCACTAGCCCTTCTAGCCCCTCACAACAAGTTTTTCCCTCACGGAAAGCCCCCACACAGACAGCAAGGACTAACCCCTCATGAAGATCTTGATTTTTGCCCTCGTCGGCGTGGCCGCCCAGTTGGTCGACGGCGCGCTGGGCATGGCATTCGGCATCACCGCAACCACTCTGCTGATTTTCTCCGGCCTGGGCCCCGCCCACGCCTCCGCCGCCATTCACCTCGCGGAGGTTGGCACCACGCTGTTCTCCGGCCTGTCGCACTGGCGGCTGAAGAACGTCCACTGGCCGACCGTCCTGGCTCTCGGCGTACCGGGCGCCATCGGCGCGTTCACGGGTGCCTATGTGCTCAGTAACCTCTCCACCGAGGCAGCCGAGCCAGTTGTGTCCACCCTGCTCGTGCTCCTCGGAGCCTATGTGCTGGTGCGCAGCGTGGCCGTGCCGTGGAAGAAGAATGAAAACACCCAGCCGGTATCCACCACCCGCCGCTCCCGCTTCGGCCTGGCAGGCCTGGGCCTGGCCGGTGGCTTCCTGGATGCCTCCGGCGGGGGCGGCTGGGGACCTGTAACCACCTCCACCCTGATGAGCGTGGGCAAGGCCGAACCGCGCCGCATCATCGGCACGGTAAACACCGCCGAGTTCCTGGTCGCAATCTCCGCCACCGCCGGCTTCGTCGCAGGCATGGGCTCGGAATTGGCGGAAAACTGGCAGCCAGTCGTCGGCCTGCTGGTCGGCGGAGCCATTGCCGCCCCGATCGCCGCTTGGATCGTAACCATTATGAAGCCAGAAGTACTTGGCGGCGTGGTCGGCGGCCTGCTGATGCTGCTGAACTCCAGCCGCCTGGTGAACTACTTCGGCTTCCTCGGCGTGGTCGCCGTCATCTTGATCGGCCTCGCAGTGATCGTCGCCCTCGTCGTCGTCCGCAAGCGCTCCCTGCTGGAACGCTCCCTGACCGGCGACGATGCACCGGAAGACCCCCAGCAAGCCGCCGTGGACAGCGATGCGGAGTCCGCCGAGGGGCGGGCAAGTGGGCGTCAATACGAAGAAGAAAGAACGAACGTACAACAGCGCGAGAAAGAGCGCGCCAGGGGGTAGGGCGAGGGCGAACCTTCCGTGCGTGCCTCGCTAGTACGGGGCTGCCAAGGCACAATGGAAGTGAAGTGGAACTCCATTGAGGAAGGTATGTGAGCTGTGTCTATCGCGTCGTCTATCGCGCCCCAAGGAACTGGCACGAACGCCGTCATCTCGCCGATAGCGAGCGCCGCCGCGCGCCGCTCCGACATCTTGGACGCCCTGGGGGAGGCAGAGGCAGTCGACATCTTCGACACCATCCGCCCCTCCGCGCCCGACTTCGCCGCCGCCCTCGACGCGGCCTACGACGCTAAGGTCGGCGCCGGAGCCGCTGCCGGTGCTGGCGCCGTACTGCTAGGTACCGGAGAGATCACCTTCGACTCGCGCCTCGCCGCCGCCGCGGGCGCCTCCCACTACCTGCTCGCTGGCAGCCCAGCCGACGCCACGGCGCTGCAGTTGGCCTCCGGGCAGCTCGTGCGCTCGGGCCGCAAGCCCGCCGGTATTTCTTTTATTGACGCCACCGCCTCCGCAGCTGCCGCCGCAGCCAACGCTGTCGAGGCGGAAGGGCAGGCGATTCGCCACATCGCGCTGGAAGGCATCGCGGAGGCAGCAGCCGGCGGGGCTGATGCTGGTGCGGGGGCTGGCGGGGCTGGGAGTGCCGCGGGGGCGAGCGCGGCGAAGGAGCCCGTGATCGGCCCCGAGCTGTTCGAGCGCAACCTGCTGATCAAGGCTCGCGAAAAGAACGCGCACATCGTGCTGCCGGAAGGCGAGGACGACCGCATCCTCACCGCCGCCGACCAGCTGCTGCGTGCCAAGGTGTGCCGGCTGACCATCCTGGGCAATCCGGATGAGATTGCCGGCCGTGCCAAGGAGCTGGGGCTGGATCTTTCCGGTGCCACGCTGACCGACCCAACCGAGGGCAACCAGTTGGAGGAGTTCGCCGCCGAGTTCGCCGAGCTACGCAAGCACAAGGGCATCACCCTGGAGCAGGCGCGCGAGACCATGCAGGACATCAGTTACTACGCGACGATGATGGTCCACAAGGGAATCGCCGACGGTATGGTCTCCGGCGCGGCCCACACGACCGCGCACACCATTAAGCCCTCGTTCCAGATCATCAAGACCGCGCCGGGTTCGTCGGTGGTTAGCTCCATCTTCCTGATGGTCATGGACGGCGTGCTGTGGGCATTCGGCGATTGCGCCGTGAACCCGAACCCCACCCCCGACCAGCTGGCGGAGATCGCCGCCGTGTCCGCGCAGACTGCCTCGCAGTTCGGCATCGAGCCGAAGGTGGCGATGCTGAGCTACTCCACCGGCACCTCCGGCGCGGGCGCGGACGTGGAGGCTGTGGCCGCCGCCGTGAAGAAGGCCCAGGAGAACAACCCAGACCTGCCACTCGACGGGCCGCTGCAGTTCGACGCCGCAGTGGTGGAATCCGTCGGCCAGAAGAAGCTGCCGGGCTCTGACGTGGCCGGGCAGGCAACCGTGTTCGTGTTCCCGGACCTGAACTGCGGAAACATCACCTACAAGGCGGTCCAGCGCACCGCCGATGCGCTGGCCGTGGGGCCGATCCTGCAAGGCCTGAACAAGCCGGTGAATGACCTCTCGCGTGGCGCGACCGTGCCGGACATCGTGAACACCGTGGCGATTACGGCAATCCAGGCCAACTAGCCGGAAGGCCGGCGGCCGTGGCGCGGGCCGAGAGTGTGCAGGCGCTGACCGGCGGAAGCCAAACCGCCGGCCGAGCGGCAAACGGCACCAACAGAAGAAGAGAAAAGAACAGAGAAGAAAAGTGACCAAGTACGTACTCGTCCTCAACTCGGGCTCCAGCTCTATCAAGTTCCAAGTCCTCGACCCGGAAGCAAACGCGACGGCGGACCCATTCGTCTCCGGCATTGTCGAGAAGATCGGTGAGAAGAAGGGGCACATCCAGATTCAGACGGAAACGTCGAAGATGGAAGACAATCGCCCTATCCTCAGCCACTCTGTTGGCCTAGAACGCGCCTTCGGCATGATGACGCTACTGGGCGTCGGACCCCAAGACCTAGACCTGGTAGCAGCAGGGCACCGCGTGGTCCACGGTGGCGCGACGTTCACAGAGCCCGTGCTCATCGACGACGAGGTGATCGAGCAGCTCAAGGAGCTCATCCCGCTGGCGCCGCTGCACAACCCCGCCAACATCGACGGCATCGAGAATGCCCGCGCGTTGCTGGAGCACGTGCCGCACGTGGCCGTGTTCGACACCGCGTTCTTCTCCACGCTGCCGGAGCATGCGGCGAACTATGCCATCAAGAAGGACATCGCCGACGAGTACAACATCCGCCGCTACGGCTTCCACGGCACCAGCCACGAGTACGTGTCCTCCAAGGTGCCGGACCTGCTGGGCAAGCCCGCCGAGGAGGTCAACCAGATCACCCTGCACCTGGGCAACGGTGCTTCGGCCGCCGCGATCCGTGGCGGGGTGGCTGTTGATACGACGATGGGATTGACGCCACTCGCCGGCCTGGTGATGGGCACCCGTTCCGGCGACATTGACCCAGGCATTATTTTCCACCTGGCGCGCTCCGGCGGGATGACGGTGGATCAGGCGGATAAGCTGCTGAACCGCGAGTCCGGTCTGAAGGGCATGGCTGGCGTGAACGACTTCCGCGAGCTGAAGGCCTTGATCGAGGACGGCGATGAGAATGCGCAGCTGGCTTACGACGTGTACATCCACGCGCTGCGCCGCTTCATTGGCTCTTACATGCTGATCCTCGGTGGCGTGGATGCGATTGTGTTCACCGCGGGCGTGGGCGAGAACGCGGTGCAGGTGCGCCGCGATGCCATGGCTGACCTGCAGAACTTTGGTATTGAGATTGACGAGGCGCGGAATGAGAACTCCGAGGGGATCGTCGGCGCGCGGGAGATCTCTACGGACGATTCCAAGGTGAAGGTGTTCGTGGTTCCGACGAATGAGGAGCTGGCGATCGCGCGCCAGGCGACGGAGCTGGCCGAGCAGCGGTAGGGCCTGCTTGGCCGAGCGGCGGTAGGGGTTTCCTCCAGCTGGCATTGGCCGGTGAGGGCTGACCTGGCCAAAGCAGCGGTAGGGGTTTGCCGGGGCGCTGGGTTGCTCTGGCTGCCCCTGCTGGGGACGAAATGTCGTTAGAACGGGAATGCGTGCCTCGTTGGGTGAAAATGCAGGATTGCCTGTGGCATTTAGGGCTCCGCTGGGGACGAAATGTCGTTAGAACGGGAATACGTTAATGCAGATAGTTTTCATTAATGTAAAGGCGCAGGTCAGGAGCTTGCGCTTCGCGAGATCTGTTCTTGCGCCTCCACGGATTCCCGTTCTAGCGACATTTGCCGTTCTGGGGGCGCACGGATTCCCGTTCTAGCGACATTTGCCGTTCTGGGGGCGCACGGATTCCCGCTCTAGCGACATTTGCCACTCAGGGGAGGGGGAGTGCGGGGCGTGACGTGGGATCCAGGTGCGCAGCTTGGATGAGAAGGCAGTTGCGCAGCTGGAATGGGAGGGCAGGTGCGCAGCTAGAACCAGGTGCGGGGGCGGATCTGGTTGGCCATGTCCACCAAGTCGTAGCGGTGGCGGGCAAAAGGAGCCTGGCGGGCCAACTGACGCAGGCTTTTCTCCAAGCCGGTGCGCAGGCCACGCTCGGTAAATTGCACGTCGAACAGGGGAGCCGCAGCTGCCTTCCGGTTGACCTGAGAACCTACGTTTGCCCTGTTCACGGCACTGCGCTTGCGCTTGCCCTTGGACTTGCGGGAGCCGCGGCCAGCGCCAGTACCGCCAGCTCCGGTAACCGAGCTGCCGGCACCAGCGACACCAGCGACACCAGCAGCACTGCCACCAGTTCCAACTCCGGCAATCCCCGCACCGCCGTCCGGGCCGTCGTTAGCGCCACGCAGCCAATTCAGACCCGCGCTCAGCACTGCGATGCGAACTTGCGGCAGGCGCGGCTCGTTAGTCGGTAGCGTCTCCAAACGTCTAGCCGCACGGCGGATGCGGGACTCGGTGAGGCTGTTGGCGTCAGAAATAAGCAACAAGATAGACGTCAACCGTGCCAGACGATTGTGCCGCGAGGCCTGCGGCAGCCGGTCCAACGCAGCCACCGCCGAATCGACCATACCCTCCGCGCGCAGCTGCCTGGCCAGGCCAAACGCGCTGGAAACAGTGGACTGGTTCGTAGCCCACACCAACCCGTAAAGGCGCATGGCGTGGAAGCGCAGGGAAACCGGATCCAGCGTGACGTGCTCCCAGCTGGGCACCCCGGTGTAATCCTTAACTGGCAACTTCTGCGCATAAGCCAGGGCAGAAGCGGCGCGGGAGACGTGCTCGCTCAGCAGCTTCGTAGAGTTCACGCCCTGTTGCTGCAGCAACAGCTCGTCGGTGGCGGCCAGCGCCAGCTTCGGGGCGGGCTCACCAGGCAGAATGTACAGCACCCGGTTGAAGAACTTCTGCGCGTCCGCGAACTGCCCCGTCAGCAGCGCCGCCACCCCGGAGTGCCACTGGAAGCGCCAGTCTTTCTCCAACCGCGGCTTCAGCTCGTCCAGCAGATTGTGGGCCTCGCGCGTCTGGCCCACGTCCAGCAGCGCACGCACCATCGTCAGCGGAATCTCCACGGAGTGCTTCAGCTCCGGCTGGGCATAAGCAGCGCGCAGGGTATCCAGCAGGTCCCCGGCCTCGGTGAAGCTGGTGGCGGAAAGCAGGCCATACCCCGGGTCCTGCGAATCGGCCAGCGGGGTGGGAAGGGCGCTGACAACCTCCGGCACGGAGATCTCCACGGAGCGCACCACGCCGTCGACCAGCTGGTCGGTGCGGAACACAATGTGCTTGGTGCCGAACGTACTACGCTGCGCGGTGAACCGGGTGTAGAGGTGCGGGTAGTGGCGGCCGTCGCGGATAGCCAGGATCTCCCGCAGCACGCCGATCAGCTGGTTAGCCATGGCGGTGGCGGAGCTAAAGCGCGCCTCCGGATCCTCGTCCGTGGCCCGCAGCAACAGGCGGTACAGGGACAGATACTCGCGGAACAGCGGTTCTTCGTCTGGGGTGGGCAGCCTCGAGGCATACACTCCGTTTTCCACCGGCAGGTTCACGATCAGTGCGGCCAGGGTGCGGCCGACGGTGTAGATGTCGCTGGCCACGGTCGGTCCGGTCTTGGCAATCTCCGGGGCCTGGAAACCCTTGGTGCCGAAGATGTGCCCGAACGCGCCGATGCCTGTCACCGCACCCAGGTCGATCAGCTTCACCTGGTCCTCGGTGATCAGGATGTTGTCCGGCTTCAGGTCGTTGTAGACCACGCCGCGGGAGTGCAGGTAGTCCAGTGCGGGCAGGATCTCCAGGATGTAGCCAATCGCCACGTCCAGATCCAGCACCCCGGCCGACAGCTTCCGCCGCTGCCCGCGCAGCGATGGCCCGCCGACGTACTCCATCACGATGAAGCCGCCGGGGGAGCGTGGGTCGTCGATGAAGTTGAAAATCTTCACGATTCCCGGGTGCGTGATGTCCGCCAGGAACGCCCGCTCGGATTCCGCGACCGCGCGTTCTTGCTCGTTTTCCGTGGCCATCATGCCTTTGAGCACCACGTAGCGGTCGGCGACGTTGTGGTCGATGGCGATGTACACCCAGCCCAGACCGCCGTGCGCGATGGGGCCGAGGATCTCGTACTGGCCTGCGATGATGTCGCCGGCCTTCAGTGTCGGTGCTTCCACGCCTTTCTCGATCGCTGCGCTGGGGTCAATGACTGCGTCTTCCGGGTTCGTCGGCGGGATGAACGGAAGTTGCACCATGCCGTCGGCCACGGAGGCGCCGGAGCGGTGCGTGCCGCGCCTCTTGCGGAACGTCGATAGCGCCTCGATGCGCGAGCGCTCGCCGGAGTCCACGGCGTTCGCCGGGTTACCCACGGGTTCGGTGTGCTGCACCGTCGCGTCTGTGTCTTCGTCGTCGGCGAAAGGGTCGAATTCTACGGCCTCGGTGTGTTCTTCTGGTTCGCTGTCGGCGAAGGGGTCGAATTCTACGGCTTCGGTGTGTTCTTCTGGTTCGCTGTCGGCGAAGGGGTCGAATTCTACGGCCTCGGTGCGCTCTTCCGGTTCGCTGTCGTTATTCTGCATTACCGTTCGCCTCCCTTCGCCGGATCTTGTTGAGTTCCTTCGTCTCTTCCTCGGTGCGGTACTTAATCGGTAGTGATGACGCCGGCCCTAAGTAGTCCGCCAGCCACGTGTCATAGAGGTTCCTCCACGTTCCGTCGCGCCGAATCCTCTCCATGGTGGAGTTCACCTGCATCACCAGCCCGGTCGTATGCTTTGGGAATCCCGGCGGGGAGATCGCCACCGAGTAGTAGCTCGTCTCCGGCGCGTCGGCCACCAGGGTTGTGTAGGGATCCTGGGCTCGCAGGCCGGTGAGGATCGCGTCATCCGTATAGATCGCATCGGCCTGGAAGCGCTGCATGGCCATGAGGCAATCAGTCCATGCCTGCGTCAGCAGCAGCCGCCCCACGTCGTATTGCTTGATGCGCACCGCGGAGGTCGAGTCGCGCGTCACGCACACTGTCTTATTCTGCAGGTCGTCGAAGCTTTGGATCTGCGAGTCGCTCAACACCAGCAGGCGCGAATGAACCTGCAGGTAGGGGATGGAAAACTCCAGTTTCGATTGGCGGGAAAGCGTCGGCGACATTGTGCGCACCACGATGTCCACGTCGCCGCTCTTGAGCGCCTCTGCGCGTTCGCGGCTTTCTACGTAGCGGAACTCGATTCTGTTCGGGTCGCCGAAAATGTCGCGTGCGATCTCGCGCGCCAGGTCCACTTCGAAGCCCGCGACGTCGCCGGAGACCGGGTCGCGGAAGCCTAGCCGGTTCAGGGATTGGGCCACGCCAACCACCAGACGACCCCGGCGCATGATTTGCGGCACGCGCTCCTTCGGCTCGCGGGTATCCGGCTTGATAGAGCCAAACGGCTCTTCGTCGCCAGTGTTGTCGATGTTTTCATTCGAATCCGATGCGGCGTCACCGTCACTAGGAACCTCGTCGGGCTGTACATACGTCGCGCCGTAGGGCAGATCGTCGCTGGAATTGTGCTGTACGGAAGGCCATTCCGGCAGGCTGGGGTTTTCCGTGGCGCAGGCCGAGGTGAGGGCGATGGCCGCGACCGTCAGCGCGGCGACTACAGGCTTGAACGCTTGCTTTCTCATTAGAGGAACTCCTGCAGTCGGGGCCTAGTGCCAAAGAAGACGCACAGTGCGGAGAGCACTGTCAGGGCCAGTACGAGGTTGGTCACGCGGCCGGCGGCGGTGCGGCCTTCCACCAGGATGTCGCGCAGTTCTTCGCGGGTGCTGCTGATGAGCTCCTGCATTTCGTTGTCCACGACGGTGTAGTCGGACGTATCTTCATCGGCGGCGCGCAGGTCTTTCTTTCCATCCTGCTTTTCCTCGCTGACCTTCGTGTCCAGCGCCGCGGCCAGCGCTTCGGTGTAACGGCCATTCTTCAGCTCGGAGACCATCTTCGCGTGCGATTCGTCCCACGAGCGCAGCGCTTCCCGGGCGGTATCGATGCGCTCGGGGTGGCTCACTTGGTTGCGCAGGCCTTCCAGCTTGCTGTCGATGTCCGCCATGGCATCCGAGAACTCCTGCTGGCGATCTTCGCCGTAGTCGCGCTGAATCAGCCCCAGCGCTTCCTGGGTGCGCGACTGCTGCACCGAGATGCGCACTGCCGTGAGCTGCTCGAGTGGTCGCACGGTGCCTTGCACGTCTTGGTTACCCGCGTGCCACGTCAGGGCAGCGCTTATTGACGCCCATACGAGGGCGAATAGCATAAGCCCAGTAGCCGCCACATATCCCAGGTTGAGGCGCCTATTGGTCAATGCTGCGAGCCAGAATTGGGCTATCACCAGCATGATGATCGCCGCCACGATGCCGGACAGTGGGAACCACAGGGGAGCGGAGAGTTTCGCCTGCTGGGTGGAGACCTCCTCTGAGGTGCGGGAGTAGAGCTCCTGGGCGGCCGGCAGCATCGTGTCCTGCATCAGCGTGGAGGCCTGGGCCAGGTAGGAGGCGCCGACGGGGTTGCGCAGACGGTCGTGGGTTTGCGCGTTGGACATCAGCTTCACGTACTCCGGCATGGAGTTCTGGATCTGCAGTACCAGTTCCATTTCCCGGGACTCGATGTTGTCGATGCCGCTGGTGGCGCGGATCAGGGAGGTCGAGGCGCTGGACATTGCTGCGTCGTAGTCCCGGGTGGCGGCGTCGGTGGTGGACTTGCGCAGGAAGCTGGTGGTGGCCACGGAATCGGCCACGGAAAGGGAGTTGAAGAGTTCCTGCGCCGCATCCGATAGCGGCTCGGTTTGGCTGACCAAGGTGTTCAGCTGCGCCTGGCGGTTCTGCGAGCTGTAGACCATTGCCCCGCCCGCGGCGAGAATGGCCAAAACCAGGATCGTCGAGACGATGGTGAGTAGGCCGGGGGAGGTGGAGGCGAACTTCAGGAACCGGCGCGGGGCTTCGAGCGCCGGGTTCACAAACCCCTTGAACGAGCTGCCTCGACCGGTGGGGTGCTCATCGCTGTCCATCCACCGGTCTGCCTCGAACGCAGTCACTGGGGGCATAGCCATAAAGTATATACAGCCTAAGTAATTGTGTGCCCACAAAGTCTGCTTAAACTCCCCTTATTGTGGCAGACTAGAACGCATGATTACGGTCAGTTCCCTAACCAAAGCCTATAAAGGCAACACGGTAGTCAACGATTTGAATTTTGAGGTCTCACCCGGAATCGTCACCGGGTTCTTGGGGCCCAACGGTGCCGGCAAGTCCACCACGATGCGAATGATCGTGGGGCTGGATGAGCCGACCAAGGGAACTGCCCGCATTGATGGCAAGGCATATGCCGAGTACAAGCGCCCGCTGGAGAAGGTCGGCACGCTGCTGGATGCCAAGTGGGTCCACCCCAACCGCAGCGCCGCGGCACACCTGCGCTGGGTCGCCGCTGCCAACGGATTCTCTAAAAAGCGCGTGGATGAAGTCCTGGGCATCGTGGGCTTAAGCGATGTGGCGGGCCGCAAGGCCGGCAAGTTCTCCCTGGGCATGGGGCAGCGCCTGGGCCTGGCCTGCGCGCTGCTGGGCGACCCGGAGGTGCTGATCCTGGACGAGCCCGTGAACGGCCTGGACCCGGAGGGCATCCGCTGGGTGCGCGATTTCGTTCGGGCCCTGGCGCGGGAGGGCCGCACCGTGCTGATCAGTTCTCACCTGCTCAGCGAGATGGCGCAGACCGCCGACCACCTGATCGTTATCGGTAAGGGGCGCCTGGTGGCCAACCAGAGCACCCACGAGTTTATTAAGTCCACTTCCGAGGTATCCACCGTCGTGCGCACCGACCACCTTGCGGAGATGAAGGCCGCGCTGACGGAGGAGTCGGTGGCGTTCCAGGAGGGGAAGGATCTGGACGGCCGCGCGACGCTCACCATCCCGCAGCAGGAAAGCGACTGGATCGGTGCCCTGGCTTATAGCTACGGCCTACGCCTGCGCGAGCTGTCGGAGAAGCGCCCGAGCTTGGAGGACGCATACCTGCGCATGACCCAGGAGCACGTGGAGTACCACGCCAGTGTCGAGGCCGACAAGGCTGAGGCCAAGCCCGGCAAGACTGAGGCGGCGGAAAAGGCCACTCCCAAGGCAGCGCCGGAAGAGGCGGAACCCGCAGGTGGGCGTCATAAAGAAAAGAGCGCTAAAGAAAGCAGCGAGGCAACCGGCAACGCCGTGCGCGTGCAGAAGGAAGGGGACAAGTAATGGTGAACCTGATCAAATCGGAGCTGATTAAGCTCCGCAGCACCAAAGCCCTGTGGTGGACTTCCGGGTTGATCCTGTTCTTCTCGCTCGGCTTCGCGCTGCTTAACGGTGGCATGACCGGCTCGCTGCTGACGAGCGAGGAGGCGCAGAAGGACCCAGAGCTGTACATGTCCGTCGTCGCGGGCGTCGGCGCTGACATGGGCCTAAGCGGTTTCCTCTCCTTCGGCATGATGATCGTGATGATCCAGGCCGTGATGCTGGTGACCACCGAATACGGCGCGAACACCAGCAAGACCACCCTGCTGGCCACCCCGACTCGCTGGCAGGTGCCGATCGCAAAGTTCCTGGTCTACGGCGTGATCGCCTCGATCCTCGCGTTGATCTCCAACGTGGTGGGCACGGTTCTCGCCAAGTGGTCGCTCGGCTGGAATCTGGAGGATGAAGAGCTGCTGGGCAAGGTCGGCCTCGGCGCCGATGGCCTGTGGGAGCAGATCGGGCGTATCGAGCTGTACCTGCTGCTGACCATCGCCGCCGCCATCGGCGTGGGTTACCTAGTCCGCAACACCGCCGGCGGCATCGCAATCATGCTGCTGTGGAACCTGGTGATCGAGGGCACGCTGGTACAGCTGGTGCCGAAGGTCCGCGACTGGCTGCCGCCGTACATGCCGTTCACCAACGCTGAGGCATATGTCGGCATGCGGGACCTCGACAAGGCGCCGTGGGGCCAGACGGGCTCGATCCTGTACTTCGCCGCCTGGTGTCTGGTGCTTTTCATCGTCGGCGTAGTGACGCTGAAGAAGCGGGACGCTTAAGCGCTTTTCTTAGTGACGCCCCCTTCGCCCCACCGGCCTTGAGATGCCAGGTGGGGCGTTTTAGCTTTGGGGCTGGTGTGAGTCTTCCGGGGCTAGTCCGGGTTGCGCTGCAGATCGTCGACGAGGGACTCCGCAGCCAGGGAGAGGTTCCGCAGGGCGGGCACGCCACGGCGCAGCTTTGCGATGTCGCGCGCATCCATTCGGTCGGTGGCCTTCGTAATGATGAGCGCCCACTCGTCGGTGATGGAGTTCATCATGTCTACGCCCTCGTCCGTGAGATACAGATCCTGGGCTCGCTTATCCTCCGGGTTGGCCTGGCGGCGGATCAGCCCGCCGTTGATGAGGCGGCGCACGGTCGCCGAGACGTTAGAGGCGCGGAGGAAGCGCAGGCGGGCGACGTCCGACACACCGCATCCCGGGTGTTGGGAGATGAACTGCAGAACCTCGATCTCCGACTGGGAGATCTCCAGCGACTGGTTGGGGCGCTCCATCAGGCGGCGGGTGGCGGAAAGAAAGTCATACACTGCCGTGGCGATCTCTGCGACGTCGATCTCCGGCAGGATTTCGGGTGCCTTACGGCCGCGTACCGGGGGGTGGGAAGGCGTCTGCGGCGACTTCTGGGGTGACGGGGTCATCGGGCGAAACTTTCTTTTTGTGTGCGTATGTAAGTAACTTGTGATTCACCCTATATGACGGCAAAAGTGCTATTGCACTAATCGGCGATAATGAAAACAATCAATTCGCCAACACGGCGTGTTACTGCAGCGTTAGTGCAGTACTACTGCAGCGCGCTACTGTGCGCTACTGCAGCGCGCTCGTCAGGCGCGCGACGTTATCCACATACTGCTTGTACAGCGGGCGGGTGCTCCACTGCTCGGCGGTCAAAAGGGCGGAGCGTTGCCGGTAGTCATCGGTCAGGGAGCGCAGCGCATCCAGCAGCTCGCCCTTGCCGACCATCAGCGAAATCTCGTAGTTCAGGCCGAAGCTGCGCATATCCATGTTGGAGCTGCCCATCACGGCTATCTCGCCGTCGGCGATGGCGAACTTAGAGTGCAGGACCTTCGGGTAGGGGTACAGGTACATGTGCACCCCGGCTTTCAGCAGCTCCGAGTAGTACGAGGCCTGCGCGTGGCCCACCATCGGCTGGTCCGACTTCTCGGATACGTACAGCTCCACCCGAACTCCGCGGTAGCAGGCGGTGGTCACGGCTTCCATGAGGGACTCATCGGGGATGAAATACGGGCTAATCAGCTTGAGCGTGTGCTTGGCGTGGTGCGCTATGGAGGTAAACAGACGCAGGTTCGGCTCCGTGGTGAAGCCGGGGCCGGAGGGCACGATCTGCATGATGTCCGCGCCGGTATCTTGGTCGTGCGTATCCAGCCACTGCTTGGCATCGGTGGGGTTGATGAGGTCCAGTTCCTCGTTGGTTTCGGTGAACCAGTCCACGGCGAACACCGAGTTGATGGTGCTGACGATGGGGCCAGTTAGCTCCGCCATCACGTCCACCCATTCGCGGCCGATCTTGTGGTTCTTCGGCTTCTGGTACGGGGCCTCGATCATGTTCTGCGAGCCCATGAAGGCCACCCGGCCGTCCACGACCACCAGCTTGCGGTGGTTGCGCAGATCGGGGCGGCGGAAGCGCCACTTGAACGGCTGCAGAGGCAGCATGACCTGCCAGTCCACGCCCATGGCCTGCAGCCTCTTACCCAGCTTCTTGTTGCCCTTGTACTTGTGCGCGCCGATGTGGTCCCACAGCACGCGCACGGTCACTCCGCGTTGCGCGGCCCGGCCGAGTGCTTCGAAGAAGGGCTCGGTCGTATCGTCCCAGGCCATGATGTAAATTTCGACGTTTACGTAGTCTTCGGCCGAGTCGATCGCGCGGGTCATCGCGGCGATCGATTCCTCGTAGTCCGAATGCAGGGCCTGCATGGTGCCGTTCACGGCGGGCAGTGCGGTGAGCTCCCGGTTGAGTCGCACCAGCGAACGTAGCTCGTCGCTGAGCTCGCTGCCCTCGGGGACGTCGGGCTCGTCGGCGCTCATCGTGCGGATCAGTTCGTTCGCCTGGTTCTGGATGCGGTGGCGCCGCCGGTTGATCGCTGGCGATCCCATCAGCAGGAATAGGAAGATGCCAATGAAGGGGATCAGGAAGATAGCGAGTAGCCAGGCCATGGCGGACGTTGGGCGTCGTTCCTTAGGAACCCAGCCCAGCGCAAAGATCTTCAGCGCGTAGTCCAGAACGACCAGTGTGACCTGCCACCACTGCAAATCGTCCGTGAACTCGCTAAACAGGCCGAGGAGGTCGGGGAAGGGCATGGGTTAGGCCTCGCCATCCACGCTGTAGTCCACGATCACCGGCGCGTGGTCGGAGGCGCCCTTGCCCTTGCGCTCATCGCGGTCCACACGCGCGGCGGTGGGAGTGATTCCGCGGGCATACTGCAGATCGATGCGCATGCCTTCGCCCTTCTGGAAGCGCATGGCCTGGTAGTCCCAGTAGGTGTATTCGTCGGCGATCAGGTCCGTTGCGGCGGTCATTCCCGCGTCCTCCAGGGCACGCAACCGGGCGCGTTCGTTGGGAGTCACGTGCGTGCGGCCGTCGAAGAAGCTGCGATCCCACACGTCCTCGTCGCGCGGGGCGATGTTGTAGTCACCGACCAGGCACAGCTTCTCGCTGCTCTTTCTTTGGGACGCCCCCACGCCCGAACCCGCCGCATACGCCGCGAGGGCGTCCAGCCACCGCAGCTTATAGGAGTAGTGCGGATCCGCGATCTCGCGGCCGTTCGGAACGTACAGGCTCCATACCTCCACGTCGCCACAGGTTGCGCCGATGGCGCGGGCTTCCAGCGCCTGTTCGGCATCCAGGTCCTTGTTGAAGCCGGGCTGGCCGAAGTCGGTTTGCACGTCCGCCAGGCCCACGCGCGACAGGATGGCTACGCCATTAAAGCTGTGCAGCCCGAAGTGGGCCTGCTCGTAGCCCGTGTCAGTGAAGTCGGGGAACTGCTTGTCCGTGCATTTGGTCTCCTGCAGGCACAGCACGTCCACGTCGCTGCGCTGCAAAAACTCGCGCACCCGCTCCTCGCGGGTGCGTACGGAGTTGATGTTCCAGGTGGCGATGCGCATGGTTAAGCATTCTAGCGCGTGCGCAGACTACGGCTGCGGTGGTGTTCGCTGAAACCCAGCTTGTGGTACAGCGCCTTTCCGGCGGTGTTGGAATCGATAACGTCCAGGTAGGCGCGCTCCGCGCCGTTGTCCGCGCCCCAGCTAAGCAGGTGTTGGCACAGGAGGGTACCCAGGCCGCGGCGGCGAAACTCCGGGGCCACGGCCACGGCGGAGTAACCCAGCCAACCGTCGGTGATGGTGGCGCGGGTGATGGCCGCGAGTTGGCCATCGACGGTGAGGCGGGCGAAGCCCAGCTGGCCGTCGATGCGGTGGCACAGCAGGTCCAGGGCCTTCTTCGGCAGGGGTTGGCCGCGGAACTTGTACATGGAGAACCAGTCGGCATCCGGGGTCTCGTCGACGGCCAGCTCGATCTGCGTGTCGGCCAGGGATGGGTCCAGCGCGTCGGTCTGGGACGTGTCCAGAGCCGGAGTCGGAGCCTGCGGCGAGCCTTGCGGCGAGTCTTGCGCCGAGAGCCGCGCCGAGTCGCCGAGCTCCTTGCTCATCACCAGGATCTCCGGGCCGCGTTCGCCCGGCAGGTGTTCGGCGGGTCGGCCGATCCGGTCGGGGATCATCAGTTGGCAGGGCAGGTCGTGGGAGCGGTAGAACTCCTCCAGCTGCGCCAGCGGAACCTCCTGCAATCCGGCACTCGGCCCGATGGGCACGGCGGAGTTACTGCGCTCGGTGATGCCATCGCCCGCGCGCGCCAGCCACCCGCCGATCATCTGGTTTTCGATGCCGGGGAAGGCCGCGGCCTTGGCGGCTTCGAGGGCGCGGATGTCGCTATTGCGCAGTGGCTTGGCGCTGAGGGTCTTCAGCACCACAACGTCCTCGTCGGCGATCACAAGGTCGTCCACCTGCAGCGGGCTTATGTTGCGCAGCACGCCGATCGCGTCGGTGACGGAGCCTGCCCCGTGGCCGGAAGCGGCATCGCCCGGCACACGGTAGCGCACGACCACTCGCGTGCCCGGGCGGATACTCACGGGGTCGGTGCGGCGGCTGATGGGGAACCCGAAGCCCTCCACGCGCCGGGCACCTGCGTGGGCGGCGGAGAACGTCGTGTCTTTATTCATGCCCGAAAGGATCCTCGTCCACGCCGGGGGTCCAGGTGTTGCCCGCGTGATCCCAGCCCTCGGCCTTGATGGCCTTCTTGGACTTGCGCTTCCACCGGCCGATCAGGGTGTCGGTGTACAGGAAGCCATCCAGGTGGCCGACCTCGTGCTGCAGGCAGCGGGCGAAGAAGCCGGTGCCTTCGACGGTGACCTCCTCACCGTTTTCGTCCAGGCCGGTTACCCGTGCCCAGTCCGCGCGTCCGGTGGGGAAGGAGTAGCCGGGGACGGACAGGCAGCCTTCCTCGTCTTCCTCCTCGTCCGGCATGGTCTCCGGGATCTCGCTGGTCTCGAGCACGGGGTTGATCACGCAGCCGCGGCGCATCTCACCGCGCTCGGTATCGGGGCAGTCGTAGACGAAGAAGCGCTTGTTTACGCCCACCTGGTTGGCTGCCAGCCCCACGCCGTTGGCGGCGGAGAGCGTTTCGTACATGTCCGCGATCAGTGGGGCGAGGTCAGCGATCTCGCTGGGATCCACCTTGGTGGTGGGGTTGTGCAGTACAGGGTCGCCACAGATGACGATAGGCATGATGGTCATAACAGACAGTCTAGAATCTAGTTCCATGTTGTCAGACCGAGAGATCGCCATTTTGGAGTTCGAGCGCCGCTGGTGGCGGGATGCCAGCGCGAAGAATGAGCACATCCGCGGCGAGTTTGGGGTGGATCCGGTCCGCTACTTCCAGCAGCTCAACCGTCTGATCGAGCGCCCGGAGGCGCTGGACTTCGACCCCGTCCTGGTACGCATGCTGTTGCGTCGCCGTGATGATGAGTTCTGACGAGACTAGTGATGAAGAGCTCTGACGAAGAATGAGGCACAGCGCGTGTCAGGTTTGTTACCGATGTTACGGAAGTTAAACTTTGTGGCGTGACTGAACCGAATCGACCACGCCATGCACTCGACGACGACGCGGATAATGAGAACCTCGGCCTCCCGCTGCGCGGCCTAGCCATGATCCTGATTGCCGTAGCCGTTCTGCTGATTGGCTGGGGCGTATTCTCCCTGTCCGGCAATGATTCCGATGAATCCGAGCAGGCCAGCCAGACCCAGCAGACGCAGGGTCAGCAGGGTCAGCAGGGCGAGCAAGCTAAGCAGGGTGAGAAGCCCTCCGCCCCCGAGGGCGAAGATCCCAACCGCCCGGACGCGGAAGATGCCGAGAAGCCGAAGCCGGAAGACGAGCGCGAAAACCGGGAGGGGGATCGCGCTGACGAGAGTCGCGATGGTGATGCGGCAGCGGCGGAAGGTGGCGTCAATAAAGAAGACACCTACGTAGCCGTCCTCAATAACAGTCCCATCAACGGCCTCGCCGGCGACGTCGCCAACAAGATGCGCGACCAGCAGTGGAACAAGACCGGTGTGGGCAACCTACCGGACGAGTCGGGTGTCTTCCCGACGTCTGTGGTGCTCTACCCGAAGGGTAATGACGCCGAGCGTCAGCTGGCCGAGCAGCTCGCCAAGGATCTGGGGATCCAGGCGCGCGAGCGTGACGAGGCTACCGACCGAGCCATCGAAGGCGTAGAGATGCTGGAGGGGGAGCGCCCCGCGGGTGTTGTGGTTGTGACAACAAATGACATGCCCCGCTAAAGTAAAAGCGTTCTTTTAACTTCTGTCTACATATCTTCTAAGGGGCCGCAATGGACTTCCCGGGTTCCGCACCTTCCGTCGGCATTGAGTGGGAAGTCGCCCTCGTCGACCCCGAAACCCGCGACCTGGTTCCGCGCGCCGCCGAACTGATAGAGCGGATGGACGAGGTGCACCCCGGCCACAAGGTCGTCCGCGAGTTCCTGGCCAACACCGTGGAAATGGTCTCCAGTGTGCACGACACGATCCCGGAGGCAGTCGAGGACCTGTACGTGCAGGCGAAGCAGCTGCTGGAATGCGCGGACGACATCGGCGTGAACCTGTTTTCCGCAGGCACGCACCCGTTCGCGCACTGGGGGGATCAGCAGCTCAGCGAAAAGGGGAGCTACCAGGAGATCATCGAGCGCACCCAGTACTGGGGCCGTCAGATGCTGATTTGGGGGATTCACGTGCACGTGGGCGTGGGTTCCAAGGAAAAAGTGTGGCCCATCATCAATGCGTTGATGACGCACTACCCGCACATCCTGGCCATGTCCGCCAGCTCGCCCGCCTGGGAGGGGCTGGATACCGGCTACTCCTCCAACCGCACCCTGCTGTACCAACAGCTGCCGACTGCGGGCATGCCTTACCAGTTTGAAAACTGGGAGCAGTGGGAGGAATTCAACCGGGATCAGGACCTATCGGGAGTGATCAACCACACCGGCTCCATGCACTTCGACGTGCGCCCCACCAAGTACGGCACGGTGGAAACCCGTTTTGCTGATGCCACGATGGAGCTGTGGGAGCTCGCCGCCATCGCCGCCTACACCCACTGTCTGGTGGTGTACTTCGAGCGCCGCCTGGACGCTGGCCACGAGCTACCGACCCTGCAGCCCTGGCACGTGGCGGAGAACAAGTGGCGCGCGGCCCGCTATGGCCTGGACGCGCTGATCATTACCGACCGGGAGACCAACGAGGCGCTGGTCACTGACGAGCTGGACGCCTGGGTGGATAGGCTCGCCCCGCTGTCCGAGGAGCTGGGATGCGCAGCGGAACTCCAGGATGTGCGCAAGCTGATCGCCCGTGGCGGAGACTATGCGCTGCAACGCGCCGCGGCCCGCGAGCACGGTGCCGCGCCGGAGCCCGGCACCCGCACCCGTGGAGACGACGGGGTAGAGGGCGGCTTCACGCAGCCGGAGGCGTGGATCGCCGCGGTGGACCTGACAGTCGAGTCCCTGCGGAAGTCGCTGTAGTTACGTGACAGTGGCGTGCCCTAGCCACCATTACGTGGCTGAGCTTAGAGGTGCTGAGCTTAGAGGCGGGTAGCCGCGCTAGAGGTGCAGGCGGGCAGCCGCGTTGCACAGGGCGCTAGCGATGGAGGTATCGCGGTCCGCGCCGAAGCCAACTGCCCACACACGCTTGGACTTGTGCACCGCGTAGATGAAGGTCACGGTGGCCTCGAAGATGTCGTACTGGTGGAACTCTGCGACTTCCACGGGGAAGCCGTGGTCTGCCAGGGTTTCCGTCATTGCCGAGGATGCGCCCATCGCGGTGATCTCCACGCGGGTGGACTGTCCATCGGCGCGCAGGCCACTGACCTGCATGTCGAAGTCGTGGCGGCCCAGAGAAAGGCGGGTGGCCTTCAGGTAGTCCACGCGGATCGCGCCGGGCGCGTAGGTGCGGATGAACTTTTTCCACTCCATGCCGCGT
The DNA here is from genome assembly GCF_027570065.1 of Corynebacterium evansiae. Lineage (NCBI taxonomy): Bacteria > Bacillati > Actinomycetota > Actinomycetes > Mycobacteriales > Corynebacteriaceae > Corynebacterium > Corynebacterium evansiae. Next base: position 122,616 of record NZ_JAKMUT010000005.1, on the reverse strand, counting down.
GCTTCCTGGCGCATGCCCACCGGCAGGCGCTGGCCGAAGCGGGCGCGGAACGGATCCTCCGCGAAGGTGCGGGTGCGCTTGCGGCGCTTCTCGATGCGGGTGTGCACCGGCTCGCTGTACGTCTTCGCGGTGGAACGGCGACCGCTGGGTAGCGGGGTGTACACAGGCGCGTCTAGATCCAGGTCCTGGTCCGAGCTGGCGAAGCGGATCAAGGTCGTGGTGTTCGTAGAGGAAACGTTCATGGTGACTCGATTTTCTGGAACAAGATCTAGTTGGCCTTGGGCACCCGCTGAATGGGTGCTCAAATAAAGTTGGGTACCTATATAAAGTACTGCTAGTTAAATAATGTAATCCGTCTCACTCTGAGATTCAAACTGTTGCCTATTTCTCATTAGGTGAGATTCTGGGCGGCTAGCTGTGCTCCTCTGCGGTGCGCAGCAGGAACAGCAGCTCGGCCGTCGCGATGGCCTCAATCTCGCCCGGATCCACGGACTCGTCCGCGGAGTGGATGGCGCACTTCGGCTCCTCGATGCCGTATAGCGCGAGCTCCGCCTGCGGGTACGCACCCAGCAGCTTGTTGGTCAGCGGAATCGACCCACCGGAGGCGACCTCCATCGTCTCCTTGCTGTAGACCTCGCCCAGTGCCTCGCCGAGCCGCTGCAGCGCTGGGCCGGAGGTATCCGCCTGGAATGCCTCGGCCAGGGAGCCGCGCTCGATCTCCACCTGCGCGTTCGTCTTCAGGCTTTCCAGGTGCTTGACCAGCAGGTCCTGGCACTCCTGCGGCTCGCGTCCCGGCGGCACGCGCAGGCTTACCACGGCCGCCGCGGTTGCGGGCACGGAGTTCACCGAGTCCGCCACCGACAGCGCATCCAGGCCTGTGATCGTGATCGATGGGTTCATCACCGTCAGGTCGTTCGGCTGCCATTCGCCGGCTCCGTATAGCTCCACGCCGTCGGTTACCCCGGCGTTGTCGCGGAATTCCTGTTCTGTTGGTCCGACGCCACCCCAGCGCTCCTTCGGCTCCAATCCCGGGACGGCTACCAAACCGTTTTCGTCGTGGAGAGTGGAAAGAAGCTGCACCAGCTCGACCAAGGCATCCGGTGCCGCGCCGCCGAACTGGCCGGAGTGCATCGGCTGTGCCAGCGTGCGGGTACGCACCGTGACCGGCGCGGAACCGCGCAGCGCGGTGCACAGGCTCGGCTCGCCCAGGGTGTCATTGCCGGAATCGGCAATGAGGAAAGTGTCGGCGGCGAAGAGCTCCGGCTTTTCGGCCAGCAGGTCCTCCAGGCCATAGCCGCCGCGCTCCTCCGAGCCCTCGACGACGATCCGGATGCCGAGATTCTTGGCGGCCGGGAAGTGGGCGTCCGAAAGGATAGAAAGAGCACGCAGCACAGCAACGTGCATGGCGACGTGGCCCTTGCAGTCGGCGGTGCCGCGGCCATACCAGCGGCCATCGCGCTCGGTGAGGGTCCACGGGTCATCGGTCCACGCTTCGATGTCGCCGGCGGGCTGCACGTCGAAGTGGGAGTACAGGAGGATGGTGGGGTAGCCCTCGGCGGGCTCGCGCAGGCCGATGACGGAGGTGGAGCCGTCGGTGGTGACGTGGCCTTCGACGGGGATGCCCACGCTGGTGAATGCGTCGATGACCCACTGCGCGGCAGCGGCATTGGCATCTTCCAGGCCCGGGGTGGAGTGGACCGACTCGAAGGAGACGAGAGTTGTGAGGTCTTTCTTCAGCTGCGGCATCTGCTCCGCGATGGCGGCGCGGGCGAGGTCTAGCTGCGAGGTGTTGGATGCGCTGTTGGATTCACTGTTGGTATCGCTCATAGATAACTACTGTAGCGACCGGACTGGACAGCCGATGTGCGTGCACGGCACCTTGCAGACGATGGGGGAGAGTGCTAAAAACGGGGTTAGCACTTGAACTAAGGGAGTGCCAGAAAATAACCGTCAGATGAAGTGAGGGTGAATGTCGCGACATTCATTCACCCGTGCCGTCGCGGGCGCTTGATCTGAGCCGTATGTGTCGCCAACTCTAAACGGAGGATCGAAAAGCCTCATGGCTAAGATGATTGCATTCGACGAAGAAGCACGCCGCGGACTGGAAAAGGGCCTGAACACCCTGGCAGACGCGGTTAAGGTAACCCTCGGCCCGAAGGGACGCAACGTCGTCCTGGAGCGCAAGTGGGGCGCCCCGACGATCACCAACGACGGTGTGACGATCGCTCGCGAAATCGAGCTGGAAGACCCCTACGAGAAGATCGGCGCCGAGCTGGTCAAGGAAGTCGCCAAGAAGACCGATGATGTCGCTGGCGACGGCACCACCACTGCAACCGTCCTGGCGCAGTCCCTGGTACGCGAGGGTCTGCGCAACGTTGCCGCTGGCTCCAACCCGATGGGCATCAAGCGCGGCATCCAGGCTGGCGTGGAGAAGATCACGGCGGAGCTGCTGAGCCACGCCAAGGAGATCGAGACCCAGGAGCAGATCGCCGCTACCGCCGGCATCTCCGCTGCTGACGAGAAGATCGGCGAGCTGATCGCCGAGGCTATGTACAAGGTTGGCGACGGTCAGCTGAACAAGGACGGCGTGATCACCGTCGAGGAGTCCAACGCCTTCGGCGTGAACCTCGAGGTCACCGAGGGTATGCGCTTCGACAAGGGCTACATCTCCGGTTACTTCGCCACCGACGTGGAGCGTGGCGAGGCTGTGCTGGAGGACCCGTACATCCTGCTGGTTAGCTCCAAGATCTCCAACGTCAAGGATCTGCTGCCGCTGCTGGAGAAGGTCATGCAGTCCGGCAAGCCGCTGCTGATCGTTGCCGAGGACATCGAGGGCGAGGCTCTGTCCACCCTGGTTGTTAACAAGATCCGCGGCACCTTCAAGTCTGTCGCCGTGAAGGCACCGGGCTTCGGCGACCGCCGTAAGGCGCAGCTGCAGGACATCGCGATCCTGACCGGCGGCCAGGTCATCGCCGAAGAGGTTGGCCTCTCCCTGGAGACCGCAGACCTGCCGATGCTGGGCACCGCCCGCAAGGTCGTGGTGACCAAGGACGATACGACCATCGTCGACGGCGCAGGCTCTGCAGAGCAGCTGGCTGGCCGTATCAAGCAGATCCGCCAGGAGATCGAGAACGCGGACTCCGACTACGACGCAGAGAAGCTGCAGGAGCGCCTGGCTAAGCTGTCCGGCGGCGTTGCAGTGCTGCAGGTCGGCGCCGCCACCGAGGTGGAGCTGAAGGAGCGCAAGCACCGCATCGAGGATGCCGTGCGCAACGCTAAGGCAGCCGCAGAAGAGGGCATCGTCGCCGGCGGTGGCGCAGCCCTGCTGCAGACCGCCAACGTGCTGGACGACAACCTGGGCCTGGAAGGCGACGAGGCTACCGGCGTGCAGATCGTACGCGCGGCCCTGGCAGCCCCGCTGAAGCAGATCGCTCACAACGCTGGCCTAGAGCCGGGCGTAGTCGTGGACAAGGTTGCCAACCTGCCTGCAGGCGAGGGTCTGAACGCTGCAACCGGCGAGTACGTCGATCTGCTGGGTGCTGGCATTTCCGACCCGGTGAAGGTCACCCGTTCCGCGCTGCAGAACGCTGCTTCCATCGCGGCACTGTTCCTGACGACCGAGGCTGTCGTCGCGGACAAGCCGGAGCCGGAGGCACCGGCAATGCCGGGTGCTGACGAGATGGGCGGCATGGGCGGCTTCTAAGCCCCGTGTAAAACAGTTAAAAATAGCTGGTTTTCCTAGATTTAACCTAGGTGGACTCGCCGTAAAAACAACCCCTGAGCTGGATCTTTATTGAATCGTTACCCCCTGGTGGGGGGTGGATTTAAAGAAGGTCTCGCCCAGGGGTTGTGGCTTTTCGCAGATCCGCTACTCTATTCTCCAGACGGCCTAGAGGGGGCGTCACTACCACAAGAAAATTATCGGGCTCAGAGGAACTGGCGCCCCCAATCTCTACAAGAGGAGAAACTAGTATGTTCGAGCAGATCAACAACATCTTCACCCAGCTGACCGACTTCTTCGGCGGCTTCAAGAGCATCTTCGAGGGCCTGGGCAAGGTTGCCGGCGTTATCAACGAGTGGGTTAACGGCAAGGCTGAGAAGTAAGCTTCCGCTTAACAGCTAAAACCCCGGCTTCGGCCGGGGTTTTTTCATGCCTTTCCTACCCCGTATGGTTCCGGCACATCTGTATAGCTGGGCCAAAACCACTAGACTGGAAAGTGCTACTAGAATTGAAAAATCTTCAGGCGAAGGAGAACCCAGGCACATGGCCGAAGAAGAATTCCACATGGTTGATCTTGCCGCTACCGAGGGCTACTTGGTGGACGACTCGGATGAAGACGATCCGGTACTGATCACTCCGGACGGCCATCGGGTTGATACCTGGCGCGACCAATACCCCTACGACGAGCGCATGAGCCGCGACGAGTATGAGACCACCAAGCGCGCCCTGCAGATCGAGCTGCTGAAGTTCCAGAACTGGACCAAGGACACCGGCCAGAAGCACATCATTATTTTCGAGGGTCGTGATGCTGCCGGTAAGGGCGGCACCATCAAGCGCTTCAACGAGCACCTGAACCCCCGTGGTGCCCGCACCGTGGCCCTGGAGAAGCCCTCCGAGCGCGAGTCCACCTCCTGGTACTTCCAGCGCTACGTCCAGCACTTCCCGTGCGGCGGCGAGATCGTCTTCTTCGACCGCTCCTGGTACAACCGCTCCGGCGTGGAGCGCGTGATGGGCTTCTGCACCAACGATCAGCACGCGGAGTTCCTGCGTGAGGTTCCGATGCTGGAGAACATGATCATGGGCTCGGGTATCTCCCTGACGAAGCTGTGGTTCTCCGTCACTCAGAAGGAGCAGCGCACCCGTTTCGCCATCCGCCAGGTGGACCCGGTTCGCCAGTGGAAGCTCTCGCCGATGGACCTGGCTTCCCTGGACAAGTGGGATGACTACACCCGTGCCAAGGAAGAGCAGTTCCGCTACACGGACACTAACGAGTCCCCGTGGATCACCATTAAGTCCAACGACAAGAAGCGCGCCCGCATCAACGCGATGCGCTACGTCCTGTCCAAGTTCGAGTACGCGGACAAGGATCACGAGGTCGTCGGCGAGCCGGATCCGAAGATCGTCAAGCGCGGCCGCGACCAGATCGGCGACTAATAGCATCCACCCGGGCTGGCCAGAATAAGCCAGTACGCGAACAAGCCCCGGCTGCCCTGCATAGGGCGGCCGGGGCCTGTGCTCTTGGAGGCTAACCTTCGACGATCTCGATCGGGTTGCCTTGCCACCTCGTCGCGGCGGGTACGTGGTCGCCGCGCATAACTAGTGACGCCGGGCCGACCGTCGCCGCCTGCTCGATTGCGGCGGCGGGCAGAGCCACACTGTGGGGGCCCATTGTCGCACCGTCTCCCAGGGTGACGGTATCCAGGCTCATCACGCGGTCCTGGAACAGGTGCGTCTGCACCACACAACCCGGGCCCACGCTGGCACCCCGGCCAATGCTGACCAGGTCCGCCTCCGGCAGCCAATAGGAATCCAACCAAGCGCCCCGGCCAATCTTCGCGCCCAGTGCACGCAGGAACATGTTCAGGCTGCCAGTACCCATCGTGTGCGCCAGGAACCAGGGGCCGGCCACGGTCTCCACGAACTGATCCTGCAGTTCGTTGAGCCACACGAAGGCCGACCATAGTTCGTGCTCGCCTGGCTTGATGCGCTGCACGCATAGCCACTTCATCAGCACCGTCACCGCCGCAGCCACGAACCCAGCGCCGACCAGAACCAGGCCGGAAACCGCGAAGGTCTGCCAGATGCCCTGGTTTACCAGCATCCACTGCAGCGCCAGTACCACACCCGCGGCAATCGCGGCGGAGGTCATCGGGGCGAGCAAGCGGAGGGTCTCTACGATGCCGCGGGCCACCTTCAGGCCGAAGCCCGGGTTGTAGGTACGGGACTCGCCGCCGGCCTCCACAGCCACGCGGCGCAGGCGCTCTGGCGGGGAGCCTAGCCAGTTGCTGCCGGACTTCGTTTTCTCTGGGGTGGAGGAGAGCACGGCCACCAGAGAGTTCTTCTTCAGCGTGCGATCCGGACCGGCGATACCGGAGTTGCCCAGGAAGGATCGCTTACCCACCTTCGTGTTACCGGTAAGCATCCAGCCGCCACCGCCGAGCTCGTAGCCGCCGACCATCGTGTCGTCTGCCAGGAACGCGCCCTCGCGCACCTCGGCGAAGCGCGGCACCATCACGGCGGTGGAGATCTCCGCATCCTTGCCCACCTTGGCGCCCAGGCTGCGGAACCACAGCGGGGTGAGCTGTGCTGCGTACATCGGGAACAGCTGCGTACGGGCGCTATCCATCAGGCGCTCGACCGCCCAGACGCGCCAGCCGCTGAGACTGCGCACGGCCACCACGCCCGGCTTCAGGCCTGCGGACAGCAGACGGACGGACAGCCACGTCAGTGCTGCGTACGTTGCAAATGCCACCAGACCACCAACTGCGGCGATGGGAAGCGCCAGCAAGGGGGCGTCAACAGGAACGAGCCACAGCACAAACGCCGCAGCGACGAACAGAGCCACCAGGGGCAGGAACGACATCGCGATGGCGCTCAGCGCGTAGAGCCAGAACCACATGGTGCGGCGCGGGGCGGCGTGCTCCGGGAAACGGTTGCGGGCCTTGCCGACCTTCACCGCAGGCGAACCTGCCCACTGCGAACCTGCCTTGACCTTCTTGGCTCCCGTGACGGCTGAGCCGGGCTCGATGTGAGCGCGGGCGCCGATGCGGGCACCGGGGAACAGGGTGGAGCGGGCGCCGACGGAGGCGTCCTTGCCGACCTCGATTCTGCCGACATGCAGCACATCGCCCTCCAGCCAGTAGCCGGAAAGGTCCACTTCTTGCTCGATGGAACAGTGCTTGCCCAGGGTTAGCAGGCCAGTGACGGGCGGCAGGGTGTGCATCTGAGCGCCCTTGCCGACCTTCGCGCCCAGCCAACGGGCATAGGTGGTGATCCACGCGGCACCGGAGACATCGCGTGCGCCGGAGGAATCCGCCACGCGCTCCGCAGCCCAAATGCGCAGGTGAACAGAGCCGCCGCGCTTATAGTCGCCTTCGCCGATGCCCGCCGTAATCAGGCGGATCAACAGCGCGGACAGTGGCAGGCGGCCCAGCGGGGTGGCGAAGACGATCACCGCGGCGATGACCACGGCCCAAGGCACGTCGACCACCCACGGCAGGTCGCCTGCCCACGAGGAACCGTGGAACAGGATCGCGTTGAACACCAGGATCCAGGTGACCCACTGCGCGCCCGCGAGGGTGAGCGCCGGAACCTGGATCAGGGCTTGTGCAAGGCGGGTGCCGATACCCACCGGCTTGGCGGGTGTGACGTCCTTGGCCTGTGCGGCCTGGCCGGAGCCCGTGCCGCCGGTCTTTTCGCGCAGAGAGTCGATGTGCTCGGCCAGTGCACCCAGGCGGGAGTGATCGTAGAGATCACGCACGCTGACGGTGGGAACCTCCTGGCGCACGCGGCTGATCAGCGTGGCCGCACCCAGGGAGGTGCCGCCGAGGTTAAAGAAGTCCGCATCCGGGCTGGTTACTGCCGTGCCGAGCGCGTCGGCGAACAGCCCCGCCAGCCACTGCTGGGTGGGGTTGTCGAACTCCGCGTTGCCACTGGAAGGCAGCGGCCATGGCAGGGCTTTCTTGTCCACCTTGCCGGAGGTCGTCACCGGCAGCTCGTCCAGCGCGCACAGGCGCGGAACCATGGCAGCGGGCATGGAATCGCGCAGCTGGTCTAGCGCCTGCTGCTGGTCGAAGTCCTCGACGTCTCCCTCGGTGGAGACGTAGCCCACCAGTACCTTGTCCCCGCCGCCAGTGGTCTGCACCACGACGGTGGAGCTGCGTACTCCGGGAAGGGCGGACAGCGCGGCGTCTACCTCACCGAGTTCGATTCGACGCCCACCGATCTTCACCTGGTCGTCGATACGACCGACGAAGTACAGGCCATCTTCCTCGAGGCGCACATGGTCGCCGGAGCGGTAGGCGCGCTCCCAGCCGAGCTCCGGCATGGGCGCGAACTTCTCCGCATCCTTCTCCGGATCCAGGTAGCGGGCCAGGCCGACGCCGCCGATGATCAGTTCGCCGGTCTCACCCCAGCCCACCGGCTGGTTGTTTTCGTTAACGACAGCCAGGTCCCAGCCGCGCAGGGGAGTGCCAATGGAAACCGGGCGCACCCCGTCCATGGTGGTGCCGCAGGCCACGACGGTGGCCTCGGTCGGGCCATAAGTGTTCCACAGCTCGCGGGAATCGGTGGCCAGGCGGGCGGCTAGCTCTGGCGGGCAGGCCTCGCCGCCGAAGATCAGCAGACGCACGGCATCCAGAGCCTCATCGGGCCAGAGACCGGCTAGGGTCGGCACGGTGGAAACGGCCGTGACGCTGCGGGAAACCAGCCAAGGCCCTAGGTCCACGCCGGAGCGCACCAGGGCGCGTGGGGCGGGTACTAGGCAGGCGCCGTGGCGCCAAGCCAGCCACATTTCCTCGCAGGAAGCATCGAAGGCGACGGACAGTCCCGCTAGAACGCGGTCGCCCGGAGCCAGTGGTTCCTCCTGCAGGAACATCTCTGCTTCCGCGTCCACGAAGGCAGCCGCGTTGCGGTGGGTGACCGCCACGCCCTTTGGCTTGCCTGTGGAACCGGAGGTGAAGATGATCCACGCATCAGCTTCCAAGTCCGGGCCGAACTCCTTAGTGGCGGCTGCCCCAGGATTTGCCTGCAAGTTTTCGTCGACTAGCTGCAGCCCGTCGGCACCGTAAATTGCGGCCACGCCGGCCTCGCCGAAGACAAGGGAAGCTCGTTCCTCGGGGTCGTCGGCGTCAACAGGTACATAGGCAGCACCGACGGCCAGGGTGGACAAAATAGCGATGTAGAGCGAGCGATCGCCGCTGGGCATACGAATGCCGATGCGGTCGCCGCGCCCGAGGCCACGGTTATGCAGCCACTCGGCGGTTTCGTTGATTTCGTCGAGCAGCTCGGAATAGGTAATAACCCCCTTGCCGTCGTCGATGGCGGGGGCTTCTGGGCACGCCGAAGCCGTCGCACGCACAATGTCGATGAGCGTGCGCGGCTCCGGTGCCTCGTGGGAACGGAGGTACCGGGAAGGGATTTGCACTTTTCGCCTAGGCCTCCTCGGTAGAGATGATGGCCTTGGCCAGCTTGCTCAAGTGCTTAAGCTGCTTGGAAGTGGATTCGTCTAGCGCCTTATCCTCTGCGGAGGCGACCAGAGGGGAGAGACTGTTGTAGGTCTTAGTGCCCTTCTTGGTCACCGAAATGATCTGGCGGCGACGATCCTTCGGATCCTTAACCCTCTTGGCGAGGGAGCGCTTTTCCAGGGAGTCGACCAGGCGAACCATGTCGGAGCGGTCCACCCCAAGAATTTCGCCTAGCGTGGCCTGGCTTGCTGCATCGCCATCGACGAGGCAGGCAAGAACCCAGAATTCGCGCAGGTTGAAGCCCTTTTCCGCGAGCGCGGTCTCTACGAAGTCGCGGGTGCGGCGGCGTAGGCGCTCAAGCTGGAATGAGGGCGAAGACAACAAGTCAGCGGGTAGCGGCGTGTTTTCGGACATGCCATAAATATAACGCTGACTATGGGGGTTGTCTAATTGTGGGGTTGCCCCACGATAGGTAGTCCGGCGTCTCGCCAGCCGGCCGTGCCGTTAGCAACGTTGATTGCGTCGATGCCATTCTGCTCCAGCCACTGGCAGGCGCGCGCGGAGCGACCACCGGAGAGGCAGATCAGGTAAATATCCTCGTTCAGGTCCAGCTCGCCGTAGCGAGCCTGCAGCTCGGAGAGGGGCAGGTTGGTCGCGCCCTCGGCGTGCCACTGGTTGTATTCGTCCACCTCACGGATGTCGATTAGCTGGGCGCCAGCAGGAACATCGGTGGGCTGTACTGTTTCGAATTCACTCATGGCGCCCCATTGTAGGCAAGGTGGCAAAGTTGGGCAGCCAGCGAGGTGGAGTTGAATAGCGTGGAGTTAAATAGAAGGGACACCCCGGTGGGGACCTGCCGGGCCGTTTACGCAGGAGGTCGAATTGGCGCACGCCAGCGAGCAAGCTAGCGCCGAAGTGCAGGCTGACCCTTCGCGGGGACTCACGGCCGCCGAGGTAGAGGAGCGCAAGCAACGCGGCGAGGTGAATGCGCAGAGCCGCGGAACCGGCCGAAGCGTGGCACAGATTCTGCGCGCCAACATCTTCACCCGCGTCAATGCCATCCTCGGCGTTCTGTGCGCGATCGTCCTGTCCACCGGTTCGGTCATCAACGCCGCCTTCGGCCTGCTCATCATCGCTAATTCCGCGGTGGGTGTGATCCAGGAGCTGCGTGCGAAGAAGACCCTCGACAAACTGCGCATCGTCGGCGAATCGGAACCCACCGTCATCCGCGATGGCGAGGAAAAGACCATCCCGCAGCACGAGGTCGTCCTCGGGGACATCATCAAGCTGCGCAGCGGGGACGAGGTCGTGGTGGACGGCACGGTGGTGGCCGGCTCACTGCGCGTCGACGAATCCCAGCTGACCGGCGAGGCCGATGCTGTGAGCAAGGGCGAGGGTGACGAGATCCTCTCCGGGTCCTTCGTCAACGAAGGCTCCGCCGTCTTCCGCGCCGATAAGGTGGGCGACGAGGCCTATGCGGCACGCCTGGCCTCCCAGGCCAGCGAGTTTTCGCTGACCGACTCCGTGCTTATGAACGGCATCAACAGCATCCTCAAGGTAATCACCTGGCTGCTGATCCCCACCGGCATCCTCACGATCTGGACCCAGCTGGTCCGCTCCGATACGGGTCTGCGCGAATCCATCCTTTCCATGGCTGCGGCGATCGTCCCGATGGTGCCGGAGGGGCTGGTTCTTATGACCTCCATCGCCTTCGCTGCGGGCGTGATCCGCCTTGGCAAGTACAAAGCCCTGGTCAATGAGCTCGTCGCCATCGAAGGGCTCGCGCGCGTCGATACGGTATGCACCGACAAGACCGGCACCCTCACCACCAATGAGATGGAGCTGGATTCCATCGTCGCCGCCGACGGAAGCCCTGCTGACGGGAGCGAAGAGGACGAAACCTGGGCGCGCAACCTCGCCTCCATGCTGAACGCCCAGGATGATCTGAACGACACCGCCCGCTCTATCGTGGCCGGGCTACGCGAGCGCGGCGTGGAACCCGAACAGTGGCAGGGCCACGAGATTCCTTTTAACTCCCGCTACAAGTTCTCTGGGTTCGCCTGCTCTGACGCCACCGCCTGGATCATGGGCGCCCCCGACGTGCTTTTGCGCGAAGGTGGTCGTGCTGCAGAAACAGCCAAGGATCTGGGCGATCAGGGTTTGCGCATCCTGGTGTTCGGCAAGCTCGAAGGCGCCGATGGGGAGGCCTGGGCCAACACGGACGACCTCAGCATGGATTCCGCCCCGCAACTGAATGAACCGGTGCTCGTGGTGCTTCGCCAGCAACTGCGCTCCGACGCCCGCGAAACGCTCGCGTACTTCGACGAGCAGAACGTGGACATCAAGGTGATCTCCGGCGACAACTCGGATTCCGTGGCGGCGGTCGCGCGCAAGGCAACCGACCGGGATCTCGTGGCGGTGGATGCCCGCACGCTGAACGGCCTGGACGACGAAGCCTTCGATGCGGAGATCAAACGCGGAAATGTCTTCGGGCGGGTCAGCCCGGAGCAAAAGCAGCAGATGGTGGAATCTTTGCACCGTCAGAACCGCACGGTGGCCATGACCGGCGACGGCGTCAACGACGTGCTGGCGCTGAAAAAGGCAGACATTGGCGTGGCCATGGGCTCGGGCGCACCCGCAACGCGCAGCGTGGCGCAGCTAGTGCTGCTGACGAACAAGTTCTCCGCGTTGCCCCGCGTGGTGGCCGAGGGGCGCCGGGTGATCGGCAATATCGAGCGCGTGGCGCACCTGTTTCTGACGAAAACGGTCTACTCGGTGGTGCTGGCGCTGGTGGTGGCGGTGCTGGGAATCTCTTTCCCGTTCCAGCCGATTCACGTGACGATCACCGGTTGGTTCACCATCGGCATTCCGGCGTTCATACTTTCGCTGGCTCCGAACACGGAACGTCCGCGGGACGGTTTCGTCAGGCGCGTGCTGTCATTGGCGATTCCCTCCGGTGTGCTCATCGGCGGCATCTGCGTGACGATGTGGATCATCATCTACCCCGGAGCGGAGGTGCCGGAAATTCAGCGGCAACAGGCCGGTACTGCGGTGCTGCTGGCGCTGATCGTCATGGGGTTGTGGGTGCTGGGGATTGTGGCGCGGCCGCTGAATTGGTGGAAGGTGCTTCTGCTGGCCGGCTGTGTGGGCGGCTACCTGGTGATCTTTCTGGTGCCGCCGCTACGTGAGTTGTTGATTCTGCACACGGGCAACCTGAAGCTGATGCTTACGGGGTTGGCCGTGGGTGCGGGCGGGGCGGTGCTCATTGAGGTTGTGCACCAGATCGCCGCCCGCCGGCAAGCGGCTGTGAGTTAGCCCTTGTAGCGTTCGATGGCCTCGTCGAGGATCTTCACTGCTTCCTCGGCGTTGCCCCAACCGGAGCCGTTGACTTCCTTGCCCGGCTCCAGGTCCTTGTAGTGGACGAAGAAGTGCTCGATCTCGTTCTTGGTGAACTGGTCGATGTCCTCGATGTCCTGGAACTGCTCGAAACGCACGTCGTCCAGCACGCACAGCAGCTTGTCGTCGCCGCCGGCCTCGTCGGTCATCTTGAACACGCCAACCGGGCGGGCCTCAACGATCACGCCGGGGAAGACCGGCTCCGGCAGGATCACCAGTGCGTCCAGCGGGTCGCCGTCCTCGCCCAGGGTGTGGTCGATGAAGCCGTAGTCGGCCGGGTATGCCATCGGGGTGAACAGGTAGCGGTCGAGGTAGACCTTGCCGGTCTCGTGGTCGACCTCGTACTTGTTGCGGGAACCCTTCGGGATTTCAACGGTTACTTCGATTTTTTTGCTCATGCGCACCATTCTAACCGAGCGCCTTTTTTCGGCTAGGGTGAAACGAGTGAGTGAGCAGAAGTCCCTGAAAGTATGGCTGTGGAGCATCCTCGCCTTCGTGATCGTCGTGGCGGTCGTAGTGGGGGCTGCTGTGGTGTGGTCGATGAATGGCCGCTACGAGGTGCAGGCCGCCGAGCAGCTGGCGGAGCCCACCCCGGTGATGCACGCGCCCGAGGGGGATGTGCCGGACGTGCAGGCCGCTATTCAGCGCGCCGCGGCGGATCCGGCGCTGGGGGTACTGTCAGCCTCCGTCACCGATGTTGAGACCGGCGAGGTGCTGTGGGCGAAGGATGAGAACCGGAAGCTCACTCCGGCTTCTGCCACCAAGCTGTACACGGCGGCCGCCGCGATCCTGGCGCTGGACGAAGATAGCCGCTGGTCCACCGACCTACTGCAGGATCCGAACGATCCGGGTCGGCTGATCCTGCGCAGCGATGGCGATGTGTCGCTGTCCCGCGATGGCGAGGGCTTCTTCACCGATGCCGCCTCGGTAGCCAAGCTGGCCGAGAAGGCGAAGAAGAAGCTGGGCGGCCAGGCCGTGACCTCCATCGTCGTGGATAACTCGATTCGCTCCGGCGACCTTTTCAACAAGACCTGGGACCGTGAGGACATCGACGGCGGCAACATCGCCAACCTGGATGCCGTCATGCTCGATGCCGGTCGCCTCGATCCTTATACCTCCGACTCTGCCCGCTCCCACAACCCTGGCGAGGATGTGGGGCGCGCCCTCGCTGATGCGCTCGGCGCGGATGCGGAGGTCACTGTTTCTAAGGAAGTGACGCCCAGTCTCTGCGACCAAGGCCCCATCGCAACCGTTCAGTCCGCGCCGCTGAACGTGCGCTTGCGCGACATGCTGGTGCACAGCGACAACATCATGGCCGAGGCCATTGGCCGGGAGATTGCGGAGTCCCAGGGCAAGCCGCGGACCTTCGAGGGCGCCACGAGTGCGACCCTCGACGTGCTGAAGGAGCACGGGATCGATACCAAGGATGCGACCCTCTTCGATAACTCCGGCATGAGCGAGAAGAACCGCCTGACTGCCCACGAACTAGACGGGGTGCTCTCCAATAAGGAGGTGCGCGGCATCCTGGACATGCTGCCGGTATCCAGCGTGGAAGGCACACTGGAGGCGCGCTATGGTTCCGGCTCCGGCTCGGAAGACTCCGCCGGCTGGGTGCGTGCCAAGACCGGCACTCTTTCCGGCGTGAACGCCCTGGCCGGGACGGTTATGACGGACTCGGGGCGAGCGCTGACGTTTGCGTTCCTCTCCAATGAGTCCGACCCCAACTCCGCCCGTCCGGCGCTGGATCGGCTGGCGAACGCGGTGCGTTCAGCCAAGTAGGCCATGAGTGTGCAGTCGCAGATCCGAGCCTGGCTGCGAGAGCTGGAAACCGGCCCCGAGTCCGCAGCGTGCGCGGAACAGGTTCGCGCCGGGGTGGCAGTGGGGCTCTCCGGCGGGGCGGACTCCCTGGCACTGGTGCACGGCCTGCTGCGCTGCGGGGTGAAGGTACACGCGGTGGTGGTGGACCATCAGCTGCAGGAAGGCTCCGCACAGGTGGCGCGGCAGGCCGCGGATACCGCGCTGTCCCTAGGGGCGACGGCGGAGATCCGCACCGTCGAAGTGGAAGGCCCAGGGGAGGGGCCGGCGCGCCAGGCGCGCTACGAAGCCCTCGGCGCGGCAGCCGCCGGGCGGCCCCTCTTGGTGGCTCACACGGCGGATGACGACGCAGAAGGGATGCTCATCGGGCTGGTCCGCGGATCCGGGGCGGAAGCCATCGCCGGGATGCGATCCGTACACACCGACCACGCGGCCGTGGCCGCAGGGGCCGCGTGGCTCGGTCGCCCGCTGCTGAACTGCACCCGCGCGGAGACAGAGGCCGAGTGCCGTGCCGCAGGTCTTAGCTGGTGGGAGGATCCGCACAACTCCAGCGATGCCTACCTGCGCAGCCGCATCCGCACCCGCGTGCTGCCTTACCTGCAGAATGTGCTCGGGGAGCACATCGGTGCGAACATGGCCCGCACCGCTCGGATGCTCCGCGAAGACGTCGAGCTACTCGACGAGCTCGCTGGACGGGAGCTGCAGGCGGCGGAGGAGGGGGCGTCATTAAACTGCACCGAACTACAACAGCAACCAGCGGCACTGCGGCGTAGGGTGCTCAAACAATGGCTGGCAGACAAAGCCGGACCCCTCACGAGCGCGCACCTCAACGCGATAGACGCGCTGGTCATCGCATGGAAAGGGCAAGGAGGGGCAGCAGTGCCGTGGCCACAGAACCAACCTGCATACACCGAGCAACGGCGCACCCACCGCCTGGTCGTGCAACGTCGCTATGGGTACCTGCAGTTAGCGACTGTCCCCAGGTCGTAGCTGCGCGCTAGAATGCCAGGCAGGCACAAAACGGCGAAGCCAATGCAGCGGAGCCAAGACAGCGAAGCCAGAACAGCGAAACAAACGAGGAAAACGAGGTCTGCGATGCACAGCGAGAAGAACTTCAATGTCCCGGAAAACCCTTACGGCGACGATCTAGAAAGTATCCTCATCGACGAGGAAACGCTGCACGCCCGCATCAACGAGCTGGCCAAGGCCACCGCTGACCGCTTCCGCGACGAGGAAGACGACCTCATCCTGATCTGCGTGCTGAAGGGCGCGGTGTTCTTCATCACCGACTTCGCGCGGGCGATCGACATCCCGACGCAGCTGGAGTTCATGGCCGTGAGCTCCTACGGAAACTCCACCAGCTCCTCCGGCGTGGTGCGCATCCTGAAGGACCTGGACCGCGACATCGAGGGCCGCAACGTGGTGATCGTCGAGGACATCATCGACTCCGGCCTGACCCTTTCCTGGCTGCTGAAGAACCTGCGCAACCGCAACCCGAAGTCGCTGTCCGTCGTTACGCTGCTGCGCAAGCCGGAGGCGCAGAAGGTGCAGATCGACCTGGCCGAGGTCGGCTTTGACATCCCCAACGAGTTCGTTGTGGGCTATGGCCTGGACTTTGCCGAGCGCTACCGCGACCTGCCCTACGTGGGCACCCTGCACCCTCGCGTTTACCAGTAAAGCGCTACATTTAAGCGACATAGAGCGCTGTTCGCACGGCATATAAAACCAACAACACTCTAGGAAATATGGACAAGAAGAAGGTACTGAGGATCGCGGGCATTGTCGCCGTGATCCTCATCGCGATCTATGCGTTCGGTGTTTTAACTGATGACGCCCGCGGCTATGACGAGGTCGAGACCTCGATAGCGCTGAAGCAGCTGGAAGACAAGAACGTCAAGGAAGCTCAGATCAACGATCGTGAGCAGCAGGTACAGCTGAAGCTGAAGGACTCTATCGAGGTCGAAGGCAAGAAGGGCATCGAGCAGGTCATCGCGAAGTACCCCGGCCGGGCGGCGCCCGAGATTTTCGACGCGGTGAAGAAGTCCGAGGCGGAAAAGTACAACACCAAGGTCACCGAGGATAGCTTCCTGGGCAGCCTGCTGGTGATGCTGCTGCCGATGCTGCTGATCTTCGGCCTGCTGATGTTCATGCTGTCCCGCATGCAGGGCGGCAGCGGCATGGGTGCCTTCGGCTTCGGTAAATCCACCGCCAAGCAGCTGAACAAGGACAACCCGGATACAACCTTCGACGACGTAGCCGGTGCCGACGAGGCCGTGGAGGAGCTGGACGAGATCCGCGACTTCCTGACCGACCCGAGCCGCTATGAAGCCTTGGGGGCAAAGATCCCACGCGGCGTGCTGCTGTACGGCCCGCCCGGTACGGGTAAGACGCTGCTGGCCCGCGCCGTGGCCGGCGAGGCTGGCGTGCCCTTCTTTACCATTTCCGGTTCCGACTTCGTGGAGATGTTCGTCGGTGTGGGCGCCTCCCGCGTGCGCGACCTGTTTAAGCAGGCTAAGGAGAACTCGCCGTGCATCATCTTCGTCGATGAGATCGACGCGGTCGGCCGTCAGCGTGGTGCCGGCATGGGCGGCGGTCACGACGAGCGTGAACAGACCCTGAACCAGCTACTGGTGGAGATGGACGGCTTCGGCGACCGCGACGGAGTGATCCTGATGGCCGCCACCAACCGTCCGGACATTCTGGACCCGGCGCTGCTGCGCCCGGGCCGCTTCGACCGCCAGATCCCGGTGACCAACCCGGACCTGGCGGGCCGCGAGCAGATCCTGAACGTGCACGCGAAGAATAAGCCGCTAGCCAAGGACGTGGACCTGAAGTCGCTGGCCAAGCGCACTGCGGGCATGTCCGGCGCGGATCTGGAGAACGTGCTGAACGAGGCCGCCCTGCTGACCGCCCGCGTGGACGGCAACGTGATTACCGCCGACGCGCTGGAAGAGGCCACCGACCGCGTGGTGGGTGGACCGCGCCGTAGCTCGAAGATCATCTCTGAGCACGAGAAGAAGGTCACCGCCTACCACGAGGGCGGCCACACGCTGGCTGCCTGGGCGATGAAGGACATCGACCGCGTCTACAAGGTGACGATCCTGGCGCGCGGCCGCACCGGTGGCCACGCCATGACCGCCCCCGAGGACGACAAGGGCATGTACAACCGCTCCGAGCTGTTCGCCCGCCTGGTCTTCGCCATGGGCGGCCGCGCCGCTGAGGAACTGGTCTTCGGCAACCCGACCACTGGTGCTTCTGCGGATATTGAGATGGCCACGAACATCGCCCGCGCGATGGTGGTGGAGTACGGCATGAGCCCCGTTGTTGGTGCCGTGAAGTACGGCCAGGACGACGGCGACCCGTTTGTCGGCCGTGGCGGCCAGGGCGGCAACCAGCCGTCCCAGAATGTGGCCAACCAGATCGACGAGCAGGTGCGCATGCTGATGAACAAGGCCCAGCAGGTGGCCTACGACGTGCTGCGCGAGAACCGGGACTATCTGGATACCCTGGCTTCCAAGCTGCTGGAGAAGGAGACTCTGCGCCGCCCGGACCTGGAGGCCATCTTCGAGGGCATCGATACCCGCGAGGTCTCGGACATCTTCCCGATGCAGGATCTGGATCGCCCGTGCGATCACCGCGAGCCGGTGAAGACCCCGGTCGAGCTGGCCCGCGAGCGTGGCGAGGAGCCACCGGAGAAGACCAATTTCTTCTCCGCTGCCCGCCGTGCCCGCATGGAAAAGCGCAAGGCGCAGAACGAGCAGCGCCAGGCCGAGCGCCTGCAGCAGGGCCAGCAGCAGTTCCCACAGACCCAGCAGGGCCAGCACGCCCAGCAGGCGCTGCACGGCCAGCAGGGTCAAGGCACCGCCGGCCCGGTTCCGCCGGAGGAGGAGCGCGGCTTCCGCCTGCCCGACAACGAGCAGCCGGATCACCAGCCGGAGAAGCCCGCGCAGCAGAAGCAAGCTGTGCAGCCCGAGCAGGAGCCGCAGGCAGAGCAGCAGCGTCCGCAAGACTCACAGGAATCGCAGGTGCGTTACCGCCGCGGCGAGATGCCGGAGCAGACGTTCCCTTGGGATAAGCACAACGGTGGCTACAACGGCAACGAGTCCGGTGGCCAGCACAGGCAGGAAGACAAGTAGTGAATAACCCACAGCAGCCGCTCGACCCTGGCTCCTTCGATCAGGAGCGGGCAGAGGCGGCCATCCGCGAACTCCTTTTCGCCATCGGCGAAGACCCCGACCGCGAAGGTCTGCAGGAAACACCGGCCCGTGTGGCTCGCGCCTACCGCGAGACGTGCGCCGGGCTGTACGAGGACCCCACGGAGGTTCTCAGCAAGACCTTCAGCGAGGATCACCGCGAGCTGGTGCTCGTGCGCGACATCACCTTCTACTCCATGTGTGAGCACCACCTGGTGCCCTTCTTCGGCAAGGCGCACATCGGATACATCCCCGGTGAATCCGGCAAGGTCACAGGCCTGTCCAAGCTGGCCCGCCTGATCGACGGCCTGGCGAAGCGCCCGCAGGTTCAGGAACGCTTGACCTCGCAGGTGGCCGACGCGCTGGTGGACAAGCTGGCCCCCTCCGCAGTGATCGTTGTCCTGGAGGCCGAGCACCTGTGCATGGCCATGCGCGGCATCCGTAAGCCCGGCGCCAACACGGTGACCTCCGCGGTCCGTGGCGGTTTCCAGAGCAATGCGGCCTCCCGTGCAGAGGCAATGGCGCTGATTCGGCCGTGACGGGTTCTGCTGTGACTGACCCCAGCGCAAACAACCCCAACGCAAACAAGCCCAGCGCGACCAACCCCCAGCGCACCCTCGTGATGGGCATCCTCAACGTCACCGAGGATTCCTTCTCCGACGGCGGGGCCTACCCGGACACCGCGGCCGCGCTGGCGCACGCCGAGGCGATGGTCGCCGACGGCGCGGACATCATCGACGTCGGCGGGGAATCCACCCGTCCGGGCGCCACCCGCGTCGCCCCGGAGGTCGAGGCCGCCCGCGTCACCCCCGTCATCGAGGAGTTATCCCGCCGGGGCATCGCCACCAGTATCGATACGATGCGGGCATCCACGGCCCGGGCCGCCTGGAAAGCGGGCGTCACCTACCTCAACGACGTCTCCGGTGGCCTGGCGGACCCGGACATGCTCCCGCTGGCTGCAGAATCCGGACTGCCGATCATTCTGATGCACTGGAACAAGGGAAACGCCGCGGACTTCGCCGGAGCCGAGGGCTACCACGACCACGGCGAGGACATCGTCGGCCACGTCATCCGTTGGCTAGAGCAGAGGATCGAAGCGGCGGAGGCGGTAGGCGTCACAAAGAAACAGATCTACCTGGACCCCGGCATCGGGTTCGCGAAGACTCCGCAGGAAAACTGGCAGCTGCTCGGCGCCACCGACCGGCTGGTGCAGATGGGCTATCCGGTGCTGGTGGGGGCCTCGCGCAAGCGCTTCCTCACGGCGCTGCGCCCCGCGAGCGACGGCAACCCCGGCACCCCAGAATCGGCGGACGATGCGACGGCGGCCACCTCCGCGCTGGCGGCGGCAGTTGGCGCATGGGCCGTCCGGGTGCATAAAGTAGCCCCGACACGGGCCGCAGTGGACGTTGCACACGCCATGGCCACCGGACGCGGCCCCGACATCGACGAGCAATGGAGGGCGCGACGTGGCTGACCGCATCGAGCTCATCGGCGTGGAGGCTTTCGGCCACCACGGCGTGTTTTCGCACGAAAAGGACACCGGCCAGAAGTTCATCGTGGACATGGTGGTGTGGACGGACTTCCGCGCTGCGGCGGATTCGGACTCGTTGGAAGACACGATCAACTACGTGCAGCTGGCCGACATCGCGGTGAACGCGGTCGAGGTGCAGGAGGGTCACGATCTGATCGAAACTCTGGCCTCGAACATCGCGGACCAGATCGCGGAGCTGGGCGGGGTGTACGCCGTGGAGGTCACGGTGCACAAGCCGCAGGCGCCGATCGCCCACCCATTCGGCGACGTGCGGGTGGTAGCTCGGAGGTCCAAGCGATGATCACGGCCTTCCTAGGAATCGGCTCGAACATGCCCGGCGACGTGGGCAGCCCCACCGCACAGATCGAACGCGCCTACGAGCTGCTGGCGATGCACCCGGCCATCGAGATTGTGGAGAAGTCGCGGATCTTCGTCACCCCGCCATGGGGTGGGGTGGAGCAGCAGGAGTTCCGCAACTCCGTGGTGGCCGTGCGCACGTCGCTGGACCCGCTCGCGCTGCTGCACCACTGCCAATTCGCCGAGGCCGTTGCGGGGCGGGAGCGCGAGGTCCGGTGGGGCCCGCGCACCGTCGATGTGGACATTCTTTTTTGTTTTGACGCCCAGTCCCAGCCCCTGCAGTCCCAGGGAAAGTGGGGGTTTGAGCTGGTTATTCCGCACCCCTACGCCCACGAGCGGGCGTTTGTGCTGGTGCCGCTGAGCGACCTGCAGCTGGCCCGGGAACCCTGGTGTACCTTGGGCGGGCGAGGCATCCTGGAGTGGCTAGAAGAGGTTGATCCGGCCGAGCGGAAGGCTATCGTCCCGGCGGATCGGTCCGAACTATCGGTCCCTGGCGAGGACCAAAGCCTAGGAACAAATACTAGGACCAAAGACGAGGGATAAAGAGGCAGCACATGAGCCCGCTGAAGCGCACGAAGATCTCCACGCTGGCTGTCGTGGCGATCGTGGGCGCCCTCATCGCCTGGGTCAGCACGCTGAGTTTCTATGGAAGCTTCCCGCCAATTAAGACCACCGGCTCCGTGCTGCTGTGGATTTTCGCAATCGTGTGCGCTGTGGCGGGTTGGGTGATCCGCAAGCGCATCGGCAGCAGCAGCGGGGTGGGGATGGATCGCACACAGATGCAGCCGACGACGGTGGTTCAGTGGCTGGCGCTTGGCCAGGCCACGGCATGGGCCGGGGCGGTGTTCCTGGGAATGTTTGTCGGGGTGGGAATTTATGTTCTGCCGAACGCGGGGCACCTTATGGCCGCGGAGGCCGATGTGCCGGGCGTGATCGCCGGAGCGCTGGGAGCTCTGGCGGCCGTCGTGGCCGGGGTTTGGCTGGAACGCAGCTGCGAAGCGCCACCGCCGGATGCGCCATTAACGCCCAACGGGCTCGACGTTGGGTAGTGTGTTGTCCATGAGCTTCCAGCAGTCTCCTAAGCCACAGCAGTCTCACCAGCCGCAGTCGCAGCCCTTCGACGGGCACCAGTCCCCGGAATCCCTGGGGTACGAGGACGACTCCAACTTCCAGGGATCTTCCGTGGCTTCCAACGAGCCTTCGGGACTCTCCCGCTTCCTCATGTTCGGCCTGGTGGTTCTGGCGCTGCTGGCCAGCGTGCTGATGCTGTTCATGGATTCCGATGGTTGGCTGAAGGTGGCGCTTATCGCCGCCCTCTGGGCTGCCTTCTTCGGCATGGTGCTGGTGCTGCGCTACTCAGGCGCCTTGAAGCTGGCGCGCGAGCAGGCGGAGAACCAGGAGAGCTACTTCCAGTCGCAGCTGGAACACGAGCGCGCACAGCTGGAAAAGCGCGAGGCTGCGACGCAGGCGAAGTACGCCGCAGAGGCCAAGAAGTCCCAGGATCAGCGCGATAAGCACCTGGAGGAGCTGCGTGCGGAGCTGGCTCACATGCGCAAGCAGCTGGCGGAGCTGACCGGCGAGAACTTCGACGAGGGCGAGCAGCGCGCGGTGCGCGCGACTGCCGAGCGAGTCCGCGAGCTGGGGCACAGCGTGGGTGGCCAGGCGCCGCAAGCTGCAGGCAGCTCTGCCGGACAGACCGCAGGACAGCAGCAGTCGGCGGGCCAGCAGGAAGCCCAGCCGCACAAGGCACAGCACCGCAGCAAGCCGAAGTTCAACACCGGCACTTTCGCCGCCGTGAACTGGACCGGCCAGGACTCCGAGGAGACCTCCCAGCTGCCACTGGTCGTGGACACAACGGCGATGGACGAGGCCAAGCGCGCAGAGCACAAGGCCACTCAGCAAAAGCCCACTCAGCCCAAGCCCGCCCAGAAGCGCCGCGCGCAGATGCCGAGCGCCGAGGCCGTTCGCCCCAGCCGTGCCCGCACTGGCGCCGCCCAGGACGCTGGCGCCCAGGACGCTGCCGCGAAGCAGGGCGAGCAGACTGAGGCAACGGCAACCACCCACGGTCGCCGTCGCGCCGATGAGGTGGAAAACGGCCTCACTGTCGCAGAGCTGATGCAGCGCTTCAAGAATCGAGAGAAGTAAAAACCACCTGTGACAGGCCCGACAACCAACTCGGACATTCAACAGCCACGCCTCTCCGTCGGCATCATCTCCGCCGGGAAAGTAGGCGTGGCTTTGGCGGAGGCCTTTGCACGCGCCGGCCACCACGTGCATGGCATCTATGCGCATTCGGCACGTTCGGAAAAGTTGGCGTCAGAAAGAATCCCGAACATACCCCGCATCAACCTAGACAGCACCGCCCACGCCGCGCTCGTGGTGCTGGCGGTGCCGGACCCGAAGCTGCCCGAGGTGGTGGAGGAAGTCGCGCAGCACACGCGCGACGGGCAGATCGTGGCGCACGTCTCCGGGGCGTTTGGCTGCGAGATCCTGCAGCCGATCACCGATACTGGCGCGCTGCCGTTGGCTCTGCACCCGGCGATGACCTTCACCGGCACCCCGGCAGATAGCGAGCGGCTGGACGGCTGCGCATGGGGTGTGACTAGCGATTCCGAGGTCGGCGATGTGGTCGCGCAAACCCTAGTGGCCAGCCTGGGTGGGGTTCCCGTTGCCATCCCCGAACACCGCCGGGCGGCCTACCACGCGGCGATGGCGCACGCGGCCAACCACCTGGTGACCCTGCTGACTGATGCCCAGGAGATCCTGGACCGCGTGTTGGAAGCGCCGGGGGAGAGCCCCGATAGCGCCCTGCTGCTGCGCCGTATCGCCCACGCCGCGGTGGATAACGCGCTGGAAAAACGCATGGACGGGCTGACCGGCCCAGTAGCCCGCGACGACGCGGAGGCTGTGATGCGCCACCGTGCAGCGCTGCGGGAGCTGGAGGACGGGCCAGACTCAGCCGAGGAAGGGTCAGCCGAGGCCGCCTACACCGCGATGGCCCGCCGCACTGCGCTTAAAGCGGGGGCTATTGAGGTCGAAAGGCTGCTGGATCTAGAGTAAGAGCCATGACGTTCACACCTGGCCAAGCAGAGGTTTTCACCGAGATCGAGAAGATCGGGCAGCTCACCCGCGCCATGCGCAAGGCGGGCCGCCCCGTGGCGCTGGTGCCCACGATGGGCGCGCTGCACGAGGGGCACCTCTCGCTGGTGCAGGCCGCCCAGCAGATTCCGGGCGCGCTGGTTGTGGTCAGTATTTTCGTGAACCCCCTGCAATTCGCCGAAGGGGAGGACCTGGATGCCTACCCGCGCACCCTCGACGAGGATGTGGCGAAGCTGAAGGCCGCGGGCGTGGACGCGGTATTCGCCCCCAACCCCCGCGAGATGTACCCCAACGGTCCGCGCACGACTATCCACCCGGGCGAGGCCGGCCGCATCCTGGAGGGTGCCCACCGCCCGACCCACTTCGCTGGCGTGCTGACGGTCGTGAACAAACTCTTCACCATCACGCACTGCGATCACGCCTTCTTCGGGGAGAAGGACTATCAGCAGCTGCTGCTGATCCAGCAAATGGTCACGGATCTGAACATGGAGGTGCAGGTCCACGGCGTGCCGATCGTGCGCGAGGCTGATGGCCTGGCGAAGTCCTCCCGCAACGTTTACCTTTCCGATGAGGAGCGCGAGCTCGCCCTCACCCTGTCCGCCGCCCTGACCGCCGGCGCCTTCGTGGCCGAGCAGGGCCCTGCGGTGGTGCTGCAGACTGCCGGATCTATTCTGGACGCCGCCTCGGGCATCGACGTCGACTATCTTGAGCTGCGCGGTACGGACCTTTCCGACACCCCGGAGGACGGCGAGGCCCGCCTGCTGGTGGCGGCGCGCGTTGGAACCACACGCCTGATCGACAACGTGGGCGTGCCCCTGGGCACCGGCTTCAAGGGCCTGGACGACGGCGGCGAGGGCGGCGAGCCCGCGGACAACGCAGGTGAGTAGAACTGAGTAGAGCTGAGTAGGACCATGAGCGACGAACTCGAAACTTTGAAGCGACACTCGCACTCCTTCGTGGACATCTCCGCCGGGGAGTACCGCGCCAGCATCTCCACCTTCGGCGGCGGGCTACGCAGCCTGGATTACGCGGGCAAGCCCCTGGTGGTTTCCTACCCAGAGGGCGCCTACCCGCCGCTATCCTCCGGAATTGTGCTGGCCCCATGGCCGAACCGAACCGCCGACGGGGTCTTCGCCCACGACGGCGTGCTGCACCGTTTGGACATCACGGAGCCGGCCCGCGCCACCGCGATCCACGGATTCGTGGGGCAGATGGCCTGGCACGTCGCCGACCAGGGGGAGGACTTCGTAGCGCTGGAGCTGTCCACCGGCTTGCGCCAAGGGTGGCCGTGGCCGCTGCGCATGCGGATGACGTGGTCGCTCGATGCGAATGAGGGTCTGCGCGCCACCTTCGACGTCCGCAACGAGGCCGATGCCTCCTGCCCCTTCGGCCTGGGATGGCACCCATACCTGAGTGCCCTGGGCGCTCCACTGGACGACTGCGTTCTACACCTGCCTGTCGGTACGAATCTGCCTCTGGATTCCGTGCGTAACCTGCCCGCCGGGCCGGAGTTTCCGGCTCGCCGGGTGCTGCCAGATGTGGAATTCGGCCAGCGTATGGCCGGGGTGTGGCTGGACCACTGCTTCGGCGAGATCGATGTGCAGGAGAAAGCGCTGGCCGAAGTGCGACTACTCAACCCGGACGGCGAGGGCGTGCGCCTCTGGGTGGGAGAGGGCTTCGACTGGTTCCAGGTCTTCACCGCCGACCCGGCCCGCCGCGAGGGCTACCCTGGCGTGGGCCGGGCTCTGGCCGTCGAGCCGATGACGTGCCCGCCGGACGCTCTACGCTCCGGTAGGGACCTCATTCGCCTGCAACCAGGCGAGAATCACAGCTTCGAATGCGGGATCTCTTTCGTGCCGCGTGAGGGCGTCACAACCCAAGAACCGAAGTAGTTTCAGAAATAGAAAAAAATTTCCTTTAACGCACCCCGCGGCGTTAAAATTAGCGACGCATATATATCCAATAGTTCTCGTCGCTGGTAGTTGGAAAACGTGACCGTTGGCGCCTGGGACGGGAACATGACGTTCCTGGAGGTTCGCAGCTATGACGGCTGAAGGACTACGCCTGGACGCGAGCTGGGTAGACTACGCGCTGGTCGCCCTCTACTTCGCGTTCGTCCTGGGCATCGGTTGGGCCGCAAAGTCCAAAGTGTCCAGCTCAATCGACTTCTTCCTCTCCGGCCGCTCGCTACCCGCATGGGTGACGGGCCTGGCCTTCATTTCCGCCAACCTGGGCGCCGTAGAAATCGTGGGCCACTCGGCTAACGGCGTGCAGTATGGCTTCGAGACCATGCACTATTTCTGGATCGGCGCGATCCCAGCGATGGTGTTCCTCGGCATCGTGATGATGCCCTTCTACTACGGCTCCAAGGTGCGTTCCGTGCCGGAGTTCATGCTCCGCCGCTTCGGCAAGGGCGCACACCTGGTCAACGGCCTTTCCTTCGCCGTTGCCCAGCTGCTGATTGCCGGCGTGAACCTGCTGCTGCTGGCCAAGGTGGTTAACTCCCTGCTCGGCTGGCCGCTGTGGGTCACGCTGGTGGTGGCCGCGGCCATCGTGCTGTCGTACATCACCCTTGGTGGCCTGTCGGCCGCCATCTACAACGAGGTGCTGCAGTTCTTCGTGATCATCGCGGCCCTGCTGCCGCTGACGATGATCGGCCTACACCAGGTCGGCGGTTGGTCCGGCCTGCAGGAGAAGGTCGCGGACCCGTCGCACTTCCACACCTGGCCGGGTACTGAGATTTCGGGCTTCGAAAACCCGATCGTCTCCGCCATCGGCCTGGTCTTTGGCCTGGGCTTCGTGCTGTCCTTCGGTTACTGGACTACCAACTTCGTAGAGGTGCAGCGCTCCATGGCGGCTGATTCGCTGTCGTCCGCGCGCAAGACCCCGATCATCGGTGCGTTCCCGAAGATGTTCATCCCGTTCCTGGTGGTCATCCCGGGCATGGTTGCGGGTGCGACCGTCACCCCGATTATGGATGGTTCCGCCGAGCCGAACGACGCGATCCTGTACCTGATGCGCGACCTGCTGCCGAACGGCCTGCTGGGCGTGGCTATCGCGGGTCTGCTGGCAGCGTTCATGGCCGGCATGGCGGCTAACATTTCCGCCTTCAACACCGTGTTCTCCTTCGACATTTGGGAGTCCTACATCGTCAAGGATCGCGACGACGAGTACTACCTGAAGGTCGGACGTATCGCGACCGTCGGCGCTACAGTCATTGCCGTGTTCACCGCCCTGCTGGCATCCAACTTCGGCAATATCATGGACTACCTGCAGACGCTGTTCGGCTTCTTCAACGCGCCGCTGTTCGCCACCTTCATCCTGGGTATGTTCTGGAAGCGTATGACGCCCACAGCAGGTTGGGTGGGCCTGGTTTCCGGTACGGGTGTGGCAATCGTCTACTGGGCTGTGGCCACCTTCGGCAGCACCGACGCAACCTTCTTCAACCTGCCGGGGCAGGGTACGGCCTTCGTTGCCGCCTCCCTGGCGTTCGTCACGGACATCATCGTTTCCGTCCTGGTCTCCCTGGTCACCGAGCCGAAGCCGGACGAGGAGCTGGTGGGCTTCGTCAAGTCCGTCACCCCGAAGGAGAACCTCACGGACGCCGCCGAGGCCACCCTGCCGTGGTACCGCCGCACGGTTCCGCTGGGCATCCTCTGCCTGGCTATGGCACTCGTCCTCAACATCGTGTTCGCCTAAGAGCGCTTAAACTTTCAGAAAGGAGTGAACGGACACAATGGCTAACAACACGGCTAAGAAAACCAAGCGTTCCCACATGGCCGGCGCTTTCGACATCCGCAATGTCATCGGTTCCCTCATGGGCCTGTACGGACTTGTGCTTTTGATCAGCTACTTCCTGCTGGATCCGGGCATGGATGTGACCACCGGCGAGCCGAAGAACGAAACGTATAACCTGGTTTGCGGGCTTGCCATGGTCGCTGTGGCGGCGGTCTTCTTCCTGTGGACCAAGCTGGATCCGATCAAGATCGACGAACCTGCGGACACTGTGGACTCTGCCGACTCTGCTGACTCACCAGCTTCGCAAGCTAAATAACGCACATGCCCGCCCCACCCGGAGGCGGGCATTTTCAACCTAAGCACCATCCCACCCAAGGACCTTTTAGGAAGTGATCCACGCTGTGCAGCACGAATTCAAAGTAACCCGAACCACGCTGGCGGACGGCCGCGAGCTGCTGTACTTCGACGACGAGCCGGCCTACGTTGCGGGGGAGAAGCAGCGCGAGCTGCACGATTCCCGCGATCTGCCGCAGGCCACCACGGAATCTGAGATGCGCCAGGACCCCCTGACCGGCCAGTGGTACGTCTACGCCGCACACCGCATGAACCGCACGTTCATGCCCCCGGCCAACGAGAACCCGCTGGCGCCCACCAAGCCCGGCGAGCTGCCCACCGAGGTGCCCGCCGACGACTACAACGTGGTGGTCTTCGAGAACCGCTTCCCGTCCCTGTCGGTCCACATGGAGGTGCCGGAGGACTTCGCCACCAACGTCGACGGCCAGGAGCTCTTCCCCCGCAAGCCCGCTATCGGCCGCTGCGAGGTTGTCTGCTTCACCCCGGACGTGAATTCCTCGTTTAGGGATCTGCCCTACGAGCGCGCCCGCACGGTTGTTGAGGCCTGGGCGCACCGCACCGCCGAGCTCTCCGCCATCGAAGGCATCCGCTACGTGTTCCCCTTCGAGAACCGCGGCAAGGAGATCGGCGTGACCTTGCAGCACCCGCACGGTCAGATCTACTCCTATCCCTTCGTCCCGCCGCGCGCCGCCGAGGTAGCTGCACGCGCTCGGGCGTTTAGGGAGCAAACCGGAAAGGATCTTTTTGACGCCACCTTGTCCGCCGAGAAGGCATCCGGCACCCGTGTACTTTTGGCCGGTGAGCACTTCACGGCCTATGTGCCGGCGGCGGCGAAGTGGCCGGTGGAGGTCATCCTCATGGCTAACCGGGCGGTTCCAGACTTCGCGGCGCTGAGCGACGAGGAAAAGGACGAGCTGACCCGCTTCTACCTGGATCTGTTGGGGCGCATGGATCGCTTCTTCGAGGGTGTGGAACGCACCCCCTACATCGCCGCCTGGAACCAGGCGCCGGTGGGGGAGGACCGGGAGAACGGTCGCCTGTACTTGCAGCTGTATTCGATGATGCGCTCGCCGGGCCGCATGAAGTTCCTGGCCGGTAGCGAGTCGGGCCAGGAGGCCTGGATCTCCGACACCACCCCGGAGAGGATCGCCGAGCGCTTCCGGGAGGTCGCCGACAATGCCAACTAACGAAACCCCAACTAACCAAACCAACGCAGCACAGAACGCTGGTACTCCGCGGTGGCTGCAGACCCGCTCCGAGGAGCAGGGCACTGCCGACGTGCAATCCCTTTTCCAGCAGGTCTACGGCTATGAACCGGCGGGCGTGTGGTCCGCGCCGGGGCGCGTGAACTTGATCGGCGAGCACGTCGATTACGCCGATGGCATCAGCCTGCCCTTCGCGCTTTCCCAGCGCACCTACGTGGCAGCCGCCAAGAACGAAGACGGCGTGTACCGCGTGGCCTCCCGCTTCGGCGACCCCGCGGAGGTTGTTCACTTTGAGATCCCCGTCGCCGAGGTCGGTCCCGGTAACCCCGCCAACTGGGCGGGTTACGCAGTGGGTGCTATTTGGGCGGCCACCGAGGCCGGCCTGATGCCCGCCGGTGGCCTGGACCTCGCCATCGAGTCCGACGTTCCCGTCGGTGCGGGGCTTTCCAGCTCCGCAGCGCTGGAGTGCTCGGCGGCTCTGGCGGCCTTCGACCTATACGGCGGCGAGTCCCTTGATGATGCGGCTCGCAACGGGCTCATGGGGGCGTCCATAAGAGCAGAAAACGAGGTAGTCGGCGCCTCGACGGGCGGGCTTGACCAGCGTATTTCGCTGTTCGGCCAAGCCGGCCACGCGCTGGCCATCGACTTCGCCGAAGACAGCGCCACCCAGGTGCCTTTCGACATCGCGGCGCGCGGATTGGCGATCCTCATTATGAACACGAACGCCCCACACCAGCTGAACGACGGGCAATACGCCGCGCGGCGCGCCGTGATCGACGGAGTGACCGCCGACCTGGGCGTTAGCAGCCTGCGTTTCGCCGAGGAGGCCGAGGATGCCTCCGTGGGCTGGGCCAAGGCCAACAACATGGATCCGGTGGTGGTGGCCGCCCGCGTGCGCCACGTGGTCAGCGAGATCGACCGCACCGCTGAGGCGATCCGCCAGGTCAGCGCCGGGGACATGGAGGCCTTCGGGCGGTCGATGCAGGGCAGCCACGCCTCCCTGCGCGATGACTACGAGGTCACCGTTCCGGAGCTGGATACTGCTGTGGACGTTGCGATGGCCGAAGGCGCGCTGGGCGCCCGCATGACCGGCGGTGGCTTCGGTGGCTCCGCGATTGCGCTGCTGCGCGAGGATCAGGTGGAGGCGACCGCCGCAGCGGTGGCCAGGGCCTTCGCGGAGAAGGGCTTCAACGAGCCCGAGTTCGTGGTTGCACTGCCGAGCGACGGCGCGCACCGGAATGCTTAAGTGGCTCGCATTGAGTAACGCTTGCGCGAGCAGCGCTCGCGCGCCGCTCGCGCGTTGCCCGGGCGCCATATTGGCGCCGAGCAAAGTAACAGCTAAATAGCTTATTTGGTTAGCCCCGAGTAAGGTGTTCACCCGTGTTGCGAACAATGCTGAAATCAAAGATCCACCGTGCGACGGTCACGCAGGCCGACTTGCACTACGTCGGCTCGTGCACCATCGACGCTGATCTGATGGAAGCTGCCGACATCCTCGAGGGCGAGCAGATCGATATCGTCGATATCGATAACGGCAATCGCCTGACGACCTACGCCATCACCGGCGACCGGGGTACCGGCGTGATCGGCATCAACGGTGCCGCCGCGCGTCTGATCAGCCCCGGCGACCTTGTCATCATCATCGGCTACGCCCAGTACAGCGAGGAAGACCTGAAGAACTACGCTTCGCGCGTGGTCTTCGTGGACGAGAACAACAAGCAGGTGGAGCTCGGCGGCGACCCGGCTCACGTGCCGGACGGCTCGGGGCTGAAGAACCCGCGCCACCCGGAGGCTTAGCTGATCTCGTACTTCCCGTCGTCGCGGCGCTCTACGTGGATGCGCCACAGCGGGATTCCTTCTTTCTCTAGTGCTTCTTTAGTCGCCGAGAGAGTCTTCAAGCCGGTAACGACGAAGTCGGTGTTGCCGAATCGTATGCCAACCTCCGAGCAGTAACGCTGGCTACCCTTGCCATCGGAAAGAGCCCTGATGGTGTTGTCTGCGACCTTCATCACCTCGAACTCGCCGTTGGGAGACTGCATGCCGATCTCGGTCGGGGGAACGAGCGGGGCCCTGTCCTCGTAGTCATACTCCACTTCGACACAGAGCTTGCTGTAGTCCCGTGGATTGTCGATGAGGATCTCAGAATCCTTCAGCTTCATCTCCACCTTGCCGATTCCCACCTCTTCAGTGGTCGGCTCATCCTTGGACTTGGCCTTGTCGCGAGCTTCGCGGAAGCCATCGTCCACGAGATCCATCTCGACGCGATCGCCGATCTCCAACGGGTCTTCAGCTCCGCCGATCTTCGCTTCCTCGCCCTTTAGCTCCTGGTAGCGGTTAGCCAGGTTAGTCAGCGAACGCAGCAGAGGCTTGACGGGGTCGCAGGTGTAGGTGGAGATAATCTCCGCGTACTCCAGCGGAGTGCCCTCCGGGCCGGCAAGTACGCACATGTCTTGCAGCTCGATGGATTGCCACCCCTTGAGGCCCTCATCGGATAGCTCATTCCGCTCGGTATCGTTGCTGGCCAACTCCTCGAGCTGGGAGCCAAACTTGGTAGCGGATAGTCCGATGTAGATCGACGTATCTTTGAGTTCCTCGGGCTGGTCACCACTGATCTGTGGCTTTACATAACCAGAACAAGTCTCCGCATTGACATAGGCATCGGCCGAATCCAGAGGAATCATCTTCCCGCCATCCAAGTAGGCGCTATCGTAAAACTTCTGGTCCAGCTTGCAGTCGTTGAACTTCCCGTCGGCGAAGATCTCCCGCAGCTGGTCATCGCTGATCTCCTGTGAAACTTCCGAATAGCTGCTCGGAGCGGGCTGCCCTTCGTTACCGCCGGATCCGCCCTTTTGTCCCCCGTAGGAGATCTCTTCGCTGGCGCCCTCCGGGCGCTGGAAGGCGGAGCAGCTGGCGGTGAAAGTCAAAGCGCCCGCAGCTAGGCAGGCTGCCAGGGTGCGGGCGTAAGTACGAGCGTGGCCGCGGGTTCGGGCGTAAGTACTAGCGTGGCTGCGGGTGCGGGTAGTGGGGCGTGAAGAAGGCATGTCGAGTGCTTCCTTTGTTTTCTAGTTATGGATTTCTAGTTATGACTATTTCCGGATCATTACCGGTTGTGGCTGGTGAAACTAAATGACTGGAGGGAGTTACCTAGGAGTAAGGGGGACAAAACGTCTTATGTTCCCTAAAGCTAACACTCCCGGGCGACCTGCATGCCTCAATCGATTACCCGTACCCCTCATGCGCTAGGCTTTGTAAGCGTGACTGACGCAGCAAATACCCCCGTACAAGACCTGCCCGAACAGCTACGCATCCGCCGTGAAAAGCGGCAGCGCATCCTCGAATCCGGCAAGGACGCTTACCCGGTAGAGGTGCCACGCACCCACTCCCTGGCCGAGGTGCGCGCAAAGTGGGCAGTGAAGAAGACTGACGGTGAAGCTGAAGAGCAGCCGGTTGAGGCAGAGGGCGTCACTTACCTCGCCGCAGGCGAAGAAACCCAGGACGTAGTGAGCGTGACCGGGCGCCTGATCTTCATGCGCAACACCGGCAAGCTGTGCTTCGCCACCCTGCAGGACGGCGACGGCACGCAGCTGCAGGCCATGCTCTCCCTGGCGGAGGTTGGCGAGGACGCACTCGCGGCCTGGAAGGCTGACGTGGACCTCGGCGACTTCATCGGTGTGACCGGTCGCGTGATCGCCTCCCGCCGCGGTGAGCTGTCCGTCATGGCCAGCGAGTGGGTCATGGCTGCCAAGTCTCTGCGCCCGCTGCCCGTAGCTTTCGCAGAAATGAACGAAGAAACCCGCGTGCGCCAGCGCTACAACGACCTGATCGTGCGCGAGGAGGCCCGCAAGAACGCAATGACGCGCGTGAAGGTCATCCGTGCGCTGCGCGACTACATGGAGGGCGAGGGCTTCGTAGAGATCGAAACCCCAATGCTGCAGACCCTGCACGGCGGCGCGGCAGCCCGCCCGTTCGTCACGCACTCCAACGCGCTGGACATCGACCTGTACCTGCGCATCGCACCGGAGCTGTTCCTGAAGCGCGCCGTGGTGGGCGGCATTGACCGCGTCTTCGAGATCAACCGGAACTTCCGTAACGAGGGCGTGGACAAGTCCCACTCCCCGGAGTTCGCAATGCTGGAGACCTACGCTGCATGGGGCGACTACGACGATTGCGCCCGTACCACCCGCGAATCCATCCAGTACATCGTGGACCAGCTGACCAAGGGCACCGACCTGGAGGGCACCGGCAAGGTTCGCCTCGCCGACGGCACCGAGTACGACTTCGGCGGGGAATGGAAGGAAATCGAGATGTACCCCTCGCTGAACGAGGCGCTTGCACGCAAGTACCCCGGCCAGCCAGAGGTAACGATCGACTCCACCGTTGAGGAACTGAAGGAGATCGCCAAGGTTATCGGCCTAGACGTTCCCGCCAAGGGCGGCTGGGGCCACGGCAAGCTAGTAGAGGAGATCTGGGAGGTCCTGTGCGAGGACCAGCTGGAAGGCCCCATCTTCGTGCGTAACTTCCCCGTGGAGACCTCCCCGCTGACCCGCCAGCACCGCAGCAAGCCGGGTGTCACTGAGAAGTGGGACCTGTACGTCCGCGGCTTTGAGTTGGCCACCGGCTATTCCGAGCTGATCGACCCGGTTATCCAGCGCGAGCGCTTCGAGGATCAGGCACGCCTGGCCGCCAACGGCGACGATGAAGCCATGCGCCTGGACGAGGACTTCCTGGCTGCCATGGAGCAGGGCATGCCGCCGACAGCCGGTACCGGCATGGGCATCGACCGACTGCTGATGGCCCTGACCGGCCTGGGCATCCGCGAGACCGTGCTGTTCCCGATCGTGAAGCCGGAGCGCGAGAACTAACGGCCAAACACCGGCAGTAGATTGCGGTGGGATCTACTGCCGGGGCCGGTTGGCTCGAGGGGGAGCTAGAGGGAGTTCTTCGGGGGTGGTTCGGGGGCTGCGCGCGTGAAAGGCGGGCACCGGTGCCTCGAATAGTTGGGGAGTAGCTGGCGTGCAGCTCGCCCGTGTGGGTGTAATTCAATCAATATTTTGGCCCAAGATGTGATGCGCGCCATTATCCTGGTTTATGCTACGTACATAATTATCCGCACATGCAGATATGAGATTTGCGCTGACAACCAGTGAAAGGTGGCCGCACGAAATGAGCGACCGAAGCAAGCGTGCCGATTCAACCCCTGGCCTGAACAACATCAAGCGAGAC
This sequence comes from Corynebacterium evansiae, assembly GCF_027570065.1. Taxonomy (NCBI): domain Bacteria; kingdom Bacillati; phylum Actinomycetota; class Actinomycetes; order Mycobacteriales; family Corynebacteriaceae; genus Corynebacterium; species Corynebacterium evansiae. The sequence goes on along the minus strand of NZ_JAKMUT010000005.1, from coordinate 88,519 downwards.
GCAATCGGTACCGTCATGGGAGTCTTGACGAAGTTCACCGGCTCCGACCTGGCAGAGAAGTACGGTCTGAGCAAGAAGGTGGACCGCGTTGCCTACCAGTCCACCAAGACCGGCATGCGCACCCTCGGTGCCGTGAACCGCCAGTTCAAGAAGATCAAGGGCTCCGGCAAGCCGGTACGCCTGGCCAACCAGACCACCGACGAGAACAATCAGCCCGTCCCGACCGAGGCACCGGCACCGGGCAAGGCACCGTTCGACCTGACCCCGACCGAGGATCAGGAAATGATCGTCGCCGCCGTGCGCGAGTTCGCTGAAGAGCGCCTGCGCCCGACCGGCCACGACCAGAACGAGGCATCCGAGCCGGCAGAGGGCCTGCTGGAAGCTGCCGCCGAGCTGGGCGTTGCCCTGATCAACCTGCCGGAAGAGTACGAGGGCATCGCCTCCGCCTCCGGTGCCACCACCAACGCTCTGATCGCCGAGGCCCTGGCATTCGGCGACATGGGCCAGGCCGTCGCCATCCTGGCACCGGCCGGCGTGGCCAACGTCATCACCAACTACGGTGACGACTCTCAGCAGAAGACCTACCTGCCGGAGTTCGCGGGCGAGTCCGTCCCGGCTTCCGCAGTGGTCGTCTCCGAGTCCCGCCCGCTGTTCGACCCGTTCACTCTGCAGACCACCGCCGTCCGCGAGGGCGACGACATCGTCATCAACGGCGTGAAGACCATGGTTCCGAACGCAGGCAAGGCCGAGCTGTTCGTCATCGCAGTGAATCTCGACGGCGAGAACACCTTCGTCATCGTCGAGTCCGACACTGAGGGGCTGGTCGTCGAAGCTGACCCGTCCATGGGTCTGCGTGCCGCCGCCCTGGGTCGCCTGCTGCTGAAGGACGTCCGCGTTCCCGCCAGCCAGCTGCTGGGTGGCAAGGACCTGCCCGCCGACGAGCGCAAGGAAAACTACGCGGAGATCATCCGCCGCTCCCGCCTGGGCTGGGCCGCACTGGCAGCCGGCACCGGCGAGGCCATCCTCGAATACACCAAGAAGTACGTCAACGAGCGCGAAGCATTCGGCGAGCCGATCTCGCACCGCCAGGCAGTGGCCTTCATGGTCGCCAACCTGCGCATCGAGCTCGACGGCCTGCGCCTGATCCTGCTGCGCGGTGTTTCCCGCCTGGATCAAGGCCTGTCCTTCAACCGCGAAGCCGGCCTTGCCCGCCGCTACGCATCCGACAAGGGCATGGTCATGGGTCTCGACGGCGTGCAGCTGCTCGGTGGCCACGGCTTCACCAAGGAGCACCCGGTCGAGCGCTGGTACCGCGACATGCGCGCCATCGGCATCGCCGAGGGCGTAGTCGTCGTCTAACCCCGCCACAATTCGAATCCATATCGAATAAGCACAAGGAACTTGAAGGAACCACATCATGATTAATCTGGAACTCCCCAAGCGTTTGAAGGCGGGCCAGAACCAAGCGCACCAGGCCGCCGCCGAAATCTTCCGCCCCATCTCCCGCAAGTACGACCTCGCGGAGCACGAGCGCCCCGTCGAGCTGGACACCATGGCCAGCCTGGTCGAAGGCATGGCAGACGCCGGCCAGGCAATGGCTGGCGCCTCCGGTGGCCGCGGCGATGACAAGAAGAAGACTGAGGGCGTCAAGAATGGCGGCAACATGGCCTCCATCCTCAACGTCATCGAGACCTGCTGGGGCGACGTGGGACTCACCCTGTCCATCCCCTACCAGGGCCTGGGCAACGCAGCCGTAGCAGCCGTCGCCGACGACGAGCAGCTCGAGCGCTTCGGCAAGATCTGGGCCGCCATGGCCATCACCGAGCCGCAGTTCGGCTCCGACTCCGCAGCCGTCGCCGCCACCGCCAAGCTGGATGGCGACGAGTACGTGCTGAACGGTGAGAAGATCTTCGTCACCGCTGGCGAGCGCTGCACCCACGTTGTCGTCTGGGCATCCGTCGACAAGTCCGCAGGCCGCGCAGCCATCAAGTCCTTCGTCGTCCCGCGCGACACCCCGGGCTTCGAGCTGGTCCGCCTGGAGCACAAGCTGGGCATCCGCTCCTCCGACACCGCGCACTTCATCCTGGACAACGTCCGCATCCCGAAGGAGAACCTGCTGGGCTCCCCGGAGGTGGACACCAAGAAGGGCTTCGGCGGCGTGATGGCCACCTTCGACAACACCCGCCCGATGGTTGCCGCCATGGCCGTTGGTGTTGCCCGCGCTTCTCTGGAGAAGCTGCGCGAGATCCTCACCGACGCAGGTGTAGAGATCGATTATGACGCCCCCGCGTGGAACCAGCCCGCAGCTGCCAGCGAGTACATTCGCCTGGAGAGCGACTGGGAAGCTGCATACCTGATGACCCTGCGCGCAGGCTGGATGGCCGACAACAAGCAGCCGAACAGCAAGGAAGCCTCCGAGTGCAAGGCGAAGGCCGGCCGCATGGCTACTGACCTGACCCTGCGTGCGGTTGAGATCGCCGGCGCTTATGGCTACTCCGAGCGCGACCTGCTGGAGAAGTGGTCCCGCGACTCCAAGATCCTGGACATCTTCGAGGGCACCCAGCAGATTCAGCAGCTGGTTGTTGCTCGCCGCGAGCTGGGTCTTTCCTCCAAGGAGCTCAAGTAGTAGCTGGCTGCGCGAGAGCGCAGGCAGCGGCTACGTTGCGCGCTGCCGCCCGCGCCTAGCTGGCTAACAGCCTGGCTGCGAGCTGCGCGCTCGAGTCTGCGCCCTCGCCTAGCTGCCTAGGACAGGCGCACCGAGTGATCAACGGGGCCATGGCCTTTACCGACAAGCAAACGGTCGGCATTGGCGATGGCCTCGTTGAGCCATTTAGTGGACCAATCCAGCGCATCCTCTAGCGAATCACCCGCGCCCAGCCGAGTGGCTAGGGCGGAAGACAAAGAACACCCCGTACCGTGGGTGTTTTTTGTTTCCACGCGCGGGGAGCTGACCTTATGCGTCTTCCCGGCAGGGGATACTGCAATGTTGCCGGCCTCCGGCCCGGCCAGGTGACCCAGCTTCACGATGACGGTGGTGTCGGTTTCCTGCGCCCACTTTGCGGCAACCTCCACGGCCTCCTGCTCGCTGGTGGCCAGTTCGGTCTTGGTCAGGAGTGAGAGTTCGGGGAGGTTCGGCGTCACAACCGAAGAAGCGGCAGCGAAGTCCCGCAGTGCGTCCTCGGCATCCGCAGTGAGCAGCCGGTCGCCCGAGGAAGCCACCGCTACCGGATCCAGCACCGTCGTGACCTGGTGGTTCTGTAGGTAATCGCGGATGGTCTGGATGGTCTCCGTGTCGCCGAGCATGCCGATCTTCACGGCATCGACGGTGACGTCGTCGAAGACAGAGTCCAGCTGCGCGCGAAGGAAATCCAGCGGGGGAGTGTGGATCTCGCGCACGCCCTGCGTGTTCTGCGCGACCAGCGCGGTGATGACGGACATGCCGTAGCCGCCCGCCGCCATGATGGACTTCAGGTCCGCCTGCGCGCCCGCTCCGCCTGTTGGGTCGGTGCCGGCGATGGACAGCACGCGGGGGCGGAGGGGGCTGGGGTTACTGGGGTTTGGGTTGCTGGGGTTGATGTCGGGACTGTTGTTGGTCATGCCCCTCATTATGGCGCATTTGCTTGCGCCCACCGCCTCGGTTGGCTTTACGCAGCGCTAAATGTCGTTAGAACGAGAAAGTGTCACATTTGCTACCTGTGTAGCCCTGACGGCAATGCTCTGACCAGCAGTTTTGCTAAAACGAAAAACGTTTCCGATAACGTATTCTCGTTCTAACGACATTTAAGCCTTTTTGGATGGGCTGCGGGGTGGCTACAGGCCTAGGGGCGAGGCCGTGACTGGTGGGCGGCCACGGCTGCGGCCGGGAGGGCTAAGGCTGTGGCAGCTCGCGCGGGACCACCTTGCCCACCGCGTTGCGGGGGAGCTTGTCCAGGTAGACGAAGTAGCGCGGCACACTGTGGCGAGCCAGGTGAGCCTTAACCTCCGTCTTAGCCTTCTCCTCGAATTCCGCCTTCTCTTCGTCGGTCAGTTCGGCGGCGCTCTTGTCCTCCGGCACGACCCACGCGCACAGTGCCTGGCCAAACTCCGGGTCGTCCACGCCACGCACGGCGGACTCGGCGACGCAATCCATGGAGTTGATCACGTCCTCGGTCTCCTGCGGGAAGACATTCTCACCGCCGGAGACGATCATGTCGTCGCTACGGCCAGAGATGAACAGCAGACCCTCGTCGTTGTAGTAGCCCAGGTCTCCGGTGGCCACCATGCCGTCGATGATCTCCTTGTCGGAGCCGGGGCGCGTGTAGCCCTCGAACAGCATGTCGTTCTTCACGAAGATGCGCCCGATCTCGCCGTTCGGCAGCTCGTTGCCGTTATCGTCCAGAACCTTCAGTGTCGTTGCCATCGGCGGCTTCCCGGCAGTGTTGATGTGCTTGCGCAGATCCTCCGGAGTGGCGATGGAAGCCCAGCTGACTTCCGTCGAACCGTAGAGGTTGTACAGCACGTCGCCGAACTTCTCCTGCGTCTCGCGCACTACCTTCGGCGGCAGTGCCTCGCCGGAGGTGGCGATGATCTTCGTGCCAGAGTTGAAGTTCTCCGGCACGACCTCCAGCATGCGGCGCAGCATCGTCGGCACCATTGCAATGGTGTACGGGCGGTTCTTCTCGATCAGCTTCACTGCAGCTTCGGGGGAGAAGCGGCGCTGCATGATCATGGTGTTGCGCAGCGCGAGCGCCAACTGGATCTGTGCGAAGCCCCAGGTGTGAAACATCGGCGCGGAGAGGAACGACGGCCTGTGGTGGCGCATCGGGATGCGGCTCATGATGGAGGACGCTGGCATGTACGTCTTCGGCTCCGGTCGACGCGCTCCCTTCGGGGTGCCGGTAGTTCCGGAGGTCAGGATGATGGTGCTTCCCTGACGCGGGCGGGCGGGGATAGAGAGATTTTCCGGGGTGGTGCTCAGCACCTCGTGCAGGGAGGGCCAGTCCTCACTACGGGTGGCGTAGTCGCCACTGTTGATCGCATCCCGAACGTTGGAGGCCTTCTTCAGTGCTTCCTCCGCCTCACGGGTAAGCCCTAGCGTGTCTCCGTTTTCCCAGGCGACGACGACCGGGCAGGCGTCGAAATCCTTCGGTAGAAGCGGCAGGAATTCCTCGTCGATGAAAAGAATGTCGATCTTTTGTTCCTGTAGCACGGCCTGGGTCTGCTTTGCTGACGCCCCAGTATTGAATAGCACAATGTCCGTACCCAACCGACCGTGTGCACACAGGGTGAGAATGAATCCGCGGTGGTTACGGCACAGGACGCCGATGCGGTCACGCTCGCGGACGCCGGTGCGGAAGAGGGCTTGCGCCAGGGCGGTGGACTGCTCGTGCAGTTCTTGGTAGGTCATCGAGCCGGCGTCGTCGATGATGGCCGTGTGGTACGGGTCGCGCGCGGCGCCGATGGCCAGCAGGCCTGCGGGCAGGAAGCTCCACTGGATGATGCCCTTGAGGGCTTTGCCGGCTGCGACGGGACCCATGGATCCCAGGACGCCCGATTTGAACAGGGGCAGTGTGCCTTTGAGAAGTGTGCCGGCGGTCCCGATCTGTTCGGTGAGGGAGGGCTTGGGCAACTGGGCGGCTGCTGCTGCGTTCATTTCTGGGTGACTCTCCTTGGGTCAGTCTCTCTGAGCTGGTTTCTTTGGGCTGGTTTCTCTGGGTTGGTATCTCTGGGGTGCTCTCTCCGTGGCGGTTTTCTCCTGAGGCGCCCTCTTGGAGGGGTTCTCAAGTACCACTGCCTCGAAGTTTTAGTGGCGTGCATCACTTTAATGTTTCTGGACTAAAAAGTTCTCGGTTTGAAAAAATAACTATGAAGCAACAGGTTGTGGGGGAGCCGGGGAATAGGGGTTTATAGGGGGCGTTCGCTGACGGCGTACAGCTTAGAAACTTAAGCTCAGAATGCCTGTTGACCTGCTGGTATGTGGGTGGTTGAGGCCGAGGTGGCGTCGGAATAAAGCAACAACAACACAGTGTTGTGTGAAAGGCGATATGAGTTGTCCACGCTCACGGCTAAGGTGGGCAACATTGGCGAATACGCAAGCTACATCTTTTGAAAAAGGGAGCACACCATGTTCGAGAGGTTCACGGATCGCGCGCGCCGCGTCGTTGTGTTGGCGCAGGAGGAAGCACGCGCGCTGAATCACAACTACATCGGCACCGAGCACATCCTGCTCGGCTTGATCCAAGAAGGCGAAGGTGTCGCAGCGAAGGCCCTGGAATCCATGGGCATCTCCCTGGACGCCGTACGCACCGAGGTCAAGGACATCATCGGCACCGGTGGCCACCCGCCGAGCGGCTACATCCCGTTCACCCCGCGCGCCAAGAAGGTACTGGAGCTCGCGCTGCGCGAAGCGCTGCAATTGGGCCACAAGTACATCGGCACCGAGCACATCCTGCTGGGCCTCATCCGCGAGGGTGAAGGCGTGGCGGCACAGGTGCTGGTCAAGCTCGGTGCAGACCTGTCCCGCGTGCGCCAGCAGGTAATCCAGCTGCTCAGCGGCTACGAGGGAAACGAGGAAGAAAGCGGTGGCGGCGAGCCCGCTACCGCCGGTGTGGGCAGCAGCCCGGAGGGCGCGCCGAGCCGCCCGGGCCAGAAGTCCAACTCCCTGGTTTTGGACCAGTTCGGCCGCAACCTCACTCAGGCAGCCAAGGATGGCAAGCTGGACCCGGTCGTGGGCCGCGAGAACGAGATCGAGCGCGTTATGCAGGTGCTGTCCCGCCGCACCAAGAACAACCCGGTTCTGATCGGCGAGCCCGGTGTGGGTAAGACCGCCGTGGTCGAGGGCCTGGCGCTGGACATCGTCAACGGCAAGGTGCCGGAGACGCTGAAGGATAAGCAGCTGTACTCCCTGGACCTGGGCTCCCTCGTGGCGGGCTCCCGCTACCGTGGTGACTTCGAGGAGCGCCTGAAGAAGGTGCTGAAGGAGATCAACCAGCGCGGAGACATCATCCTGTTCATCGACGAGATCCACACCCTGGTCGGCGCAGGTGCCGCCGAGGGCGCGATCGACGCTGCCAGCATCCTGAAGCCGAAGCTGGCCCGCGGCGAGCTGCAGACCATCGGTGCCACCACCCTGGACGAGTACCGCAAGCACATCGAGAAGGATGCCGCGCTGGAGCGTCGCTTCCAGCCGGTGCAGGTCCCGGAGCCCTCCGTGGAGCTGACCGTGGAGATCCTGAAGGGTCTGCGCGACCGCTACGAGGCACACCACCGCGTATCCATCACCGACGGTGCGCTGAAGGCCGCCGCCCAGCTGGCGGATCGCTACATCAACGACCGCTTCCTGCCGGATAAGGCCGTGGACCTGATCGACGAGGCCGGAGCCCGCATGCGCATCAAGCGCATGACCGCCCCGAAGGCCATCCAGGACATCGACGACAAGATCGCCGAGGTGCGCCGTAAGAAGGAAGCTGCCATCGACGACCAGGACTTCGAGAAGGCAGCAGCCCTGCGCGACGACGAGCGCAAGCTGGGTGAAGAGCGCGCGGAGAAGGAAAAGGCCTGGCGCGCCGGCGAGCTGGACGAGGTCGCCGAGGTGGGCGAGGAGCAGATCGCCGAGGTCATGGGCACCTGGACCGGCATCCCCGTGTTCAAGCTCACCGAGGAAGAGTCCACCCGCCTGCTGCACATGGAAGACGAGCTGCACAAGCGCATCATCGGCCAGGACGATGCCGTCAAGGCGGTCTCCCGCGCCATCCGCCGCACCCGCGCCGGCCTGAAGGACCCGAAGCGCCCGTCCGGTTCGTTCATCTTCGCCGGCCCGTCCGGTGTGGGTAAGACCGAGCTGTCGAAGGCACTGGCCGAGTTCCTGTTCGGCGACGACGACGCGCTGATCCAGATCGACATGGGCGAGTTCCACGACAAGTTCACGGCATCCCGCCTGTTCGGTGCGCCTCCGGGATATGTCGGCTACGACGAGGGCGGCCAGCTGACCGAGAAGGTCCGCCGCAAGCCGTTCTCCGTGGTGCTGTTCGACGAGATCGAGAAGGCCCACACGGAGATCTACAACACCCTGCTGCAGGTGCTGGAAGACGGTCGCCTGACCGACGGCCAGGGCCGCATGGTGGACTTCAAGAACACCGTTCTGATCTTCACCTCCAACCTGGGCACCAGGGACATCTCCAAGGCTGTGGGCATGGGCTTCAGTTCCTCTGGTGAGGCCGACGAGGACACCCAGTACGAGCGGATGAAGCAGAAGGTCGACGACGAGCTGAAGAAGCACTTCCGCCCGGAGTTCTTGAACCGTATCGACGACATCGTGGTCTTCCACCAGCTGACCCGCGAGCAGATCGTGCAGATGGTGGACCTGCTGCTGGGCCGCGTGCGCACCGCGCTGCAGGCGAAGGACATGGACCTGGAGCTCACCGAGCAGGCGAAGTCCCTGCTGGCCAAGCGTGGCTTCGACCCGGTACTGGGCGCCCGCCCGCTGCGCCGCACGATCCAGCGCGAGATCGAGGATCACCTGTCCGAGAAGATCCTATTCGGCGAGATCGGCGCCGGCGAGATCGTCACCGTCGACGTCGAAAACTGGGACGGCGAATCCAAGGGCGACGATGCGAAGTTCGTCTTCGGCACCAAGCCCAAGCCCCTGCCGGAGGTCGGTGAGGAGGACTTCGCCGCCGACGAGGCCCAGGAGGCGGTGTCCGTCGCCGCCGAGGGCAACGTGCCGGAGGATAAGGGTTTTGACGCCGCAGATTCCAGCGACGACTGGAATCAGAAAGGCTAATTAGGCCTTGTTGAACTGCACTGGGCGATCGTGGATCACGTTATCTACCCAGTCCAGGGCAGGCAGCAGGTGCGAGAACATCGGCAGCATGTGATCGCCCAGCGGGAACGTGCGCGGGATATTGTGTTCTGCGTAGTTCACCTTCGTGCCACCCTCCGCCCACTGGCGGGCCATACGGCGGCTCTGCTCAACCGGGATCGTGTCATCGTTCGTGCCATGGCCGACGTACACAGGGACCTGGGGTGGGCGGCTGCCGATGCGTTGGGCGTCAACAAGCTTCTTGAATGGCTCCTGCTGCAGCAGCTCCGTGAGTGACTCGCCGTTCTTCGTCAGCGTGCGCGTATCCGTATAAGCGTGGCGCGCGAGGGATTCGGGGACGCATTCGCTGGCGGTCTGGCGGACGAACTCCTTGCCCTTGTCGTTCATCTTTTCCTCCACGGCGCCGCGGATCTCCGGGTTGGAGACGAGGAAACCATTCAGTGTGTAGCCCAGGGCGGCGGCCAGCGGGCCGTTGTCGATGGCGGTGGCAGTCATAGCCAAATCCGCCGGCACACCACCCGCGTAGCCCGCCTTCAGGTTGATCTCCGGGGCGTAAGTGTGAGCCAGCTCCAGAGCTGCAGCGGAGGAACCGCCGCCCTGCGAGTAACCCCACACCGCGACCGGTGCGGCCTTCGGCACTCGAGGCATGTTCTTCGCCGCGCGAGCCATGTCCAGGGTGGCGTTGCCCTGATCCACACGGTTCATGTATGTGTGCTGCGCCGGGGTGCCCAGGCCGTTCAGGTCGGTCAGCGCCACAGCCCAGCCACGGGAGAGGGCGGCGGCGACGGGCGCGGCCTCATACTCCAAGCCCATCGGCAGCAGCTTGCCTGGGGCGCACGCATCTCCGCTGCCCTGAGTGCCTGGAGCTACGACCAGCAGTGGGCGCTCCCCGCCACCGGTGTAGGGAGCGCGGGGCACCAGCACGGTGCCGGTGACGGGTACGGTCTCGCCGCGAGAATTGGTGGAAACGTAGGCTACGCGCTGGGCCTCGCTGTTCGTCCAGTCGACGAAGGGGATTCCGAGGGCAAAGTTGCTGGGGGCAGTCTTGATGATTTCCCCTGGCTTGCCCTTCACCTGCAAGGGCAGGGAGGAGTAAAAGCCATCCGGGTCGTAGTTGGGCAGAGAACCCACTACGGACTTGCCGCTGCCAGTGGCGGCGGCCTTGGAGGCGGATCCCTCGACGGAACCATATAGTCCGCCGGGTGCTGCGGTGGCCGGGGCCATTCCGGAAGCGGCGATGGCGGCGGGCAGCAGAACTGCGAAGGTAGCGGTTAGGGTACGGGAGCGGAGGGGACGGGAACGGTTGGAGCTTCTACGAGAAAACGTCATAGGGGAATCCTAAGCGTTTTCTCTGTCCGAAGTATTAGGTATTGCTAATTAGCCCCGTGAAGTGGGGGTATCGGTTGCGCTGTCTGCGGCTACTTCGGCGCTGTCTTCTGTGCCTTCGGTGTCCACATTCGCCGTGAACGGATCCAGCGCCTCCAGGTCCACGTCCTTGTCCTCGTCATTTGGCACCTTGCGGGTCAGGTCGATGACCAAGCCAATGGCGGTGAGGAAGATGGTGGGCAGCAGCCAGCCCATGCCTGCATCCATCAGCGGGATCCAGCTCAAGGCGCTCTGCAGATCGTCGACCGGCACGTTCAGGGCGGCCAGGAAGTCGATGAAGGAGAACAGGAAGGCCACGGCCACGCCGATGCGGTAGGAAAACACCAGCTTGTGCTGGCGGCACAGCAGGTGCACATAGGAAAGCGCGATAAGCACGATCGCCGGCGGGTAAATCAGGCCGATCACCGGGCCGGAGACGTTCAGGATCTTTTCCAGACCCAGGTTGGCGATAGCGAGGCCAACGAGCGTCAAGATGGTCGCCCACCAGCGGTAGCTGATGGCCGGAACTAGCTCGTGGAAGAACGTGGACGATGCTGCGGTCAGGCCAACGACGGTGGTAATGCAGGCCAGCAGAACGATCAATGAGAACACGATCTCGCCTGTGTTGCCCATGGTCAGATGCGCAGCGGAGCTCAGGATAGCTGCGCCGTCGCTGTAGCTTTCCTTCTCTGGCATGCGGGCGCCGACCAGGCCGAGGCCCAGGTAGACCAGCATGAGGAAGAAACCGGCGGTGAAGGCCGCAATGCCGGAGAGCTTGACGATGCGCTTGTGGTCGGTCTCGCCCTTCTGGCTAAAAGCGCTCACGACGATAAGCGCGAAGGCTAGCGCGCCGATGGAGTCCATTGTGAAATAGCCCTGGGAGATGCCGCTGACCAGCGGGTTGGAGGTGTACTCCTCAGTGGCGGGAATGCTCGGGGAGTTCAGCTTCTGCAGACCGACGATAGCCAGCACGGCCAGCAGGATCAGCAGTACTGGGGTTAGGGCCTTGCCTAGAGTATCTACGACCTTGCCGGGCCAGAGCGTCAGCAGGTAGCACACCAGGAAGAAGGCGAACGTGCCCGCCAGGCGCCACCAGCCACCGGAGAGATCGAAGGTGGATTCGATGCCCAGCTCGTAGCCGATCGCTGCGGCGCGCGGTACGGCGTAGAGCGCACCGATGGAAAGGTAGGCAACGATAGCAAAGACCAGGCCGAACAGTGCTCCCGCGCGGGAGGCGAGGTCGCGTACACCATTACCGGAGATTGCGATGGCGATGACCGTCAAAACCGGCATGAGCACTCCGGTTAGGAGGAAGCCGATCATGGCAGGGGTGAAGTTCTCGCCGGATTCCACGCCGAGCATGGGCGGGAAGATGAGGTTGCCGGCGCCGAAGAACATGGAAAACAACATGAGGCCAACGGCCGCCACAGTGGTAGTTGTGTTTGGCTGCTTGGCCGTCGAGGAGGGTGGAGTCGACATAAAACATTCCTATTGTGATCTGGGTAACGTAGATCACTCTAATGCACGCATCCCCGTAGAACCTAAGCGCTCCCGCCCGCTTCTAGTGCGGTAGCTGGTACGTTGCGCCGTCGCGAGCTACCAGCCCGTCGTCGAGCAGCGATTGCAGGGCTCGCTCGAGCTGCTCGGTTGCGGGCCACAGTAGGTCTATCTCTTTCTTTGTGACGCCACCTTCCCCCGCTTCCCGCAGTAGCCCCATAATCTTTCCGCGGACCTGGCGATCGGTCCCCACGAACTTCTGCACGCGCCGGGCCGCGGCTTGCGCCTCCGCCTCCGTCGGCTGCGGCTTGCCCGACTGCACCCACGCACAGTCGTCGATTACGGGGCACTGGTCGCACGCTGGGCTTTTCGCAGTGCAGATCAAAGCGCCGAGTTCCATGAGTGCGGCGCACATCAGATTCGCGGCGTCTCGGTCTGCGTCTCTTGTGGCGTCAGTGCCCGTGTCTGTGCCCTCCCAGGAGCCGGTGCCCGTGTCAGTGGGCTGGGGTTGGGGCGGTGGAGGCAGTTGGCGTCCAACTAAACGAGGGTCTGGATCGACGTGGGGCAGCAACGAGGCCACATCCGCCAAGTCGCGCGCGCGGGCGGGGCCCTGCAGGTAGCGTCCGTCGACGAGGCGGCGGTAGACGCGGCGCACATTCGTATCCACAACCGGCACGGCCTGGCCGAAGGCGAAGGCCGCGACGGCGCGGGCGGTGTAGTGGCCGATACCCGGCAGGGCCTCGAGCTCGGCGATGTCGCTGGGAACCTCGCCGCCGTGGCGTTCCACGCAGGCGAGCGCGCACTCCTTTAGGCGCAGCGCGCGCCGGGGATAGCCCAGGTTGGCCCACATTTTTAGGATCTCGGACCGCGGCGCCTCGGCCAGATCCGCCGGGGTGGGCCAGCGTTCCAGCCAAGCTTGCCAGAGGGGAATCACGCGGGCGACGGGCGTCTGCTGGCTCATGACTTCGCTCAGCAGAATCGCCCACGGGGTGGTGTCCGGATGGCGCCACGGCAGGTCGCGGGCGTTGCGCGCGTACCAATAATTCAACTTGGCAGGCAGGCTGCTATGCGAGCCGGTGGGCAGGTTGGGGGAGGCGGCGGAAGGGGAGTTCATTGCACGAATCACTGTAGCGCGGTGCACAATGGAACCATGACTTCCAGCCAACATCAGACCCCGCAGCAGGCTTGGGATAGCCTGCGCGAAGGCAACGAACGTTTCATGCGCGGCGATTCCGACCACCCGCACCAGGATCTGAGCCGCCGTATTTCCCTGCAGGAGGGGCAGAAGCCCCAGGCCGTGGTGTTGGCGTGTTCTGACTCCCGCGCGCCGGTGGAGATCCTCTTCGACCAGGGGCTCGGCGATGTCTTCGTGATCCGCACTGCCGGCGAGATCACCGACCTGTCCGTGCTGGCCTCCCTGGAGTTCGCGGTGGACTCCCTGGAAGTACCGCTGGTTGTGGTGCTGGGGCACGAGAAGTGCGGCGCGGTTGCGGCTGCCTCCCAGGCGTTGAACGGCGGCGACATGCCTGCGGGCTTCCAGCGCGTGCTCGTGGAGAAGGTCACGCCCTCGTTGCTGTCCGCGAAGAAGCGCGGCATGGAAAGTAGTGACGCCTTCGAACGCAACCACGTGGCGGAGATCGCCGACCACATCGTGGATCGTTCGCCGGAGATTCAGGCGCGATTGGCCGACAACCGTTGTGCCGTTGTGGGGCTGCGCTACCGCCTGTCCGATGGCCTGGCCGAGCCGCTGGTCAGCTACGGGTTGGATATTGAGGGTGCGCAGCGCGTTCACTAGGAGTTTTGCGGGGTTCATCCCGTGTCTATGCGCCGTCTTTTAGCGGGCAGCCCTTAGCATTAGTTGCGTGACTGATGAAGACAACAGGCGCCCGTTGCCACGCGAAGTGTATATCCGCCGCCGTATTGCTGCGGTGGTGATCTTGGTCGTTGTGATCGGTGTGATCTGGGCTTTGATCAGCCTGGTCAGTGGGGGAGGGGACTCCGAGAACACGGCGTCCACCGAGACTGCCATCACTACCTCCGAGCAGCAGGATATGACTAGCTCGCCGGAGCCGCCGAAGGGTACGGAACCGAGCGATTCGGAGGAAGAGAAGGCGTCCGAAGAAAAGGACAAAGATAAAGGCAAGGACGACGAGAGCGACGAGAACAAGGACGAGAAGAAGGATTCTTGCTCGCTTGCCGACCTGCGCGTCACCGCTCGGCCGGGTGCTCCGACGTTTAACGCGGAGCAGCAGCCGAACTTCTTCGTGAAGATCGAGAACCCGACGAACGCGGATTGCGACATCAACTTCGATGATTCCCCGCTGAAGTTCGAGGTCTTCACCATGGGCAACTATGAGCGCGTGTGGGGCGACATCGACTGCAACGAGCCGGAGGTCGTAGGCGATACGAAGATCAAGGCCGGCGAGTCTGCGAACTACGAGATGGCCGCCTGGTCCCGTACCACATCCGCTCCGGGTAAGTGCGAGGACCGCAAGCCGGTCGATCCGGGAAGCTACCTGCTGTACGCCCACGTGGGCGACAATACGTCCCAGCCGGCCTCGTTTAACTTGCAGTAGCCAGTAAATGGCCCGGCCGGTGGCCTAGTCAGTAGATAGGCAGTAGTTGACCGCCTGGCAGAGCGTGGAGACCTCCTTTACCTTCATGCCCTTCGGCGCCTCGTAGTGGCAGTTCTTCGGCACCAGTGCGGTGTGGAATCCCAGCCGGTGGGCTTCTGCCAGCCTTTGAGTGAGCTGCGGAATGCGCCGCACTTCCCCGCCTAAGCCCACTTCGCCGAGGGCAATCAGCCCAAGGGGGAGCGGGGTACGTTTTGCGGTGGAGGCCAGCGCAAGCCCGGTGGCGAGGTCCGCGGAGGGTTCCAGAATCCTCATTCCGCCGACCGTGGCGGCGTAAACCTCCTTGTCCGCCAGCGGCAACCCGCAGCGTTCGGAGAGCACGGCCAGCACCATCGACACTCGCGAGGCATCCATGCCCGTCATGTAGCGCTTCGGATTCTTAAACTCGCTGTTAAGCGCCAAAGTTTGCAGCTCGCCGACCATGGCGCGGCGCCCGTCCATCACGACGGTTACTGCGGTGCCGGTCACGGATTCGGTGCGGTGATGCAGGAACAACCCGCTGGGGTCCGCAACCTCCTGGATGCCGTGGGCGGTCTGCTCGAAGCAGCCGACCTCGTCCGTGGCACCGAAGCGATTCTTGATGCCGCGCAGGAAGCGCATGGAGGAGTGTTTGTCGCCCTCGAAATTCAGCACAACATCCACCAGGTGCTCGATGGTGCGGGGGCCGGCGACCGTGCCCTCCTTCGTCACGTGCCCCACCGCGATGACGGGCGTGCCCGACATCTTCGCCAGGGTCGTCAGCGTGCTGGTGACCGCGCGGGTTTGGGCCACGCCACCAGCAACGCCTTCCACCCCAGTGGCCTGCATGGTCTGGAGGGAATCCACGATGATCAGCTCTGGGTTTAGTGCATCGACCTGCGCCAGGCCATTCTCCAGGTCGTTCTCGCTGGCCAAATAGAGCTTGTCGTGCAGTGCACCGGTGCGTTCCGCCCGGTGGCGCACCTGCCCCACGGACTCCTCCGCGGTGAGGATCAGCACCGTATGCCCCTTCTTGGCCCACGCCGCGGCGACCTCTAGCAGCAGGGTGGATTTGCCCACGCCCGGTTCGCCCGCCAGTAGCACAGCGCTGCCTGGGACAATGCCGCCGCCTAGAACGCGGTCTAGTTCCCCGATGCCTGTGGGGCGGTGCTTGGCGATGGTCGGATCCACTTGGGTGACCGGTTGGGCGCTGGCTCCTGGAACTAGGCCACCGGATCCGCGTCCTCCACCGCGGCGCCCCGCACTAGCGCCAGCACCCGCAACTCCGGCGAGCCCCATTGCGCCCAAGCCTAAGGAGCGCGTGTCCCGCTCCTCCAGCGATCCCCATTCCCCACACTGCGGGCAGCGGCCCATCCACTTCGACAGCTGGTGGTCGCAGGAGGTGCAGACGAAAACCCGGCTTGCTTTGCTCGACTTACTTGCCATGCTCACAACAATAAACGCCGCCCCGGACAACCAATGTCCGGCGGCGGCGTTTGTTCGATTTTGAGGACGCCTACGCTGAAGCTTGCTCTTGGGGCTACTTGTCGGTCAGGCTGCCGTCCTCGTCACGGTGCAGCTTGCCGGCCTCCGGAACGTAAGCGGAAACTGGAACGCTCAGCTCAACCTCGCCGACATTCAGCTTGAAGGTGACCTTCTTGTGGCCGCCGACGTAAACGTCATCCAGTCCCTTGATGGAGGTGGTGGCGTACTGCAGCTGCTTCTGCTCCTTGGCCTCAATGTCTTCCATAGCGAACTTGCCATCAGCAACCAGGGAGCCGCCAGCCGGAATCTCGGTCTCGTCCAGGCCGGAGACCTCCTTGCCCTCCACCTTCACGGACTCAACCTTGACGGGCTTACCGTGGGTGTCCTCGTTGGTGATAGTGAACTTCAGGGCCAGAGCGTTATCCGGGCCGACAACCACGGTGACGTCCTGAACGTCAGCGTGCTCGGCGGTGCCGCTAGCACCGTTGACAGCGGCAACCTGGCTGGAAGTCTGGGAAATCTGACCTGCACCACACGCGGACAGCGCGAGTGCGGAACCTGCTGCGACCAGCGCCAGCGCACCACGGGCAAAGGTCGTCTTCAGCGGCTGGGCCTTGAGGGTCTTCACGATGCGTTCCTCCATCTGAGGCATGTCTTAAAAGCAGTTGAATAAAAACGTCTGCACCCAGCCTAGCCTGTAGGGGGCCGGTACACCTAGCCAAGGAGGCCTTTAAGGTTAATTAGTGCCCCCTAGTGCGTACTTGCTGGGGATTTTATGCCCCAAATGCGGGTAGCGCGGTCGATTACGGTAGAATCTATCGGGTATTTACTCGGGTATTTACGCCGTGCCTGTCAGTGCCCGGCACAGCCTGTCACAGCCTTTCGGAAGGACGTTAGAGGAACACTTATGGAGTTCGCAGTCGGAGATACGGTCGTTTACCCGCACCACGGCGCCGCCGTCATCGAGGGCATCGAGCAGCGGGAGTTCAAGGGGGAAACCGTCGACTACCTGGTGCTGCGCATCAACCAGGGTGATCTTTCCGTCCGCGTCCCGGCCGCGAATGCCGAGAATGTTGGCGTGCGTGACGTGGTGGGCGAGGAAGGCCTGCGCAAGGTCTTCTCCGTGCTGCGCGAGACCGACGTCGAAGAGGCTGGCAACTGGTCCCGCCGCTACAAGGCGAACCAGGAGCGCCTGACCAGTGGAGACGTGAACAAGGTCGCCGAGGTCGTGCGCGACCTGTGGCGCCGCGACCAGGACCGCGGCCTGTCTGCCGGTGAGAAGCGCATGCTGGCCAAGGCCCGCCAGATCCTCGTGGGCGAACTCGCCCTGGCCGAGGGCGTGGACGACAAGAAGACCGACGCGCTGCTGGCCGAGATGCAGGCCGCCATCAAGCGCCACCGCGAGGCCGCCGCTGCAGCCCGTGCCGCAGGCGTGGACGAGGACTCCAAGTCCGGCGGCTCCATTGATCTGGACGACGAGCTGGACGGCGAAGACTAAGCCGGGCAGGCGCTGTGACAGCGAACGTCTACGCACTCGTCGCCGCTGCCGGTAGCGGTACCCGCCTGGGCTTCGACACCCCGAAGGCTTTCGTCGAGCTCAACGGTCGGTCGTTGCTGGAAAGGTCGTTGGACGGCCTGGCGGCGTCCCAAAACATCGAAGAAGCGATCGTGCTGGTCAGCGAGAACATGCGCGACCACGCCGAAAGCATCGTCGGCGATCCCATCAACGTCGCGGAGTGGGCGCCCATGACCGTCAGCGTGGAGCTCGGTGGTGGAGAGCGTTTTGATTCTGTTTACGCGGGCCTCGTTGCAATCCAACGGCGATTAAGCGCTGCGGGCGAGGCCACCGAGGGGTGCTTCGTTGCTGTCCACGATGCCGCCCGCTGCCTCACCCCGCCCGCCATGGTCGCCGAGGTTGTCGACCGCGCGCGCCGTGGTGTCGCGGATGGTTCCTGGTACGGGGCGATCCCGGTGTTGCCGGTGGTAGACACTATTAAAGTTATTGACGCCCCCACCTCCGGCCCGCGCGCAGGGCAGACGGTCGTGGAGCAAACCCCCGACCGTGCCAGCCTGCGGGCGGCGGCTACGCCACAGGTATTCGACTTGGAGAAGCTGATCGAGGCTAACGAGCAGTACCTGCGCACCACGGAAATCAGCTCCGCGCACGCGGTGGATCGCGTGGGTGCCTCGCCGCTGCCATTGGTGACGGACGATGCCTCGCTGATGGAGATGGCAGGTTTCCCGGTGGTGGCGGTGGATGCCGATCCGTTGGCTATGAAGATCACCACGCCCCAGGATTACCGCGTGGCGCAGATGATTCTGAATGGCAGCAAGGGCTAGAAGGCCCGAAATAGACAAGTAGAACGCAACCAGAGGCGAGAGGCAGACCGCAATTGAATACCCCACACATCATTCCCCGCGTCGGCATTGCGACGGATGCTCACCAGGTGCAGCCCGGTAAAGACTGCTGGATGGCCTGCCTGCTGTGGGAAGGGCAGGATGGCTGCGAGGGGCACTCAGATGGCGACGTGGTGGCGCACGCGGTAGTGGATGCGTTGCTCTCCGCCGCAGGACTGGGGGATCTGGGCAGCTTCGTCGGGGTGGGGCGCCAAGAATACGACAACGTATCCGGCGAGCGCCTCCTGCGCGAGTGCCGCGAGCTGTTGGAATCCAAGGGTTTCGTGATCGGCAACGCGGCGGTGCAGATGGTGGGGAACCGCCCGAAGATGGGCACCCGGCGCGAAGAGGCCGAGAAGGTGATGGGGGAGCTGATCGGCGCGCCGGTCTCCGTCTCTGCAACCACGACCGATCACATGGGTTTCACCGGCCGCGGCGAGGGCGTGGCGGCTGTGGCGACGGCGGTCGTGTGGCAGTCGCAGAATTAGTTATTGACAATCTTTTTATGCCTTCGTAGGTTTGTTCCATCAAACAGAAACTCCGTGCACTAAAGGTCTGGAACTTCCTTGTCGAATAGCTACTCGTTTTCCTTTAGCTACCCGCGTTCCGATGAAGGGATCGAGGTCCGCTCCCTCGAGGTTCCTGCTAGCCCAACAGTGATCCTGGGTGTCAATGGTGCCGGTAAGACCACGCTTATGAAGTTGCTTGCCGGGCAGCTAAAACCGTCCAAGGGCGCTGTGCCTAAGTTGGGCCGAGCGGTGTACGTCCCGCAGCATTTCGAAAGCATCAATGGGGCGCGTGTGGTCGACTATGTTTCCTACGTCGCCTGGCTTAACGGTGCCGGTTGGGCGGAGAGTAAGAGGTCCGCAGCCTATTGGATTGAATTCGTCGGACTTAAAGCACACGCACATAAGCAATGCAGCAAGCTGTCTGGCGGGCAGCAAGCCCGCGTGCAAATCGCTACAGCCCTGAACTCTAACGCGGAGCACATTCTGCTAGACGAACCTAGCGCTGCACTCGACCCGCTGGCGAAACGGGAACTTCAAGGGCTCTATCGATCCATCGCGGAATCGGGCGTTGGTCTTTGGGTTTCTAGCCATCAGCCCTTGGAAGTAGAGAAGCCGTTCGGGCATGTGCTCGTGTTGCATGAAGGCAGAGTTGAATTCCAGGGGCCGATGGGCGATTTTCTACGAATTGGGCGTGAATCACTAGAGTCGGAGAAGTCACATCGTTATTCCGAGACTGTGAGAAACCTTGCGGAGGCATTTTCCAGGGATGGTGGTCATGGCGAGGATTAACGCTCTCAACGTTGCTTTGGTGCTCGCGGCTTCTGTGCTTGGATTGCTGAGCATTACACTCAACGCAAACCCGGTGCCTACGCAGGACAACGCGATCTCCAATAGCTTGGCCCTCTACTATTCGCTGGGGCCAATCCTTGGCTTTATCGGCGCCAAAGAGATGGCACGCTTCCGTTCCTTTTTTAAGTCCCGCGGGTCTGTGCAGGATGTTTTTAAAGTCTGGCTCAGATCCTTGGCGCTGCCACTATTGCTTGCGGTGGTAGTGGTGCTGGCGTACCTCGCAGTGCAGTTGGCGGATATCGGCTACGTAGAGTCCGGACGGTTCCTTGCAACAGGGTTGGTCTTTATTGCTCTTCACGGCGTGGCATGGCTGAGCTTGGGGGCAACTTTAGGGCTGTACCTACCAGCAATTGTGGCGATCGCTGTCGGCTTGCTTCTTCCTTATATCCTGGTCGCTTACCCGGTGTCGCTCTCAAACGTGGCGTGGCGACAAATGTTCGGGCAGCCGTTCAGCTCCTGTTGCCAAGTATCTCAGAGCGTGGACCCGATTCTGTGGAAGGCTTCGGCTCTGGTGCTGGGGGCCATATGCGTTTGCTCGTTGCTGTTGATCGCGGCTTTTCATGGAAACTGGCTTCCGGGGTTGTCGGCGTGGCCACTTCGCGTGGCAGCCATTGGTCTATTCGGCGTGAGCTGTAGTTTAGGCTACGGAATCGCCCAAGACGGAAACTACAGTTCCGCGGTGCCCCGCCCCCAAGAGCACATGATCTGCGAGGGAGCGGTGTGTTACTGGCGCGAAACTCCATCTGGGCAGGTAGACGCTAACCGCAAGGTGTGGGAATCTTTGGGCGTCACTACCTATAGGCTGATCGACGCCGAACCGCAACGGGACGGCGACATCCGGCTCGCCCGCTCGAGTCAACAACCGGAAGTAAAGCACGCGCTCCTGGTCGATCTCCTCAGCAACGAACCTGCGCTTAAGGGGGCACCATCGTGTTGGGGAACTCCGCAGGAACCAGTATCAGTCGCGGAGGCTCTTCCCGATCTGACGCAGAAAGAACTGGAACGGGCCACCCTGACAACTTCCGGACAATGGCGCGGGGTGCATGGCACGAATGAGGGAGTGGACGTGAAGTTCATCCTTGATCGGGCGAACTCCGAGTGTTGGGAGGGATAGTGTCTGCCCAGCATCGAGCACAAATTTATTGGCGCGGTCATTCCGCGACCTATGCGGTGATGCTTCAGGTATTCGGCGTCGTGGGTGCCGTCCTGTTCGGTACGACCACGATTCCCATTCCCTGGGCTTCGTGGAGTTCGTCCGGAGTCGTTCCGTTTAACTTTGTGTTCTCCATCGCCATCGTTAGCTCCGCGGTGATGTTCTGGGATAATCGGCTTTCCCAGCTGGAAGAACTAACTGTTCGCACGTGGGCGGCCTGCGACTGGCTTTTCCTCGGGCTTTGCCTGGGCGAATGCGGCGTTGTCGCGATCCTGGGCAACCCAGGCATGCTGCAGTACACGCTTATTGCATTGTCGGTGATTTTCGGTGCATGCCTCGTAGCGGACCTGCGAAAGAGCTTCTATGGACTGCTTCTGCTAACTGCCGCCCAGTGCCTGCTCATATCGGTATTGCCTAGTAGATACCTCCCATTGTTCTGGTCGCCCAGGATCGATGTGATTGTGATTGCGCTTCCCATCTGCCTGCTACTTTTCGCGGCAGTGCGGAGCGCCATCAAGAAAGCCGAGCCGGGTTTGGCTCAGCTCAGCAGTTAATGCGGTTGCATATTTCCCCAATGCCGTCGATAGCGATGCGCACCTCGTCGCCATCGGCTAGGTACTGCGGTGGGGTCATGCCGTGGCCGACGCCCTCTGGTGTGCCCGTCACGATGACGTCACCAGGTGCCAACGAGGCGAAATTGCTGATGTAATCCACCAGATCCTGTGGCTTAAACACCAGGTCGGCAACGCTGTGCTCCTGGCGGAGTTCGCCGTTGACCCAGGTGCGTAACAAGGCCCCT
Organism: Corynebacterium evansiae; assembly: GCF_027570065.1. Lineage (NCBI taxonomy): Bacteria > Bacillati > Actinomycetota > Actinomycetes > Mycobacteriales > Corynebacteriaceae > Corynebacterium > Corynebacterium evansiae. Next base: position 67,074 of record NZ_JAKMUT010000005.1, on the reverse strand, counting down.
TCCGCAATCGGATCGAAGTGTTCGGCCGGCATCATCCACGGACCGAAACCGCTGGAGCGATCCAGGTTCTTGCCCTGCAGCCACTGCTGGGTGCGGTACTGCCAATCGCGCTGAGAGAAATCATTCATCACGGCGTAGCCCGCGATCTGGCCAGCCTCGCCCATAATGACGGCGAGCTCGCCCTCGTAGTCCGCCTGTGCGGAGAGCTCCGGAGGCACAACGACCTCGTCATACGGACCCGCCAAGGCGGAGGCGTACTTCACGAACAGGGTGGGGTGATCCGGAATCGGGTGGCCCATCTCCGCGATGTGTTCCCGATAGTTCAGGCCGACACAAAAAATTTTCCCCGGGTTCGGCACGACCGGCCCCAGCTGGTCGGCGGTGAAGGAAACGGAGGGGAGGGAATCCAGCTCCGTGCTGCTGATCTGCGCTTTGTAGGGGAATTCGGCAAGGAGCTTGCCCTCACCGCCATCGGCAGTGAAGGAAGTGACTGCGATTGGGCGCCATGCACCCCGGTCATTGAGGCGGATGGTGGCGAATCTCGGGGTGTTCTGAGTGCTCATGTACTCCACGATACTGACACGCAGGGGAAAGAGGCCGGATGCGCATGCCTATACTGTGTGGTGTGACTTTGCGAATTTACGACACTGCCGCCCGCCAGCTCCGCGACTTTGAGCCCATCCGTGAAGGCCATGCCTCGATCTATTTGTGTGGAGCGACCGTGCAGTCGATCCCGCACATCGGGCATGTGCGCAGCGGAGTTGCTTTCGACATCCTGCGCAACTGGCTAGAGGCCAAGGGGCTGGACGTCGCATTCGTAAGGAACGTCACTGACATTGACGACAAGATCCTGACCAAGGCCGCGGAGAACAACCGCCCGTGGTGGGAGTGGGCCGCCACGCACGAGCGCGCGTTTAACTGGGCCTATGACCAGTTGGGCGTCACCCCACCTTCCATCGAGCCCCGCGCCACAGGGCACGTACCGCAGATGATCGAGTACATGCAGCGCATCATCGACAACGGCCACGGCTACGCCGCAGACGGCAATGTGTACGCGCAACCCGCGACGATCGATCACTACGGATTCCTGTCCGGCCAGAAGCTGGATGAGATGGACCAGGGCGAGTCCGCGGGAACCGGCAAGCGCGACCCGCGCGACTTCACCATGTGGAAGGCAGCCAAGCCAGGCGAACCGGCCTGGGATACCCCGTGGGGGCGCGGGCGCCCTGGCTGGCACATTGAGTGCTCCGCGATGGCCACGACCTACCTGGGTAGCGAGTTCGACATCCACTGCGGTGGTCTGGACCTGCAGTTCCCGCACCACGAGAACGAGGCCGCACAGGCGTCGGCAGCGGGCGATGGGTTCGCGCGCTATTGGATGCACAACGGCTGGGTGACGATGTCCGGCGAGAAGATGTCGAAGTCCCTAGGCAACGTGCTTTCTATCCCGAACGTGCTGAAGCTGGTGCGTCCGGTTGAGCTGCGCTACTACCTGGGCAGCGCGCACTACCGCTCGATGCTGGAGTACTCCGAGGCAGCGTTGGGTGAAGCCGCTGCGGGCTACCGCCGCATCGAAAAGTCCCTGGTGCGCGCCACCGAGTTCGTCACCGGCGAGACTGCGGTGGATCCGCAGGTGCTGCCGGTCGGGGAGGTGCCGGCGCAGTTCGCGGAGAAGATGGATGACGACCTGGCCGTGCCGCAGTCGCTGGCAATAATCCACGACGTGGTCCGCGAGGGTAACAAGCTACTGGACGCAAAGCCCACGGATGAGGCGAAGCAGCAGGTTAAGGAGATCTCCGGGCAGGTTCGCGCGATGGCCGCTGTGTTGGGTGTGGATCCGCTGAGCGAGACCTGGCTGGAATCTACCAAGGCTGCTGCCGGTGGTTCCGACGTGGCGATGGGCGCCCTGGACGTGCTGGTGAAGGCCGAGCTGGAGCGCCGTGCTGAGGCCCGCGCAGCCAAGGACTGGGCCACCGCCGACGAGGTGCGCGACCGCCTGGCCGAGGCCGGCATTGAGGTTACGGATACAGCCGATGGCGCGAAGTGGTCGCTGAAGGGGTAGTTCCATAGACGTACTCGTCGGGTTGTAACTCTGATCCCGGAAGCTCGACCTCGTCGTCATACATTTCTTCGGGTACGAAATATTCTTCGTCGTTCGACCACATGGGGTTCAGGCCTGGCAAGAACCAAATGGTGGCGGCAGAAACGATGGCGATGATGATGCCGCCCAGTGTTGCGTGCTCCGGCGGGATGTACCAAAAACCGGCCACAATCAGGGCGCCGATGGAGCCGATACACAGGGGGAGGAAGAGGTTCAGATTCAACCTGTTTGCGGTTCTGTATTCGACCCAGTCCTCGCTGGGGAAGCGGCTGCGGGCTTGGGAGCGGATCCGGCGCTGCGTTTTCTGAGAACATACGACGCATGCGATGGCGACTAGTGCCAGCCCGACTCCGGCGATAATGAAGTCGCCGACTACTGCGCCGTATGCCATCACGCCGATCGATACGGTTAGGGCAAAGCGTTCGGTCGCGGAAAGCGGAATTGCCTGGTGGGGGTCTACTTCAGGATAGAGGTTGGCTAGAGGGGCCGGGGTGTATGCGGTCATCCTTCGTGTCCTTTCTCGGGGGTGAGAGGTGGGGGTGGGGGACGAAGCTAAACACAAGATGCTTCTGTCTCTTAGGCTGACGTCATGATACTTTCAGTTAAGTCGAGCCTTACCTAATTAAGGTAACACTATCCTAAGGTAGTGGTAAATCCTGGGTAGAAGGTAAGGCTGCGTAAGTCTTTTGATGTTTCAGTTCTGAGTAGGATCAGCATGCACCTTTCACTGTTTGGATCACGTCGAGGCTCGGTGCGACGGTCGTTCGGCCGTACATCCACGGCCGTGGCTGCCGCCTCCGTACTTGCCTTCGCTCCCGTAGCATTTACTACGGTCGCAACTCCCGTTGCCTCAGCGGCGGGAACCTGTGAATTTAATTGGGGTATCAAGCAGAGCTACCGTGCCTATATCCAAGGCCCTGTTGCTAAAGGCGGATGGGGTGGCGACGGTATCGGCTTTAATGGCGATAAGACCGGCCCGAATGGAGCCTTCCAGTTCCGCCCCCAAAAGCCCCAGGTAAACGGTGATACGGTGACGGTTCCGCTCAACGGAGTTCTCCGTTTCAACGGTCACAACTATGGCGGTGATGACCTGCTAGATATGACGCTCTCCGATTGGAAGGTGCGCGCAAAGGGAAAAACCGCCGAGATCCTGGTGGACTATGTCTCCTATGAGTCGGACATGGTCAATAAGAGTAAGCGAGGAGCCAAAATCACTGGCGACGATGAAGTCATCGCCAAGGTGAACCTGTCCACTCCGGTGAACCCAGGCTCAGGGAGCGTGAACCTTTCTGGTTCTACGACACTTACTCAAGGTGGCAGCCGGCTGTTTCTCGCTTACAATGCGGGAACCTCGATGGATCCAACCAGTGGCTCAGTGGCTTTGGACGGCAGCTGTGGATCAGATTCGGGCAGTGGCTCGGGATCGGGCGAAAAGCGCACGCTGACCACGATCGATGGCAACTTCACCGGCTTTAACAAGGAAGCTATGGGAATTCTGTCTGAGACGAACGACACGATGAACGCCCTGACCACTTTCATGGGTAACTCCCAAGCCTTCTTGGACGAGTATGAATCTTTCGTCAATCGCGGGCGCGGTAAGAACGGATCTTCTAGCGGAAGCGACTCCGGAACTAGCTCCACCTCCGGAACGAGCTCCAACTCCAACTCCGGTTCCGGTGGTGGATCGGCCTCTGGTGGAGCATCGCTTGGATCCGGAAACAGTGGTGCGCGAAACGGCGGAACAGGCGGCGGGTCGGCCTCCAGCGGAGGCGGAACAACCCGGGGCGGTGCCGCAGCAGGTGGAGCAGCTGGTGGCGGTGGGGATCTGCACTGCGAGTCGGTCAAGGCAGTCGAAAGCGCCAAGGCATCGTGGGCTCTGAAGGAATCCTTCCAGTCGTACATCACCGGCTCTATCGCTAAGGGCAAATGGGATTTGAGCGGGGTCGGATACAGCGGCGGCAAGTATCAGTTCACCGGCAACGGTGGCAACGTTGATACGTCTTCTCAGCAGGGAACGATTTCCTATGGTGGCGCGATGCAATTCACCGGTCACAACGGAATTCTCGACCTGAACATTGCTAATCCGGAGATCCAGTTCAACGGTGGAACAGGAAGGCTTGTTGCCGATGTTCGTTCTTCAAACATGGAAGGCGAGAAACGAGACTTCGGGCGCACAGTGCTGGGAGACCTGAGCTTTAGTTCCCTTGATGTCTCGGAAAACTCAGTAAGCGGAGAGGCGAGTGTATCGCTGACCCAGGATGGTTCCGTAGCTTTCGCTGAATTCTACGATCCGGGAACCCAGCTAGCGCCGATATCTTTCAGCGCCCAGCTAGGTGGCCAGGGTGACTGCGACGCAGTGGGCGGTACTTCAGCATCTGGATCGAATGCGGGTGGATCGGGCGGTGGTTCTTCTGCCGCGCACAATGCTGCCGCCGCGAAGCTCGCCGACAATAAGGACGGTTTCGGCAATGGCGTCGACGGCGATTCATCATCGGCTGGGTACGAAAACGGATCGAGCAAATTCAAGGTTAAGCCTGCTGCGGCTGAGGGCCAGGATGAGAACCCGACTTCTTACCTTCTCGGATTGATCGTAGGAGTCATCGTCGCAGGTGGAAGCATCGGTCGACTGGTTGTAAGTAATCCGTCTTAATCCGCCTACTAGATGGCAAAACACTGTTCAGTTAGAAAGCGCGTTTTAATGTCCATTGTTCCTAATCGAACTGTGCGGTTAGCGTTCCGCACCTGTGTGTTGTTTATCTGCACGGCCAGCCTCGCTGCGTGTGGCGTTAAGGGCGCCTATGAATCCGAAGCTGATGCTGCTCTGCGAAACGACATCAAGAATGCTGCTGATCTGCAGGACCCCCGTAGCTTTGAGGGAGTTTCGGAGGTCAAGGACTTCACGGATGTGGAGCCTGTGACCAAGAATCCATCCCCGAAGCTGCCGGTGGAGCTGACCGACGCAGACGGCCACGATGTCAAGGTTAATAAGCTAGATCGGATTCTGGCTCTAGACCTGTATGGCACTTACACTAAAACCCTTACTGGCCTGGGGCTTGCCGACCGGATTGTAGGCCGCACGGTCTCTTCTACTGAAAACATCTTGGCCGACAGGCCAGTGGTCACTCAGGGTGGGCACAACATCAACGTGGAAGCCGTGTTGTCGTTGGAGCCGGATATCGTCATCGTGGACCACTCCATCGGACCACGGGACGCTATCGATCAGATTCGTCAGGCGGGCGTGACCACCGTGGTCATGGAACCGACCCGCACAATCGATTCGGTGGCCGAGGACATCACCACGCTCGGTGCTGTCGTGGGCCTCCCGGAGGATGCGGAAAAGCTTGCAGATCGCACAGTCGAGGAAATAGATCTGGATAAAGAGACCATCAAGAAGATGGTGCCCTCTACACCGATGCGGGTGGCATTCCTTTATGCCCGTGGAAATGGTGGAGTGTTCTTCATCATGGGCGAAGGGACCGGAGCAAAAGACCTGATCGAGGGCGTTGGTGCGGTTGACGTGGGGACGGAGAACAACCTTTCCTACATCGAACCAGCCAATGCGGAGTCGCTAGCTAGGTTAAACCCAGATGCGTTCATCATGATGACCGGCGGGTTGGAATCCACCGGAGGGATCGAAGGCCTGCTCAAACGCCCCGGCATAGCTCAAACCACGGCAGGACAGAAGCGGCGCGTAATCACGATTCCAGATGGTCAATCGTTGGCGTTCGGCCCTATGACTGGGCAAACACTTTTGCGGACAGCGAAGGCGTTATATGACCCACACGGTTAATACGAACGAGTTTCTCCGGGCGCGAACGCGCCGATGGGTAGGGATTTTCGGTGCACTGGTGGTGCTAATGCTTGTTGCTGCGGTGCTATCGATCGTGCTTGGACAGTACTACGTGCCACTGCAGGATTTAGGTTCAATCTTGCTGGGGAAAGACCATCATTCAGGTCTGGCCTCCAGCGTAGTGTGGGATATTCGCTTGCCGCGCATCCTGCTGGGGTTCCTAGTCGGCGCATGTTTGGGTGTGGCTGGAACATTGATGCAGGCGGTGTTTGCCAACCCTCTGGCCGAGCCATCGATTATTGGCGTGACCTCGGGCGCCGGGGTTGGTGCGGCGTTGGCAATCGTCTTTAACCTTGCTTTCTTCGGCACGTTCACCGTTCCGTTCTTCGCCTTTCTTTCCGCATTGGTTGCCGCTGGCCTGATTTACCAGCTAGCACGAAGTCAAGGCCGAGTTGTGGTTATCAATCTGGTTCTCACAGGTATCGCGGTCAATGCCGTGTGTGGAGCAATTATCTCCTTCATGGTCTATTTGGCTCCGACCGCCAGTCGGGAAGAGATCATCTTTTGGCAGATGGGATCCCTAAATGGTGCCCAGTGGAAGCACGTTTGGGCGGTTTTGCCGATCACGATGGTTGGAATTGCCGTAGCCCTACGGATGGGTGGGGCACTAGACGTGCTTGCTTTGGGTGAGAAAGCCGCTGGTCACACAGGGATCAATGTAAGTCAATTGAGAGCGATTGTGATCATCGCTGCGACCGTACTCACTGCAGGTGCAGTTGCCTTTGCTGGGCTCATCGGCTTCGTAGGGCTGATTATCCCGCACCTGTTGCGAACGGTCATGGGGCCGGAGAATTATCTCCTCATCCCTGCTTCTGCGCTTGGCGGGGCGGTCTTGATTGGTCTGGCTGATGTGGCTGCCCGCACGTTGATTGAATTCGCAGATTTGCCGATTGGCATCTTCACTGCCCTTGTCGGCGGCCCGACTTTCTTCGTTCTGCTGCGCCGAATGATGCGAAAGGGGATTCATGCATGAGTGCTCACGGTAGCGATGCGACTACTAACAGTATGGCTATCGGCGATAAGGCCATTGAGGTATCTGGCCTTACCGTCGACGTTGGCGCCAAGCGGTTGCTCAGTGACATTAGTTTTGTCGCTCGTGCCGGCGAGGTCACAGGGCTCATTGGGCCGAATGGTGCTGGTAAGTCGACGCTGCTCGCCGCGCTGTCTGGGGATATTAAACCTACTGAGGGTGTGGTTTCCGTCGCCGGATTAGACCCCTCTCGGGCCGATGCAAGGGCAATGGCGCAGCGCCGTGCGGTGTTGCTTCAGGATGTCCAAGTCGCGTTTGAGTTTCTTGTTCGAGATGTTGTGGCGATGGGACGGCGACCGTGGCGAGGGACAGTCGATAGCAGTGTGGATGAGCTCATTGTTGACGCTGCTCTGGACGCCACCGGTTCCACTGCGTTGGCAGTTCGTGACATCGTCACTCTTTCCGGTGGCGAACGTGCTCGGGTTGCGTTGTCCCGAGTTTTGGCCCAGCAAACACCGGTGGTGTTGTTAGACGAGCCGACCGCGGCGATGGATATCCGTCATCAGGAACAAGTCTTGAGCTTGATGCAGCAGATCGCTCACAGAGTTGGAACTGCGGTGGTGATTGTGTTGCATGACCTCGACGCAGCTGCGGCGTATTGCGATCACATCGTCTGTCTATCGAATGGGCGAATTGCCGCCGCTGGATCGGTTGATTCGGTCTATACCGACGAGATTCTCTCCAGCGTTTATGACTGGCCCATCGAAGTTGTCCGCAGTGCGGATAATGACGTCTCTGTTCGTCCGCGGCGGAGGGATCCGCCAGCTGCAGTAGCTCGACTGCTTTCTGCATATCAATCCATTCCATTCACTAGGGCTAAGTCCCTAGGATCCATTCATCAGGAGTAATTCTCATGTCTATTAAGTCAACTCGAAATGCCATGCTTGGCACTGTGATGTCCTTCGCCCTGGGCACTGCTGCACTTTCCGTACCCGTTGCATCGGCACAGGAGGGCGCATCTCAGGCTAAACCTGAATGCAAAACTGTTATCACTGGCGGTACCTTCAACTGGGGATTGAAGGAGAGCTTCCGCAGCTACATCCTGGGGAGAATCGCTCAGGGAAGCTGGGAAACGAAGGGTGAGGTTAAGGAATCTGATCCTGCCAACAAGAAATCCAAGGACTTCCAATTCCAATTCCAGGTAGACCCAAGTGTATCTAGCATTGAGGTCGATTCCGAGGGCAACGTAACCAAGGCAGAGATCGGCACCAAGCCGTCCGATGTCGTTTTTGAAGGCCATCATGGTGCTTTGTACTCGAACTTCAAGTCCCCTTACATCACGGCCGAGGGGGCTAGTATTCAGGGCGGCGCTAGCTATGAGGGATACTACGTGCCTGGCAAGCACATGACTGAGTATACGCCTGAGGACCGTATCGAAGAGAACAAGGTTTCCGGCAGGGACGTGTTCTCGAAGGGGCACGGAAACTGGAAGGTTGACGGGGACACTGTCACGCTTGATGCAAGCAGCATGACCTACGTTCCTAAGCCAGGAACGGATGGGGACAAGAACATTGTGGAGGGTGTAGACGTCCTATTCATGGGCATTTACTCGGCGGACTACAAGCCAGAGCTGGATGACATCAATGTTTCTCTGACCACCGAGAAGAAATGTGCAACGCCAGGGGAGCCGAATCCGGATGATGAAGGTGGTTCTGGCCCGGACAACCCGAGCAACCCAGACAACCCGGACAACTCCAACAACCCGGACAACCCAGACAACCCGGACAACCCGAGCAACCCAGACAACCCGGATGACCAGGGGCAAGGCCAAGGTTCGCTGGGCAAGTTCGGAAAGGTGTGGAACTACATTCTTGGCACGGTCGGAATCCTAGGCATGCTGGCGATCATTGGCCACGCGATCAACGTGTCTGGCGCTCTCGATGGCATTCACAAGAAGATTGATGAATTCCTACGCCACCACAACTTGCGCTAATAACGAGTTCCCTTTTCTCGTTCAGCGACAAATTCCAGATTCCACGCGGATCTTGAAACTCTTTCGAAAGGAATAACGTGATGGCTTCGACCTCCACACTTTCAAACACAAGCTTTAACACAGCCGAGCCGATCTCTCAGGCACTGCGCAATGCCACTGCGGAGGCGCACGGGCGCGCAGAAGGATCCGAGTTCATGAGCACCCTTTTCAAAGGCGAGCTTGACGCTCAAGCGGTGTATGCGCTTTCGGGACAACTCTGGTTTGTCTACAGCGCTCTAGAGAACGCTGTAGAAAGAGTCTCCGGCACTCCCATCGGGTCGGTTATTGCCGATCCGCGCCTGCAACGTTGCGCTGCGTTGGAACACGATCTGACGTATTGCCTCGGCTCCGATTGGCGCGAACAACTTGAACTACTGCCCGCCACCCGGCGGTATGTAGATCGCCTCGACTCTTTCGGAGAACAAGACGTTGTACGAGTGATCGCTCATCACTATGTCCGCTACCTCGGGGATATTTCCGGCGGTCAGGTCATCGCTGTACGTGTAGCAGACCTCTACAATGTCGCTCCTGAGGCATTGAAGTTCTATGACTTCTCCGCTATTGGCAAGATCCCTCCGTACCGAACCAGCTACCGTCAGCGCCTCGATAGCCTGCCACTCACAGCACAGCAGCGTTCCGAATTGATTGAGGAAGCCATCGATGCTTTTGGTATGAATTTTTCCCTGTTCACAGATCTTTACGGAGTCTGCGCGTGAATACACCATTCTTGTCCAAGTCCAATTCCCGCCACTTCGTTGCCAGCGCCCTGGTCAGTTCCGTCGCGTTAAGCGGCATGGCGGTTCCTGTAGCACAGGCAGAGGAAGTGTCCGCCCCAGTGTTAGGAGCCGGTGCTTTTGCCTGGCCGATCAAAACCTCTTTCCTTAAGCATGTGCAGGGGCCGATCGCCAGGGGAACCGTCATCGGCGATGGAGGCGCGGAGTTTAAGGGAAACCAGTTTGTGTTCCCAGTAAATACCCAAGAAACAAAGCTGGACCCGCAGGGGAATGGCACGATTGCCCTGGACGGCAGCGCACATGTGACCGCATACAAAGGTCTTGGTAAGAACGGCGGGCCAGCTTTGGATGTCTCTTACTTCGACTTGAAGTTGAATGTCACAGGTCAGGCGGTATCGCTTATTGGGGACTACTCCCTTTCCGGTAACACGGCGAACGATCCTACACAGCTAGACAAGCGCGGCGACGATGAAGTAATCGTGACCTTCACCCTGGAAGTCCCGATTGATCCGGGTAAGGATCTCGTTGCCCAGAACCGTCCCACAACGGCCGGTATCGGATTGCAGAGATCTCTACTCCGCTACAACGAGGGCGAGCAGCTGGAGGGCGCGGACGTTGACCTGCTGCTGGACTATGACGATGGCAAGCAGATAGAAGATGTAACCCCGCAGGAACTGCAGGGAAGTGCAAGCGGATTCTCCGGTTCTTCTAGCGGCAGTTCCAAAAACTCGTCCCTTGGCATCGCGGCCGGTGTGATCGCCGCCATTGTGGCAGTGATTGGGGTAGGGGCACTGGCCTTCGGGCCCGTGGATTGGCGAGGAGTTTTGAAGAACTTCGGCATCACTGCCTAGAAGGAAAGCATCGTACCACCCCATCTGCGAAGAACTATTGCTCGTTTCAGCTGCTGCCGGCAAGATTGGTAATGGAAGCAACAAATTCACAGCAGGTGGGGTGCTTTGCTGTCCATGTACTCGTGAGCCTGGTTCCAGTTTTGCGTGCCGGGAAGTAACATACACAAACGCACGTAGTCGACCAGGTAAGAGGGGCAATCACAGTGGCGGGCAACACCCAGCGCAGCGGAGGCGTGCGCAAGAAGAACAAAAAGGGCGCAACTAAGGGCTCCGGTGGCCAGGGGCGCCGCAGCCTGCGGGGCAAGGGGGCCACGCCGAAGGCGGAGGATCGCGTCTACCACGCCGCATACAAGCGCAAGCAGGCCGCCAAGCGCCGGGCATCCGGCGCGCACGACCGCTTCGCGAAGGACGACAACCAGGTGGAGCTGGTGGTCGGCCGCAATCCGGTGATCGAGTGCCTGCACGCCAAGGTTCCCGCCACCGCGCTGTACGTCGCGGAGGGCACCAAGAACGACGAGCGCCTGGCCGAAGCCGTCCACACCTGTGCCGATCGTGGTATTTCCGTGCTGGAGGTTTCCCGCGCAGAGCTGGACCGCATGACCGGCAACGGCATGCACCAGGGCATTGGCCTGCAGATCCCGCCCTACCAGTACACGCAGGTAGAGGACCTGATCGAGCGGGCCGCCTCTGCGCCTCAGCCCGGCTTGGTCGTTGCGCTGGATAACATCACCGACCCGCGTAACCTCGGTGCAGTCATCCGCTCCGTCGCTGCGTTCGGCGGCCACGGCGTGATCATCCCGGAGCGCCGCAGCGCCTCCGTCACCGCCGTTGCTTGGCGTACTTCCGCGGGCACGGCCGCGCGCCTGCCGGTGGCGAAGGCCACCAACATGGTGCGTTCCTTGAAGCAGTTCCAGCAGGCCGGCTACCAGGTCGTAGGCCTGGACGCAGGCGGCGACCACACCCTCGATACCTACGACGGCACCACCCCGACTGTCATCGTCGTCGGCTCGGAGGGTAAGGGCCTGTCCCGCCTGGTTTCGGAGACTTGCGACACGATCATGTCGATCCCCATGGCCAAGTGGGTGGAATCCCTCAATGCGTCGGTCGCTGCGGGCGTGGTGCTCAGCGAGTTCGCCCGCCAGCGTCGCGCTGCTAAGTGACGCCCCTTCGTCCCAGCCGTAGCCGGGCCCAGCCCTAGCTGATCATTAGCCCTCGCCGAACATTTCCTCCTGCTTATCCCACTGAACCTGCGCCCACGCCTCCCGCAACTCGGGCTGTGGGTCGTAGACGGTTTCCTCGCCGGTGGGGAAGTGGGCGTCAAAAACCTGCGTGGCGAAGCCCAGCGAATAGGGATCGAAACCGGGGTCGTGAGAGTGCACGAACTGCCTCCACCGCGACTGCATGGCGACGGTGGTGGCGCGCATCTCGTCGCGGCCGCCCAGTAGCACGGCAATGCGCCCCTTGTCCTGGTCATAGCGCTGGAAGAGGATTGGCAGGTCCAGGGCGTGTAGCGCGCCCATGCCGGAATAGCGCAGGAATGGAGTAGTGGTGTCCAGGCGGTAAACCCACGCCCGGTCGCTCGGGTGATTCTGCGCTAGGTACCAGGAAGGGCCGGTGAACAGCGCATCGCCGAAGAAACGCCCCTTGAGCTTGCGGGATTTCGGGCCACCATAGTGCTGCTCCAGAATGTTTGTGGCCTGGGCGGCGGAACCGGAAATCGCGTGGGCGAACGTCCGCGTGCGCGTGTACTGCATGGAGCTACGCTTTGGCTCCAGGTGCATCATGTCGTACTCGTTACGGTTAGTGCCGATCAGCAGTGGCACGTCCATCATCGCGCCGGGGGAAAGCGGGTGTTCCGGCAACAGGTCGCCATCGATCACCGGGGCGAACGGGCCGGCCTTGGAGATCGGATTGTCCGCGTGGAAGCGCACAATTTCGTCGGAGAGGCGGCCCAGGATCGTGTGCTCGGCGGTAAGTAGGTCTTCGGTGGCAGCCGCAAGCTCCTCGTCGCTGAGCTCCGGCGGGGCCTGACGAACAGGGGTGCGCTGGTCCAGCGGCAGAGATTCTTCCGCGCGCATGCGGTGCAGCCAACGGGCGGCGAAGTCCGTCCAATACTTCGCATTCGCCCGGGTGTGGACGATCATCGGGGCGGGGGATTGCGCGATGGTCGCGCTGAACAGCCCCTTTGCGGACGGGGTGGCCATCAGTGCGGTGACCATGGAGCCACCGCTGGATTCGCCCATGATGGTCACGCGGTCAGGATCGCCGCCGAAAGCGCGGGCGTTGTCGTGGATCCAGCGCAGTGCCGTCAGTAGGTCGGAGTGGCCCGCGTTGCTATCCATCCCCTCCGGTGTATGCGTGCCTTCGCCCAGAGCCAGCTGGCCAAAGATGCCCACGCGGTAGTTCACGGCCACGTACACGCAATCGATGGCCTGGGCGAAGTACTCGCCGGACAGCAAAGGCTTGTTCGCGGAGCCGTGGATGTTCGATCCGCCGTGGAAGTAGACCACCACCGGACGGCCGGCTTCCGGATCGATGGCTGGCGTAGGTGAGCCTGCAGGGCGGGGAACGACCACGTTCAGCCAGAGGCAGTCCTCCGTGCCTTCCCAGTTGCCTGCGGACTTGCGCGCCGGGCGGTACTGCGAGCAGGCGTCGCCGGAGGTGGCGGCGTTGAACACGCCCTCCCAGGGTGCGATGGGCTCGGCCCGACGGAAGCGGCGGGTGCCGATGGGCTTTTCGGCGTAGGGGATTCCGCGGAAGGCGGTCACGCCGGTTTCCGCGTGGCCTTTGACCAGTCCGGTGGTAGTGCGGACGATCCAGGGATTGGTGGGTTGTGAGTTCGCAGTCGTCTCGGTAATCACAAGTGCTACCTTAACGAGCCGAACTGCCCCTGTCCCTCTTCTGGGGGCGGTGATTATGTTTTTATCCGCTTTACGCGCCCGGCCGACCTAGGCGTGGTGCGCGTGACCTGCGGCCTCGTTGCTGGTTTGCTTCGAGAGCGACTCGCCAGCAGCCGAATACTCCCGCGCCCGCACCGCATCCGCCTGCACATTCCGGGAACGTATCCACGCGATCCCGCGGCAGATCAGGTAGATCACAAAGCTCAAGGTAGTCACGAACACCGAAACCGGCAGCCCCGGGGCCAACGAGGCCACCAGCCCGCCGACCGCCGACACCACGGAGAAAACGCCCGACAGCACCACGGCCAACACCGGGTTGCTGGTTACCTTCACCGCTGCCGCGCCGGGCGTGATCAGCAGCGCGATCAACAGCAGGGCGCCGACGATCTGCACGCCCTGGCTGGCCACCACACCGATCAGGGCAGCGAACACCAGCGCCAGTACGCGCACCTTCACGCCCGAGGCTGCGGCCAGCACCGGATCCACCGTGGCGAACAGTAGCGGCCGCCACAGGAGTGCCATCGTCACCACCACCAGCACGGCCAGTACCGCTAGGATGCCCAGCGAGGCAGAGCTCACGCCCACAATCTGGCCCGTCAGCAGGCTAAAAGCCGCGGAAGACCTGCCGGGGTAGAGGTGGATAAACAACACTGATAGGCCCATGCCGAAGCTCAAGATCACCGCCACGATGGCGTCCTGCTCCCTTTGCCCCAACGCCGTCAGCGCTACGGCGGCCAGCACCGCGCCGATTAGCGCGCCCCAGCTCACGCTAAAGCCGAACAGTAGCGCGGCGGCGGCGCCCATCAGCGCCAGCTCGCCGGTGGAGTGCGCGGCGAAGCTCATCTTCCGCATCACGATCAGCGGGGCGATCGCGCCGGAGACAATTCCCAGCAGCAGCGCCGCCAGCAGCGCATTCTGCACGAAGTCCACCGAAAGCAGTGCGAGGGTGTCTTCCCACCAGTCGCCGGTGTGGAATTGGCTGCTCATACGACCACCAGCTTTCCGTCTACGTTCACTACCTTCACGTCCGTCTGGTACAGGCGGGAGAGCGTCTCGCTGTTCATGACCTCATCCACCGTGCCGATCGTGTGGCCGTGCGGGGCGAGGTACAGCACCCGGTCGGTCACGTTCAGGATCGGGTTGATGCCGTGGGTGACAAACACGATTGCTGTGTTGTGTTCCCGCCGCCTGCGATCCAGTAGTTCCACGGTCTTCTTCTGCGCGCGCAGATCCAGGGAAAGCAGCGGCTCGTCGCACAGCAGCAGCTCTGGGTCCTGTGCCATCGCCTGCGCCTGCCGGATCAGTTGTTGCTGCCCGCCCGACAGCTCGCCGACCCGCCGATTGGCCAGGCCGGTCGCACCTACTTCTTCGAGCGCCGCGTCGATCTGGGCTTTCTTCGGTCGCCTATTCTTTATGACGCCCGCTGCGAGCGCGAGGCTGACCAGATCTCTCGCGCGTAGCGGAATGGTCGGGTCGAACATCCTTTGTTGGGGGATGTAGCCCAGCTTTTCCGTCACACTGACGCTGCCGCGGCTGAGTTTGCGGGTGCCGAGGGCGACGTTCAGGAGGGTGGATTTTCCCACTCCGTTGGGGCCCAAGATAGCCAAAAACTCCCCTGGCGCGACCTCGAGGTTGAGGTCGCGCCAGAGGGGTTCGACTGCCGCATCGCGGAGAGCGAGGACCATTACTTGGTTGCATCCTCCAATTGCTTGATCAGGGCGTCGGCGTACTCGAAGTAGTCCTGGCCCTCATCGGGGGTTTCGTTGACGTTTACTACCTTAATGCCAGCTTCCTTGGCGGCGTCGGTCAGCTGTTCGGCCGCCGGGGTTTCCGACTGCTCGTTGGTGATGAGGATGTCGGCCTTCTTGTCCGTGATCAGCTGGCGGGTGGTTGCCAGATCAGCTGCGGAAGGCTCGGACTCGTTATTCACCGAGTGGGCAAAGCCCTCCGGGGTGACGTCCTTCAGCTCGGAATCGTCCACCAGCTCGGCGGCGACGGACTCGGTGAGGATGACGTTCTTGCCGCTCAGCTTCTCGATGCGCTGCTTCAGTTCGTCAGTCTTCTTGGTTACGTCCTCGTTGGATTCTGGGATGTCGGAGTTGAGCTTGTGCAGCTCGGCGGAGAGCTTCTGCTCGAACTCGGAGACGACGTCCAGGTCGAACCAGACGTGGGGGTTGGCTCCACCGTGGTCGTGACCCTCGTGATCGTGCTCGTCACCATGCTCATGGTCGTGACCCTCGTGTTCATCGTGCTCGGCATCTTCGCCGTGCTCGTGGTCATGACCGTGGTCGTGCCCCTCCGCACCGTGCTCGTGTCCCTCGTCGCCGTGGTGGTGCGCCTCGGCCAGCGGCTGGGCCGTAACCAGCGGAGTGCCCTCCTCCACGTTGTCGGTCAGCCAGTTGTCGTAGCCCGCGCCGTTGGCGACCACGATGTCCGCGTCCTTGACCGCCGCGATGTCACGGGCAGTGGCCTCGTACTCGTGCGGGTCGTCGTCCTTGCTGCTGAGGATGGTGGTTACCTCAACGTCATCGTTCCCCTCGGTGATGTCTTCCGCAATGCTGCCCCAGATGGAGGTGGAGGCGACGAGCTTGATCTCGTCTCCATCGGCGGCGGGATCCTCGGAGCCGCCGGCGCAGGCGGTTACGCCCAACGCCAACGTTGTGATACTAAACACTGCTGCGATATTGGCAACCATTTTCTTCATTCTTCCGAGGTTAGTGGTCACGAAAACGATCGTCAATATGAAGTTTGAATCTTCCACGGAACCCCGCGGCAGCCAGGAGAAGGTGGCGTCAACCCCCAAGAAGGAAGAACCGGCGACTACCCTTAAGAGAATGAACAGACCAGCACGGCGCGGCACCTTGGCCTCCATTGCGGCCGAACTGGGCGTTTCGCGCACCACGGTATCGAATGCGTACAACCGCCCGGACCAGCTTTCGCCCGAGCTGCGCGACAAGATCCTGCATCTCGCAGAAAAGGTCGGCTACCCAGGGCCGGACCCAATGGCGCGCTCGCTGCGCACGCGCCGGGCGGGGGCGATCGGCGTGCTGCTGACCGAAGAACTGCCCTATGCGTTCGAGGACCAGGCCTCGCTGGAATTCGTCTCCGGTGTGTCGGTGAGCTGCGGGTCGATGGATGCCTCCATGCTGCTCATCCCGGCGGGCGTGGACGATACCCCCAGCGCCGACCGCCCCGCACAACTGGTGAACCAGGCCAGCGTGGACGGGTTCATCGTCTACTCCGTGGCGGTCGACGACCCGTACCTCGCCGCCGTCCGCAACCGCGGCCTGCCGACCGTGGTGTGCGACCAGCCCGCCGGAGTAGGTGACCCCTTCGTGGGGATCGACGACCGCGAGGCCATCAAGCCGGCCATCCGCGAACTCGTCGACGCAGGTCACCGTCACATCGGCGTGCTGTGCATCCGCCTGGACCGCACCCCGAACAACGGGCCGGTGAGCAACGAACGCATCCAGGGCGCGCACATGCACGTACAGCGCTCGCGAGTGCTGGGAATCCTGGACGTGCTCGAGGAGGCTGGGATCTCGGACGCGCCCATCGTCGAGCGGCACATCAACAATCCTCAGACCGCCTTCGAAGCCGCCCAGGAGCTGCTGACCAACCACCCCGAGCTCACCGCCGTCGCCTGCACCACCGATTCGCAGGCCCTTGGGGTGGTGCGTTACGCGGCGGAGCAGGGGATCGGCGTACCGAGCCAGCTCTCTGTTACGGGTTTCGACGGTATTCCCGAAGCTATTGACGCCCACATCACAACCGTCCGCCAACCCAGCAAAGACAAAGGTCTGGAGAGTGGCAATATGCTTGCCGAGCTCATCGAACAGCGGCTGAGTGAAAATCCGGCCAAGCCCGCTCGTCGAGCTGTGGCGCCGAGCGTGCTGCTGGAGACTGAGCTAATCCGCGGAACGTCCGTCGCGGCGCCGCAATAGATCCTGCAGGAAATCCCGTACATCCTCCGGGGTGTCCAAGCGGTGCGTGGCGGAGGTCTCGCCGCCGCCGACGCGGATGCCGATGTCCGGGGCGGGCGCGGTGGCCGGCGCGATGGCAGGGGAGTAACGCAGCGTGGAGAGCGCCGTCTCGTCCGTCGTGTCATCCCCCGCGAATAGCACTCGCAGCTCCCGGTCGTGCTGGCGTGCGTAGGCACGGCGGAAATCCTCGATGTAGGAGCCCTTGGTGGTCTTATCCACCGCGACCTCCAAGATGTCCTTGCCCCACGTCACGTGAGAAAGCTCGCTGGTGGCAGCGAAGTTCGCCAGGCGCTGATTCAACTGTGCAGCCAGTTCCTTATCCGACACCAGGCGGGTGTGCAGTCCCACCGCCAGGGGCTTGACCTCCACCCACGCGCCCTCGTGCTCAGCGGCAATGCCCTCCGTGTGGGAACGCAGCTCGCCCAGCCAGGCTTGCTGCTCTGGGCTTAGGTTCGCCGTGCCACCGTCGGCGGGTTCCGCGCCGTGGCTGCCGACCAGGCGCACCGGGCCGTGCACCGGCAGCATCGTCGCATGCGCAAGCTGCTCCAAGTTGCGCCCGGAAATCACCATCGCCACCGTGTTCGGCAACTCCGCCAGCCCCTCCAGGGCTTCCATTGCACCCGGCACGGCATGCACGCCCGTGGGCTCGTCCGAGAAATGAGCCAGGGTGCCGTCGAAATCCATCGCTACCAGTAAGTCTGGAGTGGCGGCCAGGCCGGAGAGGTCGGCGTCAGAAAGAAGGGGCAGTAACGAACCATCCATGCGCCTAACCCTCCTGCGGGCCGCTAATGAACTCAACCGCCGGGACGGACTGCCAATCCTGCTTGTCCTCCGGCGCGGGCTGCTGCAGCTTCAGCGAATTATCGGAAGGGCGGGTGTAGGTGAGGTCCTGGTCGTTGAGGACGGACTTCAGGCGGTCGGCAGTGTCCTCGTCGCCCGGCAGGCACTGGGCGCCGTCGATGCGGGAGGAGGAAAAGTCGGTGATGTGTATGGACTCGTCCTTCCACTCCACGTTTCCGGTCAAGTGGACGCAGCCGCTGGCGCCGTTCAGCGATTCCATGCCGAAGATCAAGTAACTGCGGCCCTGCTGAGCCTCCGGCAGTAGGCCGCCACGCACGTCCGAATCGTAAATCGCCGAAACCTGCCACTGGGAGTTGCCCAGTGGCGCCTCCGAGTCGGAGCACGCCGAAAGACCGGCCACGGTTGCAGCGCTTAGACCAAGCGCGAGGAAACTAGCGGCACGGCGCATTATTCAACCTCCCGCAGCTGCTGTAAAAACGCATCGGCCCAACGGTTTACGTCGTGATCCTGCAGGTGCTCCCACATCTGGCGCATGCGGCGAATCTTATTCGCAGGCTCGTCCTCGATGGCCAGCTGCAGCGCGTCGGCGATGGAATCGACATCGTGCGGATTGCACAGGTACGCCTGCACCAGCTGGGTCGCCGCGCCCGCGAACTCCGAGAGCACCAGTGCCCCTGAACCATCCGAGTGGCAGGCCACATACTCCTTAGCCACCAGGTTCATGCCATCCTTCAGCGGGGTGATCAGCATGACGTCCGCCGCAGTGTACAGCGCCACGATCTGCTCGAACGGCAAACCGGAGTGCATGTAGTGGATCAGCGAACGCCCCAGGCTGCCATGGTTGCCGTTGATGCGGGAAACGATGGCCTCCACCTGCTGGCGGGTGCGCCGATAATCATCCAGGCGCTCGCGCGACGGGGTGGCGACCTGCACCATAGCCACGTCTTCCGGAGCCAGGCGGCCGGAGTCCAACAGGAACTCGATGGCCTCTAGCCGGTGCTGAATGCCCTTGGTGTAGTCCAGCCGATCCACGCCCGCGATCAGTACCTTCGGATTGCCCAGGCGGGCCCGCAGGTCGCTGGCCTGGGCCAGCACGTCCGGCTGATTGGCCTGCGCGTTTACCTTCGCGGAGTCGATGGAAATGGGGAACACTCCCACCTTGACCTGGCGGCCAGAATCCAGCGTGACGGTGCCGACCACCTGCGCTTCCTCCGGCAGGCGGGCGCCGCGCAGGAAGTTCGCGGACTCGGAATCGTCCACGATCTGCACCGAATAATCCATGGCCCGCAGCGCCACCATGAAGTTCCGCGCGGAATCCTGGGTGTGAAAGCCCACCACGTCCGCGCCCAGCGTGCCGTCCAACACCTGGCGGCGCCACGGCAGCTGACGGAAAAGCTCCGGGGCGGGGAAGGGGATGTGCAGGAAGAAGCCGATGCAGACATCGTCGCGTAGTTTGCGTAGCTGCCCGGGAACCAGGTGCAGCTGATAATCCTGCACCCAGACGGTTGCGTTCTGCGCGGCCGTATCCGCCGCCGCCTGGGCAAAGCGCTGATTAACCTGCTGATAGCGTTCCCACCAGCGCTTATCGTAGGTGGGATGCACGATCAGGTCGTGGTACAGGGGCCACAGGGTGGCGTTGGAAAAACCCTCGTAGAACTGCGCGAAATCCTGTGCGTCCAGGTTCACCGGAACCATCTGGATGCCGGCATCCTCCGGCGCGGGCATATCCTCGGCCGTGACCTCGTCCGTTGCCCCCGGCCAGCCGATCCACGCGCCGCGGTTGGATTCCAGCACCGGCTTCAGCGCGGTGACCAGCCCACCCGGAGAAGGAACCCACGTGACCTCCCCGGTGGAGCTATCCACGTTGCGGTCGACGGGAAGGCGATTGGCGACAACCAGAAAATCAGACTGCATGTGTATCACCCGTGTCGGTGCAGTTAGGCGGTTATTCGCTACGTGCTACTCGCTAGCCTTGGTAGCTTTCTTCGCCGTCTTCTTAGTGGTTTTCTTTGCGGCATTCTTGGTGGTCTTCTTCGTCGACTTCTTGGCGGCCTTCTTGGTCGTCTTTTTCGCGGCCTTCTTGGTGGTCTTCTTCGTCGACTTCTTGGCAGTCTTCTTTGCGGCCTTCTTGGTGGTCTTGCGGGTGGACTTCTTGGCCTCCTGCTCCGCCTCCTCGAGCTCGGCAACCACGCGGCGGTGGATCAGACCCTCCGGCTCCACGCCCAGCATGCACATCAGCGTTGCAGCGTCGAGGAAGTCCTCGGAGAAGGTCGCGACGATGCGCTGCGCTGCCTGTGCGGTTTCCGCTTCTACCGCGTGCAGGGATTCATTGTTGGCGGAACGGTTGTCGGTGACCTTCGGAGGCACGAGCCTGACCCCATTTCTACAAAGTCGACGTACGGAACTTTAAGTCTCAACTTTAAATATTTTACGCGATTTAGTGTTCGCTCGTGCCCGCCGGGTGGTCTTCGGACTGTTCTTCGCCCTCCGCCGCGCGCATCTCGCTATCCAGCTGCCACGTACTCTTCGACGCGCTCTTGCGGCGCCTACGCCAGTGCAGGGGCTGGCGCACCCGTCCGTCGGCGCCCATCCGGGGCTTGTTCTGGTTCGTCCGTCGGGGATCCACGCGGGGGCGCCGCAACTGCTGGTAACGGTGCAGGATGCGGGGGCGGCGAATGCGGCGGGCGATCCACTCGCCCAGTACCACGCCCGCAGCCAGCGCGGTCGCGGTTGTCAGCGCGAGGCCCAGGTTGGACATACCGACGACGAATTGGTCGTTGAGGACGGAGCTCATGCCCCGGTACAGTGCCAGGCCGGGCAGGAACGGGGTGATGCCCGCGGCAGCGGTGATCTGCGGGGGAATCATGTAGCGACGGGAAAGCAGACCACCGGCCAGGCCGACGACCAGGGCGGCCATTGCGGTGCCGAAGGTGCCGGGCCAGTTGAGCACGTTCGTCACACTGAACAGCGCCAGCGAGGCGATTAAGGCCGTCAGGCTGGCGACCACGGTGGCGCGTCGCTCGCAGAAGCAGGCGCTGCAGAAGAATGCCGTGGCCACAGCGCCCGAGATGATCTGAATGGTCACCGACCCCAGCACGCCCGAGGTATGAGTCGTATCCAGCGGTGGCAGGGTAATGCCCATGACGGCCATCGTCTGAATACCGGCAGCAATGCCGGTAATGATGCCGCCGGTCTGCAGAACCGTCTCATAGAAACGTGCAGCGGAGGTGACCGGGGCGCCCGTTATGCCGTCCTGTAGCGCCTGGACCAGGGTCAACCCCGCAAGCAGGGCGACAATAGAAGAACCAATAATCAACGAGGGCGGCAGGTAGAAATCGATCCGATCCGCAATCGAATACGTCACCGCCGCCGGGATCACCGCCGCGAATCCGCCGAGGACGTTCTGGAAGAACAGCGGCAGGGACTTCGAGGCCAGCCAGGCGTTGGCAAACATGGTGAAGATCGTGGTGATGCCAGCAACAATCGCCACGGCCCAACCGCCGCCGAGAAGCAGGGCGACGGCAGCGGCGAACCCACCCCAGCTGGCCAGCGCGTAGCGGTTGCGGTAGGGCAGTAGGGAAGTTTCAATGTCGAAGAGGATCTTCTGCGCCATCTCCAGGGGGGTGGCGCCTGCGACGATCGAACGGATGAGCCGGTCGACCTCAGTGATGCGGGAGAAATCCGTCGAAAGCTGCCGCACCACGCGGAACATGTTTGTGGGCGGGGTGTTTTCGTTGAAGCGCGAGTAGACGTAGATCGTGTTCAACGTGATGTCGACGTGCGTATTGTTCAGGCCGTAGGCACTCATGATGCTTCGGATCTGCGCCTTCGCATCCGAATTGCTGGTGCCCGCGGTGAGGAGTTGGTCGCCGATGCGGCTGGCCAGGTCCATCACTGCGTGGATCTTCACGGGATCGGAAAGATCCACCGGCGCCAAAGGGGATGGCGGCGGCGCTAAGCGGATAGCATCGATCGTTGCCCTGTTGCCGGAAAATAGCAGGTCAGAGCTCTTCCTCAATGCTCTCGACATGAAACTAGACACTCCCACACCGTACATCGGGGCTAGGGAGATTTCACAAGAGCCTGTTCCCCCAGGTGGGATGGGGTGCTGCGGGGAAGTTTTACTGTTCGCAGGTGCGGCTTGCTAGGCTTGGAAAGTCCATCGCCTGCGGGTGCGCCCCGGCCGTCGCCGGTTGCTGAAGCTCGCTTTTAAAGGTGGATCAGTGCTGGAGTGGCGCAATCGGTAGCGCAACGGTCTTGTAAACCGTAGGTTGCGAGTTCAAGTCTCGTCTCCAGCTCACCTCGCGCCCAGGGAGTTCGCCCGCTTTTCGTGGCGGCGGAACCCCTGGTGCTAGAGTATTCGACAGCACGTGGCGGGCTGTACTGATGCAACCCGTGTGCTGGAACTGCCGGCGTAGTTTAGTGGTAGAACATCAGCTTCCCAAGCTGAGAGTGCGAGTTCGATTCTCGTCGCCGGCTCAAATTTTTCTCTCGCCTTGGGGCAGCAAGTGGGGGCTAGCTGTCGAACGTGTACAGCATCACGTGCGCGTGCTCGGCCTCGTCCACGCCCTTGTCGACGTATCCGATCTTCTCGTAGACGTGCTTCGCGCGGTCGTTGCCGAAGACGACGCACAGGCTTACGCCCGGCTTGCCGTCGGCCTTCGCCTGATCCAGCACTGCCTGCATCAGCTTCGTGCCCAGCCCCTTGCCCGTGTTGCCGGGCGCCATGGCGATCGCCACCTCAGGGTATTCTGCAGAAACGTAGCCGTAGCCGTGGTTTTCTTCCGTAGAGTCGAGCAGCCATGCTGCGCCGATGGACTCACCGTTTTCTTCGACGATGACGCCACCTTGTCCTTCGGTCCAGCCATCCACGTAGAAGATCGTGTCCTCGTCGAAGGTGTCCGAGTATTCCTTGTTCGGATCGCCCCAGGTATCCGTCTCAGCGTTCATCTTGTGGATGAATGGGCGGTCGGCTTCGACCGCGCGACGGAAAGTGAACAGTTCAGGGTTTTCTTTGTAAGAAGTCATAGGAGTAAGCGTAGCGAAAGCAACCCCCAGGGCGAAGCTGCTCCGGTGCGGCGCTCGCCTTGGGGGTTGGGGTGAACAGGCTGGTGAACCCTGGTGCTGTTGAACCCTAGTGCTGTTGAATCCTAGTAGATGTAGATCCGGTCGCCGACGTTCAGCGCGTTGAAGAAGTTCTTGGCGTGCGGGGAAGCCAGGTGGATGCAGCCGTGGGACATCACATTCGGATCACCCTGGTGGAAGGCGTGGCCGTTGTTGGTGAAGTACACGGAGTAGGGCATCGGGGCGTTGCCGTAGGTGCGGGAAACCTCGTTCTTCACCTTGCGGGTGATCACGTGCCAGCCCTTCGGGGTCTCGTAGCCACGCTTGCCGCTGGAGATCTTCACCGGGCCATAGCTGGTCTTCCCACCGCGCTGCAGCCAAGCAGTCTGGTTGCGCAGGTTAACGCAACCGCGAGCCTGAGCCGGGCACTGAGTGTTGCGCGGAGCGGGACGGTGCTTCGGAGCCGGGCGCGGGGCGGGCTTGTTGGCGCGCTCGCGGGCGGCCAAGGCGCCTGGGGCGAAGAAGTTAGCGGCATCGTCGGCTGCACGGTTGATCTGGCCACGGACGGGCTCTGGCAGACCGCGGGTGCTGTTGTGGACGTTATCGCGGGCGCCCAGAACGAAGTTGTTGATGTCTTGCTGGGAGGAGCCCAGAGGAGCGGCAGATGCGGCGCCGGTGCCCAGGGAGGCAGCCATCATGGTTGCGACACCGGCAGCGGCGAGGCGGCGGCGGAGGGAGCGAGAGTTGGATTTCGTCATGGGGATAGCTTATCGGGTCGCATGAAGAATACGTGCACTGAATCACGAGTTAATTCCTAGATTCTCTCCAGAACCACTGCAGTTTTCGAAGGCAATGAAGTTGGCGCGGTAGCTGGCGCGTGGAGGCAGGAAGACAGTTCCGAGAGTTTTCCGCGTTGGTATGCCGTGGTGGCATGCCGTGGTGGGAAACCGCTACAGGGTTCACAGGAAACATCCAGCTATCATGCAGATAGACGCTAATTCTCTGCAGCACAATGAGGTGCATGACAATGCCTAACACCCAGCCGGTGAAGGTCCTCGTCGTCGACGACGAGGCCAATATTTCTGACCTCCTCAAGGTAAGCCTGAAGTTTCAGGGGTTTGATGTGGAAACGGCCGACAACGGCCAAGACGCGCTGGCGCTGGCGGAAACCTACCAACCGGACGCTTTCATCCTGGACGTCATGATGCCCGGCATGGATGGCTTCACCCTCCTCAACAAGCTCCGCGCCGCAGGCCACGATGCCCCGGCGCTCTTCCTCACCGCAAAGGATGGTGTGGAGGACCGAATCCACGGCCTGACCATCGGCGCCGATGACTATGTGACCAAGCCGTTCAGCCTGGAAGAGGTCATCACCCGACTGCGCGTGATCCTGCGCCGTGTGTCCTCCGAGGAAGAGCAGGAATCCAGCCTTATCACTTACGAGGACATCACTCTGGATGACGACATGCACGAGGTCACGAAGGCCGGCGAGATCGTCGACCTATCGCCCACGGAATTCAAATTGCTGCGCTACCTGCTGGTCAACGCCGAGGTTGTGCTGAGCAAGGCGAAGATCCTGGATCACGTGTGGAATTACGACTTTGGCGGCGACGGCAACGTCGTCGAGTCCTATGTTTCCTACCTGCGCCGCAAGATCGACAAGGAAGAGCCACACCTCATCCAGACCGTCCGCGGTGTGGGTTACGTGTTGCGTAAGCCCCGCAGCTAAAACCTGATTCCTATGTCCAACGCTGAAAACACCGGCGCGCCCGAGCCTGCTGTGTCTGCTGTAGGCTCCGCCGTCCCCGTCCGCTCCGGCCATCCTGGGCATTTCCTGTCTCACTATCCGCTGCGCATCTCCCTGGTCGTGGTGATCGCGGTGCTGGTCGCTATGGGGTTGACGGTCTCCGGGGTATCCGTGACGACCACCCTTCAGCGTTTTCTCATTCAAAGGGTTGACGAGCAGCTGGATCAGGCGACAAACGGTTGGGCTCACCGGTCCGGCCTCGCCGACGGCAATTCCGAGGATCAGAGTGCGCCGAGCGGGAGCGGGAGCGACAGCAGCGCTCTGGGGCTGGAAGGTTTCGGTGTACTGAACCTCCAGCAGCCGCCGAATCCCGTCACCGGTGTTACCCGCCCACCCAGCGACTTCTACATTCTGGTGGTCGACGACCAGGTCTCCTATGAGTACTTCAACTCCCCGCTGAAGGCTCGCCCCGAGATCCGCGGTCTGGGGCAGCCCACCATGCCCGTGACCGTCGGCTCGCGCGAGGACTCCGGCACGCACATCAGCTGGCGTGCTACCAGCTTCCGCAATGACGACGGCACCATCACGATCGTCGCTTTGCCTTTGGCCGAAGAAGAGCACATTATCTCCCGCCTCGTGCTGTTGCAGGCAGTGATCGGCCTGACGGTCGTCGCGTTCGTCATCCTGGCATCGATGTATCTGGTGCGCCGCGCTTTGCGTCCACTGAACGAGGTGGAACTGACGGCGTCAAAAATTTCGAACGGTGACCTCGGGCAGCGCGTGCCGAATTGGCGGCCCAACACAGAGGTCGGGCGGCTTTCGCAGGCGCTCAACAAGATGCTCGCGCAGATCCAAGCGGCGTTCGTGGCCATTGGCGCTTCGGAAAGGCAGGCACGTCGCTCCGAGGCATCGATGCGCCGCTTCATCGGGGATGCTTCGCACGAGCTGCGCACGCCGTTGACGTCGGTGCGCGGATACGCGGAGCTGTACCAATCGGGTGCTACTGATGACGCCCCCATGGTCATCGACCGGATTTCGGAAGAGGCTGGCCGCATGATTCTGCTGGTCGAAGACCTCCTCGCACTGGTCCGCATGGACGAAGGCCGACCGCTGGCGAAGAACCGCGTGGACATGCTGGAATTGGTGCTGGAAACCGCGGAGTCGGCGCGCGCGGGATTCCCGAACCGCACGGTGCAGGTCGTCAACGAAACCGGGGATGTGCCGATCGTCATCGGCGACGTGAACCGCCTGCACCAGGTGCTGGGCAACCTAGTGACCAATGCGTTGCGGCACGCGGGCGAAGACGCTGAGGTGAAGCTGCGCCTGGATAAGCGCGACGGCAACGTGATCGTGGATGTGGAGGACAACGGCCAGGGCATCCCGGCTGAAGACGTGCCACATCTGTTTGAAAGGTTCTACCGCCCGGATGTTTCGCGCTCCCGAGCTTCCGGTGGCTCGGGGCTGGGGCTGTCGATCGTCAAGGGGCTGGTGGAGGTCCACGGCGGCACGGTCACCGTGGACAGCGAAGAAGGCAAGGGAACGCGCTTCCGGATCGAGTTGCCCGAAGCACCCGAAGCGGAATAGCGCCCCGCGGGGCATGTGAGGCCGCCCCGCCTACGCTTCTGTATCGCCTTCCTCCAAGCCGTCGAGCAGTGCCAAGTGGACGATGTCCTGCACGTCCGGGTTCGTCGGCAGCTCCTCGTGCTTGCACTTGGACACGCCCAAGTCCTGCAGGAAATAGTTCGTGATGATGGCCTCGCCCGTGTCGTTTGAATGGCCGTCCTCGAGTTGGAACGTGGTGTGGTCGCTGGGGATGGTGGGCTGCCGGTCACCCAAGAAGGCATTTTCGTGAGGCACCACGGTGGCATCGTTGCGAGTGGCGTAGCAGGTGTAGCGAATGTGGTTGCGGGTTTCGGGGGAGGCCGCCAGGGTTTCCATCAGCGGCGAACCGATGACCTGCTGCATGCCCGCCGCGCCGAAGACCCGGCGAATGGTGGCAGCCGCCACGCGCTGGCTCATGTCCGTGGTAAACATGCCGCCCAACATGCCCATGAGTGTGGTGCCCTGGTGCGGAGCGCCGAGCGTGATGAGGTGGTGGACGTAATCCTCGCCGCCGAGCTCGTTGATCCAATAGCGGGCCAGCAGCCCACCCTGGGAATGTCCCACGATGTCCACAGCCTCCGCGCCCGTGGCGGCCAGCACCTGCTCGATGTAGGCACCGATGTCCTGGGCGGAGGTTGGAATATCCTGCGTTCCGTGCACGCCATAGTCCGGGCTGAACACCACAAAGTCGTCGTCCCGCAGGCGCAGAACCAGGTTCTGCCACACGTTCTTCGAGCTGATCGTCCCGTGGATCAGGATTACCGGGTACGGGCGGTCGATAGTGGGGCGGGCTTGCCAGAGGTCGTCCGCGTAACCGGGGGAGACTTGGCGGGCGCCCAGCGGCGGGTCGGGGATGGCACCGCGGAGCTGCGGTAGCTGCGGGCGGGTCATGCGCCCCGGAATGTCCCAAAGGAAGCGCCCGGTGTTGGAAAGACCGCTGGCCATGCCGCTGCCAAGGCGGCTAAGCCAGCTGCGGATATCAGGGTCGGGGCCGATGACGTCGCCCGCGTTGGCGGGGTCGTAGTCATCGTCCGAAGAGCCACTGCGATAGTTGCCGTAGCCGTCGTAGCTATCGAAGCTATCGGGGTCCTTGAAGTTCTCTGCCACGGCTGCACTCGCCGGGGGATCGACCTCGGCTAGTTCCTCTAGGTCGAGTTCTGGGTCGAGCTCTGGGGAGACCTCTGGGTCAACCACGTTGTCGTTGTTGTCGTTTTCCACTGGTTATCCACCGCAATGACAATGAAACGAAAGAAGGGGGCTGTGCTCTAAACTTTCAAGCCTTTAAGCGGAAGGGATCTTCGCCTCGTCTACGCCCTGAGCCTGCAGCGCTTGGCGAATCTTGGCCGCCGACTCATCCATCTTCTCTGGATCCGTCTCGTCCATCCGCATCACGTTCTGCAGGCTGTAGCCGGACATGTCGGAAGCCGGGAAAATGTGGATGTGGGCGTGTGGCACCTCGAATCCAGCGATCAGGTAGCCGGCGCGGGGGGCGTCAAAAGCCTCGACGATGGCCTTGCCCACCAGCTGCGCGACCTCGTTGCAGTGAGCCCACGTTGTCGCATCCATATCGGTCCAGCGGTCGACCTCCTCGATCGGTACGACCAGCGTGTGGCCGTATGCCGCGGGTTCGATGGTCAAAAACGCCGCCGCGGTTTCGTCGCGGTAGACGATGCGACCGGGAATCTCACCGTTCAGGATTTTCGTGAATACCGTAGCCATGCTGCCGATGTTAGCGCGTTAAACGTATCTGGTGGCGGGGGTTAGCTTCGCTAGACTGGGGAACCATGCGCATTCTTGTTATCGGCAGCGGTGCCCGCGAGCACGCACTGGCTTATTCTTTGTCCCTGGATCCCTCCGTCGAACAGGTCCACGTCAGCCCGGGTAACGCCGGCATGACGGCCGTGGCCACCCTGCACCCGGACGGCGATCCGGTGGCCCTGGCCCGCGAGATCGAGGCGGATCTGGTTGTTATCGGCCCCGAGATCCCGCTGGTTGCCGGGGTTGCCGACGAGCTGCGCGCGGCGGGCTTTGCCGTGTTCGGCCCGTCGGCCGCCGCCGCACAGATCGAGGGCTCGAAGGCCTTTGCGAAGGACATCATGGCCAAGGCGCAGGTCCGTACCGCCGATGCCGTCGCTGTCCCTGTCGGGTCTAGCGATTCTTTTATTGACGCCACCCTCGACAAGTTCGGCCCAACTTACGTTGTCAAGGACGATGGACTGGCCGGCGGAAAGGGTGTGGTGGTCACGGCCGACCGTGCGGAGGCTCTGGAGCACATCCACGCCGTGCACGCAGGCGGCAACCCGGTGCTGCTGGAAAGCTTCCTGGATGGCCCGGAGGTTTCCCTGTTCTGCCTGGTGGATGGCGAGACCGTGGTGCCGCTGCTGCCCGCGCAGGACTTCAAGCGAGTGGGGGACAACGACGAAGGCCCAAACACCGGCGGCATGGGCGCCTACACTCCGCTGCCGTGGCTGCCGGCGGATGGCGTGCAGCGCATCGTGACCGAGGTTGTGGAGCCGGTGGCCAAGCAGATGGTCGCCGAGGGCGTGCCTTTCAACGGCCTGCTGTACGCAGGTCTGGCCTGGGGTAGCGAAGGTCCGGCTGTGGTGGAATTCAACTGCCGCTTCGGCGACCCGGAGACTCAGCCCGTGCTGCGTCAGCTGAAGACCCCGCTGGGTGGGGTGCTGAATGCTGTGGCGACCGGCACCCTGGACCAGCTTCCGCCGCTGGAGTGGGAGGACGGTTACGCGCTGACTGTCGTGCTAGCCGCCGAGAACTACCCGGCCAGCCCGGTTACCGGCAAGCCGATTGTCGGCGCGGAGCCGGGCAACGAATCCCGCGGCATTTTGGCCGCGGGCGTGGCGGAACAGAATGGTCAGCTGGTGAGCTCCGGCGGCCGCGTGCTGAACGTCATCGGCACCGGCGCCACCCTGGCAGAGGCACGCAAGCAGGCCTATGAGACCCTGCAGGGCATCCAGCTGGAAGGTTCGCACTACCGCTCCGACATCGCCCTTCCCGCAGTTGAAGGCCGCATTTCCATCTAGCGCCCGGGATGTTGTGAGAAAAACTCGCGCATAAGGGTTTCGCACTGGGGGCAATAGGTTTAATGTAACCACTTGTGATTGCACACCCAGGCGAAAGTCGCCGGCGGGGCTGGCAAGGCTTCAGCCCCGCGCAGCTGGTCTCCGTCAGTTTCCTGCTGCTTATCCTCGCAGGCACGGCGCTGTTGCTGTTGCCCATATCCCGCAGCGGACCGGAGAGCCCGGAGTTCACCACCGCTCTTTTCACCGCCACTTCGGCCACTTGCTTGACCGGTCTCACCGTCGTGGATACCGCGACCTACTGGTCCCATTTCGGGCAGGTCGTCATCATGCTGCTCATCCAGGTCGGAGGTCTCGGCATCATGACACTCGCCACGGTGGTGAGTTATGTTTTGGCTGGACAGATGGGCGTCAAAGGCCGCCTGCGCGCCGCCGCGGAACAACGCGGAAGGAACCTGGGCGAAATCCGCACCATCATCTTCGGCACCATCGGCTTTTCCCTGGCCACTGAGCTGGTGATAGCCATTGTGCTGACCTTCCGCTTTGCCTCTGGCTATGGATACGGCTTCTTGCCGGCAGTGTGGGAGGGTACGTTCCACGCGATCTCCGCGTTCAACAACGCTGGCTTCGGCCTGCGCTCCGACAACCTGATGCCCTACGTCAACGACGCGGGCATCATCCTGCCCATCGCCGTCGGCATCGTCATAGGCGGCCTGGGTTTCCCCGTGCTGCTGGAACTGCGGGCGCGGTGGCGTTCGAAGGTGAAGCGCCCGCCATCGCTGACTTTGATCTTCACGCTCACCGGCACCGCAATCCTGCTGGTGGTGGGTACGGTCGGCTTCGCGCTGATGGAGTGGACCAACGCCCTGCGCGACCTCACACCGCTATCGGCGCTGCAGGCGGCGTTCTTCCACTCTGTTTCCTCCCGCACGGCCGGCTTCAACTCAGTGGATCTGACGGAGCTGCGCCCGTCCTCGCTGATGCTGACGGACTTTCTGATGTTCATCGGCGGCGGCTCGGGCGGCACCGCGGGTGGCGTGAAGGTGACGACCGCTGCGGTGCTGGTGGCCGTGTTGATCGCGGAGGTGCGTGGCGACGAGCAGCTGCTGGTCGCCGGTCGGCGAATTCCGAGCCGCATCGTCCGCCAGGCGATGGCGGTATTCATGATGGCCTTCCTGGTGGTCGGAGTATCCATCATGGCGCTGCAACTTTTGCTGCCACAGTACGATTCCCATCAAATCACCTTCGAGACCATCTCCGCTTTCGCCACCGTGGGCCTGACCACCGGCATCACCCCGGAGCTGCCGGACTTCGCCCGCATATGGCTGGTCGTGCTGATGTACCTCGGACGCATCGGTCCCATCACCGTGGTCGCGGCTCTGGCCGCCCGCACTAACCAACGCCTCTATTCCTATCCAGTAGAAAGGCCGTTCATTGGCTAAGTTCTTTTCCCGCCCTGCTAACCCTCCCGTCGTCATCATCGGCCTGGGCCGCTTCGGCATGGCCCTCGGCGAAGAACTCGTGCAGTCCGGCGTGGAGGTGCTGGGCATCGACGTGGACGAAGCTGTGGTGACGAAAGCCGCCCCGCTGTTGACGCACGCGGTCATCGCCGAAACCACCGATCAGGATGCGCTGCGCCAGCTCGGGGTGCAGGATGCCCACCGTGTTGTAATCGGCATCGGTTCAGACATGGGGGCGTCACTACTTACAGCTTCCGCTGTGATGGACCTCGGGGTACCCAATGTCTGGGCGAAGGCAGACAACCAGCAACACGCGAAGATCCTGACGCAGATCGGTGTGCACCACGTGGTGCGACCCGAAAGGGATACTGGGCGGCGCGTGGCGCACCTGATCGCTGGCCACGTGCAGGAATACATCGAGTTCGACCGCGACTTTGCGATGGCAAAGCTGGCGCCCCCGCTGCGCATGCACGGCCGCAAGGTGGAGGAGACCCCGCAGGGGATCGCCATCGTTGCAGTGCGTTCGGCGGACGGGCACTTTTCTACTCCGCCGGCGGAGTACGTGATTCGCTCCGGCGACCTCGTGATCGCCGCGGGGCGGATCAAAGACCTGGATAAGTTCGCGGATTCCTAAAAGTCAGCGGTACGCATAAACTCGAGGACGTGCCTGCTAAGAAAAATATTTCCAACGTCCTTGCCAACCGCTACGCCTCCCCGGAGATGACCGCCATTTGGTCCCCGGAGGACAAGATCATCATGGAGCGCAAGCTCTGGATCTCCGTCATGAAGGCCCAAGCCGACCTCGGGGTCGATGTCCCGGCCGAGGCCATCGAGGCTTACGAGAAGGTCATCGAGAACGTAGACCTTGCTTCCATCGCCGAGCGGGAAAAGGTCACCCGCCACGACGTGAAGGCCCGCATCGAGGAGTTCAACGCGCTGGCCGGCCAGGAGCACATCCACAAGGGCATGACCTCCCGCGACCTGACGGAGAATGTGGAGCAGCTGCAGATCTTCAGCTCCCTGCAGCTGGCCCGCGACAAGGCCGTTGCCGTCCTGGCGCGCATCGGCCGCCGTGCGGCGGAGAACCAGTCGCTGGTGATGGCCGGGCGCTCTCACAACGTGGCCGCCCAGGCAACGACCTTGGGCAAGCGCTTCGCCTCCGCCGCCGATGAGCTACTGGTAGGGCTGGAGCGCATCGAGGACCTGCTGGGGCGCTACCCGCTGCGTGGCATTAAGGGGCCGATGGGAACCAGCCAGGACATGCTGGACCTGGTCGGCGGCGACGAGTCCAAGCTGGCGGCACTGGAAAGCACCATCGCCGAGGACCTTGGCTTCTCCCGCGTATTCGATTCCGTCGGCCAGGTTTACCCGCGCAGCCTGGACATGGACGCGCTGAGCGCCCTGGCGCAAATCGGCGCCGCCCTGTCCTCGCTGTCGATGACGATTCGCCTGATGGCGGGCAATGAGACCGTCACGGAGGGCTTCAAGGAAGGCCAGGTCGGTTCCTCCGCCATGCCGCACAAGATGAACGCCCGCTCCTGCGAGCGCGTGGGCGGCATGCAGGTCCTGCTGCGCGGCTACCTGACCATGGCCGCCGACCTGGCCGGTGCGCAATGGAACGAAGGCGACGTGTTCTGCTCTGTGGTTCGTCGCGTTGCTCTTCCGGACGCCTTCTTCACCTTCGACGGCATGTGTGAGACCTTCCTGACCGTCCTGGACGAGTTCGGAGTTTTCCCGGCGATGATCGACCGGGAACTCGAGCGCTACCTGCCGTTCCTGGCCACCACGCGCATCCTGATGGCAGCCGTGCGCGCCGGGGTAGGCCGCGAGACGGCCCACGAGCTGATCAAGGAGCACGCCGTGGCGGTGGCGCTGAACATGCGCGAGAACGGTGGCGACCAGGATCTGGTGCAGCGCCTCGCCGGCGACGACCGCTTCCCGCTGGACGAACCGCAGCTGGAGGAGGCTCTGGCGGATCGCCACGCATTCATCGGCGCGGCCGAGTCCCAGGTGTCCCGCGTTCTGGCGCGCATCGAGGAAGTTAAGAACCGCCACCCGGAGGCAGCTTCCTACGCGCCGGGCGAGATTCTGTAGCTGCGTATTGCCCAGCTACTAGTGCTCTTTTAGCTGCGCAAACGCCGAAGATTCGCACAGTTCCGGCCACAAATAGTCAAATGCCTGGTACAGGGCTACACTGTCTACTCATGCGTCCAGAACTGTGCGAGTACGAGCACCATTCCGCAGGTAAAGTGCGGGAGATCTACGAAGTCGACGAGGACAACCTGCTGATGGTTGTCAGTGACCGGATCAGTGCCTACGACTACGTCCTTGATACTGAGATCCCAGACAAGGGCCGGGTGCTCACTGCCGTGAGCGCTTTTTTCTTTGACGAGATCGATTTCCCCAACCACCTGGCCGGTGCGTTGGATGACGAGCGGATCCCCGAGTACGTCCTCGGCCGCGCCATGCTGTGCAAGAAGCTGGATATGATCCCCTTCGAGTGCGTGGCCCGCGGCTACCTGACCGGCTCTGGCCTGAAGGAGTACCAGGAAACCGGCAGCGTGTGCGGTGTGGAGCTGCCCGAGGGGCTCGTGGAGGCCTCCCGCCTGCCGGAGCCGATCTTCACCCCGGCCACCAAGGCCGAGCTGGGTGACCACGACGAGAACGTGAGCTTTGACGTGGTCGTCGAGGCTTTGGGGGAGGAGCGCGCCAACGAGCTGCGCGATGCGACCCTCTCGATCTACAAGAAGGCCGCCGCCATTGCCGAGGAGCGCGGCCTGATCCTGGCTGATACCAAGTTCGAGTTTGGCCTGGATGCCGACGGCACCCTGGTACTGGCCGATGAGGTTCTGACTCCGGACTCCTCCCGCTACTGGCCCGCCGAGGGCTACGAGGAGGGCAAGGTGCAGCCCAGCTTCGATAAGCAGTACGTGCGCAACTGGCTGACCGGCCCGAAGTCCGGCTGGGACAAGTCCGAGGGCACGCCCCCGCCGCCACTGCCGGGCTCCGTGGTGGAGGCCACCCGCTCGCGCTACATCGAGGCCTACGAGAAGCTATCCGGCAAGCGCTTCTCCGACTGGATCGGCCAGTGCGTCTAGGCGACTGCAGCCCCAACCAATTCGGCTCCCAGTAGTCCTGTCTGAGTAGCATGGCGCGTATGCCTAATAACGACGCGCCCCAGACAGCTAACAACCCGATCGCGGCCCCGCCGATCGCCAAGCAGGTGCCGCACACTCGCACCTTCCACGGCCGCGAGTTCGTCGACAACTACGAGTGGTTGCGCGACAAGGAAAATGCGGAAGTCCGCCAGTACCTAGAGGCGGAAAACGCCTGGACTGCCCAGCAGACGGAGCACCTCAAGCCCCTGCAGGATCGCCTGTTCGAGGAAGTTAAGGCGAGGGTGCAGGAGACGGACATGTCCCTGCCCGTGCGTTCCGAGGGCTGGTGGTACTTCTCCCGCACCGAGGAAGGCAAGAGCTACGGCACCATGTGCCGCGTTCCCATCGCCGACGAAAACGACTGGACTCCGCCGACGATCGAACCGGGCATCCCCGCGCCGGGCGAGGAGACCTTCCTGGACTGCAACGCCCTAGCCGAGGGCAAGGAGTTCTTTAGCCTGGGCGCGGCCAGCGTAACCCAGGACGGCACGCGCTTGGCCTATTCGGTGGACGAGACCGGCTCCGAGCGCTTCACCCTGCGCATCCGCGACCTCACCACGGGAGAGGACCTGGAAGACGAGATCGAGGATGTCTTCTACGGAGCCACCTGGGTCGGCAGGGATACCGTGTACTACCAGCGCGTGGATGAAGCGTGGCGACCACACGAAATTTGGCGCCACACAGTCGGTGAGGGCGTCGATAAAGACGAGCTGGTGTACCGCGAAGACGACGAACGATTCTGGACGGGCGTGGCAACCACCCGCTCCGAGCGCTACTTGCTGGTCCACACGGGCTCGAAGGTGACCAGCGAGGTGTGGTACCTCGACCTGGAGGATCCGAATGCCGAGCTGACCTGTGTAATCCCGCGCGAGGCCAATGTGGAGTACGGAGTGGATCACGCAGTTGTGGGCGGCCTGGATCTGTGGCTGGTGCTGCATAACAAGACCGGTGCGAACAGCGAGCTCGGCTACCACCCAACCGGCCAGATCGCCGCGTGGGACGACGTGCAAGCGCTAGTGCCGCACCGCGAGGATGCGCGCCTGGAGGGCGTGGATGTCTTCAGCGACCACATTGTCCTCGAAGCTCGGGAGAATGCGCTGGAGACCAGCTACATCATGAAGCTTGGTGACGCCGACACCTCGACCGGCGACTCTTCCGCCCCGGCCTTTGGCGAGTTCGAGCGGATCGAATTCCCCGGGGAACTCTGCGGGGTTGGGGCCGTGGGCAACAGCGAGTGGGAGAGCCCGGTGCTGCGCGTGGCCTATACCGCCTTCACCACCCCGCCGCGGATTTACGACATCGACCTGGCGACGGGGGAGAAGATCCTGCGCAAGGAACAGCAGGTGCTGACCGACCCGGACGGCCGGGAGTTCGACCCTGCGCAGTACACCTCGCAGCGGCTGTGGGTGACGGCCGAGGATGGCGCGCGCGTTCCGGTTTCTCTGATCCACCGCACGGACGTGGACATCACTCAGGCCAACCCGGTGTTGCTGTACGGCTACGGTTCCTATGAAAACTGCATCGACCCGGGATTCTCCCTGTTCCGGCTGTCCATGCTGGACCGCGGCGTGGTGTACGCCATCGCACACGTCCGTGGGGGTGGCGAGATGGGCCGGCAGTGGTACGACCACGGCAAGGGACTGGAGAAGCGCAACACGTTTACGGACTTCGTGGCCGTCGCCGACCATCTGCTGCGCGAGGGCATGACCACCCGCGAGCAGATGGTGGCCGAGGGCGGCTCCGCCGGCGGCATGTTGATGGGTGCTGTGGCTAACCTGGCGGGCGATCGCTTCGCGGGCATCGAGGCCGTGGTTCCTTTCGTGGATCCGCTGACCAGCATGCTCATGCCGGAGCTGCCGCTGACCGTGACGGAGTGGGACGAGTGGGGTGATCCCTTCCACGACCCGCAGGTCTACGACTACATGGCGGGCTACGCTCCCTATGAGAACGTCTCGGCCGACCTGACCTATCCGCCGATCCTGGCGGTGACCAGCTTGAACGACACCCGCGTGCTGTATGTGGAACCCGCGAAGTGGGTGGCAAAGCTGCGCGAGGTGGGCGCCGAGAACACGCTGCTGCGCATCGACATGGAGGCCGGCCACGGCGGCGTATCCGGCCGCTACGCCAAGTGGCGCCAGGCGGCTTTCGAGACTGCCTGGGAGCTGGACAGGATGGGGGCTACCGAGCTGCTGGTGGC
This sequence comes from Corynebacterium evansiae, assembly GCF_027570065.1. Classification (NCBI taxonomy): domain Bacteria; kingdom Bacillati; phylum Actinomycetota; class Actinomycetes; order Mycobacteriales; family Corynebacteriaceae; genus Corynebacterium; species Corynebacterium evansiae. The sequence goes on along the minus strand of NZ_JAKMUT010000005.1, from coordinate 30,586 downwards.
TGGTGGACCTGAAAGGGGTCAAGAATAGCGGCTCAGAGCCTTTAACAACTCGACGCCCAGATGTAGGGCGGGCGTTACCTCCCGTTCACCTGTGTTGTGCAGGCTAAGTATCTATGAGCCCCGCACAGACCGTCCCCAGCGCCCAGCGTGCCCCCCGCGTTTTGTTGACCATCACGGGTCTGCGCCAGGACACGGTGACCGCGGCCGAGAAAATGCGGGATGCGGCGCGGGCGCTGGACCTGCACGCCGGTTTGGTGCTGACAGTGCAGGGGCCGAACTGGCGGCTGAAGGATGACCACGCGGCGCTGGAACTGATCCACGATTCTGCTGCCCGCGGCCACGAGCTGCTGCTCGGCGGGCTGGGACCGCTGGGCGGGGCGCACGGCAAGGGGGAGTTCCACCGGCTCGGCCGCCACGAGGCCACCCTGCGGCTCTCCGCGGCCACCCGCCAGCTGGATGCCCTCGGGTTGAGCCCGAAGTCCTTCGCCCCGACCCGTTGGCTGGCGTCGGAGGACGCGCTGCAGGCTGCCGGCGAGGTGGGTTTCGCAGTCGCGGCGGATGCGTACACCATCCGGGATCTCATCAATGAAAAGCGCCATCCGGTGCGTGTGCTCGCGTTCGGCGATGGGTTTGGGTCGGTGAAATGGTGGCGTCGCAACGTCCTCAACAGCGCGCGCCGCAGCGCCGCGAAGGGCAAAGACATCCGCCTTTCCATCAGCGCGGCGAAGGCTGGCAAGGACGACGTGGCGGGCGATATGCTGCGCATTCTCGAGTTGCTGCGCGAAGCCGGCTACGAGTCCGCGAACTACTGCGATTACGTGGAACGCCAGCAGGCATCTGTAGCTTAAGGGGGCGGTCGCCCAGCAGTGTTACGATGGGGCGGTAACCTACCGGGAAATTACCGCAAAGCTGGGAGAATGTAGAAGCCATGGCTCGTGTTGTCGTCAACGTTATGCCCAAGAAGGAAATCCTCGATCCGCAGGGTCAGGCCGTCGTTCGTGCCCTGGGCCGCATCGGCATCAGTGGGGTAGAGGACGTGCGTCAGGGGAAGCGCTTTGAGCTGGAGGTCGGCGAGGGTGTCTCGCGCGAGGATCTGGAGAAGATCGCCTCCGACCTGCTGGCAAACACCGTGATCGAGGACTACGACGTGGTCGTCGAAGGCGCAGATGTGGAGGCTAAGTAAGTGACCAGCCGCATTGGAGTGATCACCTTCCCCGGCACCCTCGACGATGTCGATGCCGTGCGCGCTGTGCGCCTGGCGGGTGCAGAGCCGGTGGAGCTGTGGCACGCAGACGAGGACCTGAAGAACGTCGACGCTGTGGTCGTCCCCGGTGGCTTTTCCTACGGCGACTACCTGCGCGCCGGTGCTATCGCCGCCATCGCCCCGGCAATGAAGTCCGTGGTGGCTGCCGCGGAGCGCGGTACCCCGGTGCTGGGGATCTGCAACGGCTTCCAGATTCTGCAGGAAGCCGGCCTGCTGCCCGGCGCCCTCACCCGTAACGAGGGGCTCCACTTCGTGTGCCGCGACATCTACCTGGACGTGGAAAACACATCCACGGCATGGACCAACCAGTTCGCCGAGGGCACCAAGATCCTAGTGCCCTCGAAGCACGGTGAGGGGCGCTTCCAGGCCAGCGAGGAAACGCTGGAGCGCCTGGAGGGCGAAGGCCGCGTGGTGTTCCGCTACGTCGAGAACCACAACGGCTCCCGCAACTCGATCGCCGGAGTGTGCAGCGAAAACGGTCGCGTGGTTGGCCTTATGCCGCACCCGGAGCACGCCGTGGAAACCCTGACCGGCCCGTCCTTGGATGGCCTGGGGCTGTTCCAGTCCGTTCTGTCTACGCTCGTTTCCTAATCTTTTTTCTTACAAGGAGCACCCGATCCTCATGATTCACAACGACACGGTCGCCGATGCTAAGGCCAACCCGGACCTGGAGCAGCCGTATCACGAGCTGGGCCTAAAGGACGACGAGTACGCGCGCATCAAGGAACTGCTGGGCCGCCGCCCGACCGATGCGGAGCTGGCCATGTACTCCGTCATGTGGTCCGAGCACTGCTCGTACAAGTCCTCGAAGACGCACCTGCGTTACTTCGGCGAGACCACGACCGAAGAGATGAAGTCCAAGATGCTCGCCGGTATCGGTGAGAACGCTGGCGTGATTGACATCGGCGATGGCCACGCGGTGACCTTCAAGGTCGAGTCCCACAACCACCCCTCCTACGTGGAGCCCTACCAGGGCGCAGCCACCGGCGTGGGCGGTATCGTCCGCGACATCATGGCAATGGGCGCGCGCCCGGTGGCCGTGATGGATCAGCTGCGCTTCGGCCCGGCCGACCTGCCGGATACCCAGCGCGTGCTGCCCGGCGTGGTCGCGGGTGTGGGCGGTTATGGCAACTCTCTGGGGCTGCCGAACATTGGCGGCGAGACTGTTTTTGACGCCACCTACGCGGGTAACCCGCTGGTAAATGCACTGTGCGTGGGCACTTTGAAGACCGAAGACCTCAAGCTGGCCTTCGCCTCTGGCAAGGGCAACCGAGTGATCCTTTTCGGCTCCCGCACGGGCCTGGACGGCATCGGCGGCGTGTCCGTGCTGGCCTCTGACACTTTTGAGGAAGGCGCAGAGCGCAAGCTGCCCGCCGTGCAGGTGGGCGACCCCTTCGCAGAGAAGGTACTGATTGAGTGCTGCCTGGACCTGTACCGCGCCAACGTGGTGGTGGGCATTCAGGACCTCGGCGGCGCCGGGCTTTCCTGTGCCACCGCAGAGTTGGCTTCCGCCGGTGACGGCGGCATGCACATCAACCTGGACAACGTGCACCTGCGCGCTGAGGGCATGACCGCCGCGGAGATCTTGTCCTCCGAGTCGCAGGAGCGCATGTGCGCCGTCGTGGAGCCGGAGAACGTGGATGCGTTCATGGAGATCTGCCGCAAGTGGGACGTGCTGGCCTCCGACATCGGCAGCGTGACCGACGGCGAGCACCTTGTCATCGAACACTGCGGTGAAATCGTGGTGGACGCTTCGGCGCACACCATGGCTGAGGAAGGCCCGGTCTACGAGCGCCCCTACGAGCGCCCGGCGGAGCAGGAAGAGCTGAACAAGGCCCGCGGCGTGGAGCTGCCGGAGACCTCCCAGGAGGTTCGCCAACAGATTCTGGACCTGGCGGCCTCCCCGGCGCTGTGCTCCCGCGAGTTCATTACCGAGCAGTATGACCGCTACGTGCGCGGCAACACTGTTGCGGCCAAGGACGCAGACGCGGGTGTGCTGCGCATCGACGAGGAGACCGGTCGCGGCATCGCCGTTTCCACCGACGCCTCCGGCCGTTACACGCGCCTGGATCCCCGCACCGGCGCCCAGCTGGCGCTGGCTGAGGCCTACCGCAACGTTTCCGTCACGGGGTCCACCCCGGTGGCAGTGTCCAACTGCCTGAACTTCGGTTCCCCGGAGGATCCGGGCGTGATGTGGCAGTTCCGCGAGGCCGTGCACGGCCTGGCCGATGGTTGTAAGGAGATGGGCATTCCGGTCACCGGCGGCAACGTCTCCTTCTACAACCAGACCGGCGACACCGCCATTCTGCCGACCCCGGTTATCGCGGTGCTGGGCACCATCGACGACTGCGCTCGCCGGATTCCGCAGCAGCTGCCTAAGCCGGCTGCCGAGGGCGAGAAGCAGGAGGAGTACCACCTGGTCCTGGTGGGCGCGGAAACCCGCGAGGAGCTCGGCGGCTCCATCTGGCAGCAGGTCGTCCACGACGAGCTGGCCGGCATGCCGCCGCAGGTGGACCTGTCCGTGGAGCAGCGCCTGGGCGCCTTCATCACCGCGCAGCGCGACAAGATCGTCGCGGCCCACGACCTCTCCGAGGGCGGCCTGTCGCAGGCCGTCGTGGAGCTGGCAATCCAGTCCGGCCGCGGAGTAGCCGTGAACCCGATGCTCAGCCAGCACGAGTCCGCCGCCGTGGAGGGCCGCACGCTGGCTCAGCAGGCGGCGGTGGGGCTGTTCTCCGAGACCGCCTCCCGCGTGCTGCTGGCAGTGCGCAGCGAGGACTACGGCGACCTGATGCGCGAGTTGGCCGATACCGGCCTGACCGGCGGCTGGATCGGCCTGACCGGCGTGAACGACGCGGCAGACCAGCCTGTTGTTCGCTTCGGATCCGGCGTCTTCCCGGTGCTGCCCTTCGGTGGAGAGGTCGAACTCGACCCGGCCAAGCAGAACGATGAGGACTTCGACGTCGTCATCGCCCTGGAGGCGGCCGAGAATGCGTGGACGTCCACGCTGCCCGCGCTGTTTAGCCACGCGGCAGGCAACAACTCCGTCATCTAAGGTGCCGAAGAGTAAGGCGCTGAAGAGCTAGAGCTGAGAAAGGGGCCCGCGACCGGTGTGGTCGCGAGCCCCTTTTGCTATGCGCCGTGCGGAGTATTCAGGAGTATTCAGCGGGGCGGGGAGTTGCGCCCAGCTCCCCGGGCGTTACTCCACGAAGCGGAAGTCGCGGTTGCTGGGGCTCACCAGCGGCCGCGGCAGGAACTCCTTGCGCAGGTTACGCAGCGTGGCGGCGTGCTCCTCCAGACGCTTATCCTCGCTGGTCACCGGCGTGTACTTGCGGGCCTGCAGCGGGTTACCGTCCAGGTCGATAGCGATGTACGTCATGGATGCGTGGATGGCCACCGGCAGGTTGCCCTTGCCCTCGCGCGGGTCGCCAGCGCGCAGGTGCACCATCACCGTCATCGAACGCTCGTCGGTGCGCACCAGGCGTGCATCCACCTCCACGAGGTCGCCGATGTGCACCGGGCGGTAGAAGCGAATACCGCCGGCGTACACCGCGGTGGTGCGCTCGCCGGTCCACTGCATCGTGCAGGCAGTGGCCGCCTCGTCGATCCATTCCATGGCCGTGCCACCGTGCACGTTGCCGCCCCAGTTCACGTCCGTCGGTTTCGCGAGGAAGCGGTTCACCAGCTCCGGGGCGGTGGACTTTTCGGTGTAGGTTTGACGCAGCATCTCCTCTTCGATGGCCTTGCGCAGCTGGATGCGGGAAAGCGCGGCATCTTCCACACGCTTCTCCTCGTCGGTCGTCGGCACGTAGGAGGGGATCTGCTTGGACTTACCGTTTTCGTCCAGGGCGACGAAGATCACCAGGCAGTCGCAGGCGCGGGTGAACACGCCCTCGCGCGGGTCGGCGGACAGCACCTCGTTGACGATGTGCATGGAGCTGCGGCCGGTGTAGGCGATGCGGCTGCGGACCTCCACCATGTGGCCCGAGGGGATCGGGCGGGTGAAGTGGATGTGTCCCACGTAGGCGGTGACGCAGTAAGACTGAGCCCAGCCGACGGCGCAGGCGTAGGCGGCCTTATCGATCCATTCCAGTACGCGACCGCCGTGTACGCCCATCGCCCCTGCCATCAGCACGTCCGTCGGGGCGGCGAGGAAGCGCAGCGTCACCTTCGGGCTGCGCTCGTGGGGAGCCTCCGCCGTGTTATCAGCTGCATTGTGCTCGCTTTGGGTGGTGTTTTCTGCGCTTTCCGCCACGGGTCACTGCCTTCCTTAAATCCCTGTACTGAATTCCCTGTACTGAATTTTCTGTACTTCTCTTGTGTTCAACTCCCCAATACTAACGCGCCCCACACGTCGGTGTTCGATAGAGCGCTACAAACTCAGAACTACAATTACTAGACATGAAGCATTTGCATGGCCCGGAACTATCCACCGCTGCTCGCAGTGCCGTTGAAGCGGTGTTGCCCTGGGTAAAGAACCCCGCGGAGCAGCCTCGTCCGCCTCGTGCCGACGTAGCTGCGGCGGTTCGCCTGTCCGCGGCTGTCTTGGAGGAGCTGGCTCCCGGCCATTCCGTCGAGGTGCGCATTCCTCCCTTCGCCGCCATCCAGTGCATCTCGGGACTGGAGCATCGCCGTGGCACTCCGCCCAACGTTGTTCAGTGCTCGCCGATTACGTGGCTGCGCCTGGTTGTGGGGGTTGAGGGGCTTTCTGGTTCGGACGCCGACACCTCCGGCACCCGCGCCTCCGCCATCGCCGAGCACCTTCCACTGTTGAGAATGTGAGGTCACTCAGCCGGCGAAAGGGCATCCCTTTGGGTTAGTGCGGATGGGCTAGTAGAGTCGGCATAGTGGCAAACATTCAAGGCCAGAGAAAACAAGCAGAGGCAGAACCGTTGCTGAGCCCGTTCGACGACCGGGGCGAAACCGAGCCCCGGGAGGAATGTGGCGTATTCGGGGTATGGGCGCCGGGGGAGGACGTCTCTAAGCTGACGTACTACGGCCTGTACGCGCTGCAGCACCGAGGCCAGGAGGCCGCGGGTATCGCGGTGGGGGATGGCGACCAGATCGTCGTGTTCAAGGATCTGGGCTTGGTCAGTCAGGTGTTTGACGAGCAGTCGCTCGAGGCCCTCAAGGGCCACATCGGCATGGGGCACAACCGCTACACCACTGCTGGTGGTAATAGCTGGGAGAACGCGCAGCCCATGTTCCGCATGGCACCCGACGGAACCGACGTGGCTCTGGGCCACAACGGCAATCTGGTGAATCACCGCGAGCTCACCCAGGAGGCCGCCCGGTTGGGTCTGGTGGATCCGAAGGAAAACCCCTCTGATTCGCTGGTCATGTGCGCCCTGTTGGCCGCCGACACCCGCGAGGGGCACGGTGTGGAGGAAGCAGCCATGGAGCTGTTCCCCAAGGTCAAGGGCGCCTTCTGTGTGCTGTTTACCGATGGTGACGCACTGTACGCCGTCCGAGACCCGCAGGGCGTGCGCCCGCTGTCCATCGGCCAGCTGGCCAGCGGCGGCTGGGTTGTTGCTTCCGAAACCGCGGCGCTGGACATCGTGGGCGCGCGTTTCATCCGCGACGTCGAGCCGGGCGAGCTGGTGGCTATCGACGGCGACGGCGTGCGTTCCCGCCGCTTCGCGGAGACGAAGCACAAGGGATGTGTGTTCGAGTACGTCTACCTGGCTCGCCCGGATTCCGTCATCCGTGGCCGGTCGGTGAACGGCACCCGCCTGGAGATCGGCCGCAAGCTGGCAGAGGAGGCTCCGGCGGAGGGCGACCTGGTGATTCCCGTGCCGGAGTCCGGCACGCCCGCGGCGGTGGGTTACGCTCAGGCTTCGCACATTCCCTTTGGCCAGGGGTTGATGAAGAACGCCTACGTGGGGCGCACCTTCATCCAGCCGTCGCAGACCATCCGCCAACTTGGTATTCGCCTGAAGCTGAATCCCCTGCGTGAGGTCATCGAGGGCAAGCGCCTGGTCGTGGTGGACGATTCCATTGTCCGCGGAAACACCCAGCGCGCGCTGATTAAAATGCTGCGCGAGGCCGGGGCGAAGGAAGTGCACGTCCGCATCGCCTCGCCGCCCGTAAAGTGGCCGTGTTTCTACGGCATCGACTTCGCCTCGCCCACCGAGCTGATTGCGAATAATGTGGATCCTTCGGACCCGGTGGAGGGAATTCGCCGGGAGATCGACGCGGACTCCCTGGCATTCGTTTCGACCGAGGCGATGATTGAGGCGTCACAACAAAGCAGCGACGAGCTGTGCGCGGCGTGCTTCGACGGTGTGTTCCCGCTGGGCATGCCGAGCGACAACCCGAACGCGGCGTTGGTAGAAACGATGCTGAAGCAGCAGGCGAAGAATTAAGAAAGCTTAGAAAGCAAGGACAAGCCATGAGTGACCACCCCGATAACACCCCGAAGCAGGCAGAGGGCGCATCGTACGCCGCTGCCGGTGTAGACATTGAGGCCGGCGACCGCGCGGTAGAGCTTTTCGCGCCGCTGGCTAAGAAGGCCACCCGCCCCGAGGTGCGCGGCGGGCTCGGTGGCTTCGCCGGCCTGTTCGCGCTGGGCGATTATGAAAAGCCGCTGCTGGCCGCCTCCTCCGACGGCGTGGGCACCAAGCTGGCCGTGGCCCAGGCGATGGACAAGCACGATACGATCGGCCGCGACCTGGTCGCCATGTGCGTAGATGACCTGGTGGTCTGCGGTGCCGAGCCGCTGTTCCTGCAGGATTACATCGCCATCGGCAAGGTCGTGCCGGAACACGTTGCCAGCATCGTCTCCGGCATCGCCGCGGGCTGTGAGGAAGCCGGTTGTGCGTTGCTGGGCGGCGAGACCGCTGAGCATCCGGGCGTGATGGAACCGCACGAGTACGACGTCTCCGCCACCTCCGTCGGCGTGGTCGAAGAGGCCAACCTGCTGGGGCCGGATCGCGTGCGACCGGGTGACGTGGTGATCGCCATGGCCTCCTCCGGCCTGCACTCCAACGGCTACTCCCTGGCGCGCCACGTGCTGCTGGATATTAAGCAGCTGCCGCTGGATGGCCACATCGAATCCCTCGGCCGCACGTTGGGGGAGGAGCTGCTGGAGCCGACCCGCATCTACGCCCTCGATTGCCTGAAGCTGGCCAGCGAGTGCGACGTCCACACCTTCGCGCACATCACCGGCGGTGGCTTGGCCGCCAACCTGGGACGCGTGATCCCGGACGGCCTGGTCGCAGAGTTGGAGCGTTCTTCCTGGACCCCTGGCCCGATCTTCCGCCTGATCCAGGAGGAAGGCCAGATCTCGCAGGAGGAGATGGAGAAGACCTTCAACATGGGCGTGGGCATGGTCGCCGTCGTCGCGGAAGACGATGCCGAGCGTGCACTGGCGATGCTAACTGCTCGCCACATTGATGCCTGGCGACTGGGCGAAGTTCGCCCGGCACAGGACGGCCAGACCGGCGCGATCCTGGACGGCGAGTACCGCAGCCCCGTGAACTAGGGGCGACTAACTAGAGCCAACCAGTGCCGGGGCAAGAACAAAAGCAAGAAAAACTCCCGCGCTGCGCTTTTCAAAGCGTCAGCTGCGGGAGTTTTTCTAGTGAATAGGTTGGCTTTTACCGCGACCCGTTGGAGTATTTATCCTCGTAGTCGTCGGCGTACTCGTCGCTGTAGTCGTCGTATTCTGCAGCGTAATCGCTGTAGTCATCCTCGTACTCGTCGTACTCGCTACCGCCGCGGGAACCGGAACCCCGGTTCTGCGACTGGCCAGAGAGTTCCCTCTGCAGCCTCTCCAGATCCATTTCCGGAGCGTTGTACTTCAACTGACGAGCAACCTTGGCTTGCTTTGCCTTGGCACGGCCGCGACCCATGGCCTGACCCCCTTGCGGTGTCCTCGAGTGGCGCGGGAGTTCGGCCACCCTTTTCGTTTACAAGTTAAGTTTCTTCCTGCCCTACACCATAGCGGTTAGCAATCATTTTTTCCCAAAAGCCCCCTCCCGTCGAAGGCGTAGGCGCGGGGGTTTCCACGCTGAATACCCCCTGTGACCTGCGTAATCATCGCGCAGTCAAGGGGGTCAAGCCAATGTGAGGGTTTTCTAATTTTTCCCGCGCAGGCGGTTAATCGCCGCGCGCCCCGGTCGGATCGAGTTGTCTCCCGCGGCATTCGCAAGGTCGCTGGGGTCGATCGATGCGTCGATCCCATCGGCGAGTAGCGGGGGTACGTCGCTGTTTTTGGACGCCACCTTCTCCACCACGTTCCGCTTCACCAAAGCCAGAGCGATAGGGCCGTAGTCGCAGTCGTGCACACTGGACCCAACCTGGCCGATTCCGCGGCCACCCGCGGTGAGTTCGGCACCTACTTCGGGCAGCCGGTTGGCGGATCCGTCCAGGTGCAGCATCACCAGAACGCGCGGAGACTTGCCCAGGTTATGCACTCGGGAAACCGTCTCCTGCCCCCTGTAGCAGCCCTTGTTCAGGTGCACGGCGGCCTCGGTGGGGCCGGCGGAAACGTCGTCCAACTGGGTGGCGCCGCTGATTCCCTTGCCGATGAAGGCGGGGATCTCGTGGGGGATGGCGCGCTCGTCGGTATCCACACCCAGGATCGGTAGGCGTGCCTGCACGCGGAATGCGTCGTAGGCCATGCGCCCGGTGGGCTGGGCGACATTAGTCAGCTCGTCCCAGGCGCGGGTGAAGCTTTCACGGGGGACCCACAGGTCCAGGGCCTGGAGCTCGCCGATAGTCCTGGTCCTCCACCGTTGCAGATCCACATCTTCCGGAACGTCGAGGTTCAGCTGAGCGGGCAGGGCGGCGGAGGAGGTGGCGTCAACAGTAAAGAGCGAAGAATCCGCGGCGAGATCCGTGCCGATCACCGTGAGTCGCGCCCACGGCAGGCGCTCGACGGAGACCTGCGACCAGAAGACCATCTTGCTCAGATAATCCTCGAGCGCGTCGGCGTGGGTGGCTGGGGTGTCGAGGATCAAGGTGTCGTCGGTGGCGAGGATTCCGAAGAAGTGCTCGACGTGGCCTTTGACGTCGAGAATCAGGCCGAAGGTGGCCTGGCCGGGCTCGATGGCGTTGACCTTCTGGGAGATCAGGTTGTTGAGCCAATCGCGGCGTTCCGCACCCGACACGCGGATGGCCACGCGATCCCAAAAATCCACGAGGCCGGGCTTGCCGTCGTTTACGCGGGACTGCTCGGCGAGGGGGTTGCCGTAGTGCCAGGCAGTGGCGCTGCTCTGAGCTTCCGGTGCCTCTGAAACTTCGGCGGCCTCACTGTCAGTCAGCGGGCTGGCGGCAGGTGCGTGGTCGACGATCGGGCTGTGAGTCAGATCAAACACACCTCCCATCGTAGGACGCGGTGGGGCTGGCATGCCAATGGCGGCTCTCTATGGGACATGCAAAACTTCCGGGAACAGCTCGGGAATAGAATGAGCAACATGAGTAATCAGGAAGCAAAGTTCGTGGTCGTTGACGTCCTGGGCGAGGCTGGGGTCGGCACAGGCGCTGGCACGGGCGCTGGCACGGCAGCTGCCACCCAAGACCCAAAGGTTCGGGACGCGACCGTGCCGATGATCTACGCAGACGATCTGGCCGCCGTGCGTGGCGACGGGGTGTTCGAGACCTTCATGCTGCGCGGCGGCAACGTGCGCAACCGCGAGCGCCACGCCACACGCTTCCTCAACAGCTCCGCGATGCTGGACCTGCCGGAGCCGAACCTGGAGCGCTGGTTCCGCGCCACCGACATTGCCGTGGCCGACTTCGAGGAGAAGAACGGGCCGGGCCAGGAGGCCGCGCTGCGCTGGGTCTACTCGCGCGGGCGGGAATCCACGGGCCAGCCGACGGGCTGGGTCACGGTGGCACCGGTCAGCGAGCACGTGCTGCACGACCGGGAGCACGGCGTGCGGGTGATGACGGCCGAGCGGGGCTTCCGCATCGACCTATCGGAGCGTTCCCCGTGGGCGCTGATCGGCGCGAAGACGCTATCCTACGCAGCCAACATGGCCGCCCTGCGCAGCGCGAAGGCCCGCGGGGTGGACGATGTGATTTTCCTGTCCGACGAGGGGCTAGTGCTGGAGGGGCCGACCTCGACCGTGGTTGCCGCGGAGGTGGACCCGACGACAGGGGAGAAGAAGCTCGTCACCCCGCCGGCGCATGTGGGCATTTTGAAGGGCACCTCGCAGGCCGCGCTCTTTAAGCTGGCCGAGCAGCGCGGATGGGTCACCGAGGAAAGGGTGCTGCGGGTCGAGGACCTTACAGCCGCCGCCGGCGTGTGGCTGGTCTCCTCCGTGCGCGTGCAGGCACGGGTGACAGAACTAGACGGCACCCAGCTGCCCCGTCCGGAGGTCGCCGACGAGGTGGAAAAGATGGCCTGGGAGGCTGTTACCGGCTAGCCGACCACGCGGGACAGCTGCGCGGACTGCCAGGGAACCATCTCGCCGTCGATGAGGCGCTCGTCGACCCAGCCGAGGTCGTTGTTCGGCATCAGGCCGTAGAGGCGCTTGCCCGGCCCCAGGTTCGTCGGGCCGGTCGCCGTCGCCATCGTCGAGGCGCTTTCCAGCTGCCAGGCGCGCTCGTTCAGCGGGCTGCCGTACAGGATCTCCACCATGCCATCGGAGTGGGTGAGGATCATTTCGATCTCGTCGTCGTCATTGATGCGCAGGAAGCCGGACTCGCGGCGGCCGGGAGTCTCGGTCGGCTGCCCGTCGTCGTCCATGCGCCAGGTGCGGGAATCGTAGCTGATGCGGTTCTCGCCATCGTGGGCGAAGACGACCTGCTGGCCGAAGGTGAACTCCTCCTCGCCGGGAGGCGCCGCCTGGCCCTGGCCACGCCACACGCCGATCAGCGGTAGCAGTGCCAGCAGACCGTCGTGCAGGTTGGGCCCCTTGCGCAGGTTGGCTGTGTCGTCGGGGATGGGCATGTCGCCGAATTCCGGCAGGTTCTTGTCGCTGGTGGACTTGGACTGCTCGGCGGCCAGGTTGACCGCTTCGTTAGCGTCTACCTTGAACTTCTTCTTTTCTTCTTCAGCCATGCCCTTAAGACTATAGGCTGGGGAGTTCTTCTTCACTCAAGGGGCGGGATCGCGGAGCCAAATCAGACAGGCTGATCTTCGTGTAGACCTGCGAGGCTTCGACGAACACCGAACCACCGGAGACGAAGATCCGCTCCGGATCGCCCCGCATGGGTAGTTCCTTGCCCGGGATGCTCAAGCTAAAGGCGTCATTAACCCGCTTTTCGATGTCCGGATCGAGTGTGGCTTCGTCGGTGACGTTCTTGGCCTTGATGTCCAGTCCGTCGGGAACGGAGAGGATCTTGGTCGGGGTGATCACCATAGTGCCCTTGACGATGCGCAGCTTTACCTCGACCTTTGCGGGTTTAGCGAACCCCTTCGGCTTGCCCTCGAAGATGGCCTCTGTCTCCCAGCCGCCGCGGGGCGAAATGTCGTCGAGGTTCTGGATCTGCAGGGCCTCGATGCCCATGCGGTTGCCCAGCAGCACGCCGTCCAACTGCAGGCGGGTAAAGACCTTGCGCGCTGGGGCGTTTTCAATGGTGCCGTTGAAAACATCGTCTGCGGAGACCGTAATGTACTGCGCCGAGGTTTGCACGCTCATCAGGCCGAAGCCAGGCACGTCGACGTCGTTGGCGACGACGGTGACGGCCTGGAGTTCGTGGCTGAGTGCGGCGCCGGTATAGGGGAAGCCCGCCACCTGTACCTTTGGTGGGTTGGCCAGGTTCGAGTCGGCATATAGCGCCTCGGAGATCTTGTGCTCGGCGCGGGCGGCGATCACACTATCGACGATCAGCGCTACGAGCAGCACCAGCACGAGGGTGAGCGCGCCGCGGATTGCGATTTTCTTCACCTGGCCGGGCCCCCTTCTCGAGTTTCTTTGTTGTTCCCTACAGGTTACTAGGTGCCCCTGTTCCTTCTTTATGACGCCACGCCTCCGCCGCAGCAATCCCAGCGAAGCGTTAAGAAACCCCGGAAATCTGCCCCAAAAATGCCGAAAGTGAGGGACAATTGGGGCATGGCTATTACCTACGACACATTTGAAGACCTGTGGGAGCACTCTGAGGTGTTGGAGGGGGTTCACGAGGTGCTGGGCGAAGTCGCTGAGGCAGATGGGGTGCCTGCGATCAGCGAGGCTTTTCTGCGCGGCATCGACGAGAATCGCGGCCACAAGCACGTAGTGGCAAGAAACAACGAACGCGTGGTTGGTGTGCTGGCGATCGACCCGGACCGCGTGATCGAGCTGGCTGTAGCCCCGGATGTTCGTCACAGCGGGGTGGGGGTCGCCCTGTTCGAGGCTTTGCGCGACCAGCTGGGTGTGAGTGGCGCGATTGACGTCTGGGCGCACGGAGATTCCGCCGGAGCCCAACGCTTTGTGGAGTCGCTGGATGCCCGCCGAACTCGTGAACTGCTGAAGATGTCGCTGGACTGTGCCCCGGCTACGAAGGCGGCCAAGGCCATCGAGGCGGGCGGTGCAGAAGCCGAGAAACGCTGCGAGGAGCAAGAAATTGAGGTCCTGACTTACACCGAATCCGTTGCTCGCTTCGACGCGGATTCCGTGGACGCCGAGTGGGTGCGCGTCAATAATGAGGCCTTCGCATGGCACCCCGAGCAAGGTGGCTGGGACGTAGACCACCTGCGTTCTGCCCGGGACACTAATTGGTTCGATCCGGATGCGGTCCTGATGCTGTGGGTGCGGGATGAAAACTCCGCTGCCGAGCGGGTGGGCATTCCCTGTGCGGCCGATGGGGGCGAGGGGAACGACGATGTGTTCCGCCTGGTGGGCTTCCACTGGACGAAGATCCCGCTGGAAGAGAAGGAAAAAGATGCCGGCGAGCGGGCGGGTGAGGTGTACGTCGTCTGCCTCGCTGACGATGCTCGTGGTAGGGGACTGGGACAGGCGATCACGCAGCTGGGAATGAAGTTGCTGCTGGACAACGGTTGCGGTCGCATTGAGCTGTATGTGGAGGGGGACAACGCGCCCGCGGTTTCTACGTACAAGCGGCTTGGCTTCGAGGTGGTGCACACCGATGTGGTTTACCGTGGGTGTCTCTAAGTAGTGGGGGTTACGGAGCGAGGAGCCTTAAGCGTTCATTGGTAGATGCTGAGAAACGTTTATGCTCACTTGCTGCGTATCGCTAAGGGTGAAGTGGGTTCAGTAACGCCGTAGGTTAACTGCGGGTTAAATGAAGCCACTTTCTGTCACATGGGGGTAGCGTTTAGGTGTGGTGCTGGGGGTGCTTTGGCATTGCTTTCTGAACCGAGAAAGTTGGCTGTGCTGCATAAATACTGTTGTTCACCTGCTGTTCACTTACAGCACTCTTTAAATCCATAAGCGCCGATTAACTTTCTTGGTGACGCAAGAGTGGCTCCTACAACTGCGGGCTTCTCCTGTAAGGCACTTTTCTGTACTTCTGACAATTTTTCGGAGGAAAACCTCGTGAAGTTCACCATGAAGCGCGCCAGCGCTGCAGCTGCAACCCTGTTTGCTGGTTCCCTGATCCTGACCGGCTGCTCCAACGCTGACAACAACGAAGGCGGCAGCAGCGAAGGCTCTCGCGAGATGGAGGAGGCCACCGGCGAACTGCGCGGCGAAGGCGCTTCCTCTCAGGACAACGCAATCCAGAACATCTTCGGCCCGGCTTTCTCCAGCACCGGCGCTACCCTGGCTTACAACGCTTCTGGTTCCGGTGACGGCCAGAAGAAGTTCATCGCTGGCCAGGCTGACTTCGCTGGTTCCGACTCCCCGCTGAAGGACGACCAGATCGCAGACGCTAAGAAGCGCTGCGACGGTAACGACGCATGGCACCTGCCGATGGTCATCGGCCCGGTTGCAATTGCTTACCACCTGGAGGGCGTGGACGAGCTGAACCTGTCCACCAAGACCGTTGCAAAGATCTTCAAGGGCGAGATCAAGAAGTGGGACGACGAGGCTATCAAGGCTGAGAACGAGGGCGTTGATCTGCCGTCCGACCCGATCGAGGTTGTGTACCGCTCCGACGAGTCCGGTACCTCCGACAACTTCCAGAAGTTCCTGGCTGCCTCCAGCGGTGAGTGGGACTCCGAGGGCAAGAGCTTCCCGACCGAGGTCGGCACCGGTGCTCCGAAGTCCAAGGGTGTCGCTGACCAGGTTGCAGCTACCAACGGCGCAATTACCTACGTTGAGTCCGGCTTCGCTGAGGAGCTCGACGCAGTCAACATCGCCAAGATCGACTTCGGCTCCGGCCCGGTTGAGCTGAACAAGGACAACGTTAACAAGGCTCTGGGCGAGGTTGAGTTCTCCGGCGAGGGCAACGACCTGGTCGTTGACGCTGACAAGCTGTACGCAATGAACGGCGAGGACGAGTACCCGCTGGTTCTGACCACCTACGAGATCGTCTGCTCCGCTGGCTACGACGACAACACCGCGAAGCTGGTTAAGAACTTCCTGAACACCATCCTGGACAACCAGAACGACGAGCTGGCTGACCAGGGTTACATCCCGGTGGACGGCGAGTTCAAGTCCAAGCTGGAAGAGTCTGTCGACGCTCTGAAGTAGTTAAACGCTGGCATTTAGACAGCGATGTAACCCCCGCTCGTTCTTCGATCGGGGGTTGCGGTCTGAATGCGGTAACTACAGTGACGCGAAACACTTTTCACTTTTATTCTGGTATTGAATAACGACCTTTTAAGGATCCCTCATGGCAAACGCCAATAAGGTTGAGGTCGCCAAGTCCGCAAAGGCAGAGGGCGACGCCCCTCAGCCGAAGCAGGATCACCAGTTGGCGCAAGATAGCCAACGCTCCGGCGGTGGCAGCGTTAAGCGCCCTGGCGATGTTGTTTTCGAAACGCTGGCAAAGACCTCCTCAATCCTGATCACCGTGATCATCGGCCTGATCGGTTTGTTCCTAATTTTGCAGGCAGTCCCCGCACTGAGCCGCCTGCGCGACGGTATTTTCAGCTTCTTCACCTACGGTGAGCGCTGGAACACCGACTACACCAACAACGACGGCGGGTGGATGCAGTTCGGTATCCCGAACCTGTTCTTCACCACCGTCCTGGTGTCCATCGTCGCCCTCCTGCTGGCCATGCCGGTTGCGCTGGGTATCGCGATCTTCCTGTCCAACTATTGCCCGAAGCGTTTCATCAAGCCCCTGGGCTTCATGATCGACCTGCTGGCAGCCGTGCCCTCCATCGTGTTCGGTATCTGGGGTGCTTACGTCCTCGGCCCGGCACTCGGCGACTTCTTTGAATGGCTGTCCGGCTGGGCCGGTGGCTTCTTCCTGTTCAACCACCAGCAGGGTAGCTCCCCGCCGTTCTCCACCTCCCGCAACATCTTCACTGGTGGCATCGTCTTGGCAATCATGATTCTGCCGGTTATCGCCGCTACCACCCGTGAGGTTTTCGTGCAGACCCCGAAGGGGCACGTCGAGGCCGCACTGGCACTGGGCGCAACCCGCTGGGAAGTTGTCCGCATGACCGTGCTGCCCTTCGGCCTGTCCGGCTACATCTCCGGTGCAATGCTGGGTCTGGGTCGCGCGCTGGGCGAAACCATGGCGCTGTACATGGTCATCGCTAGTGCTCCGGGTTTCCGTGGCTCCCTAATGGACGGTGGTACAACCTTCGCAACCGCCATCGCCGCGGCCGCGCCGGAGTTCAACGACGAGCTCAAGGCGGGTGCCTACATCTCCGCCGGCCTCGTTCTGTTCCTGTTGACCTTCCTGGTTAACGCTGCCGCCCGCGCCGTTGTGGCGAAGAAGTAGGAGAAGAGAACAATGACAGATGCAGCAACTGTAGAAAACAAGAAGTCCTCTTCGTCCTCCGAGCTGTTTACTCAGATTTCCGGTAAGCGCAAGGCGGTCGACAAGCTTGCCACCGTCATCATCTACTTCGCCATGGCGCTGGCTCTGGTTCCACTGCTGTGGGTCTTGATCAAGGTTCTCAGCGAAGGCCTGCCTGCGATCCTTAACCCCGACTGGTGGGTTTACGACATGGTCGGCCAGCCGCGTAACAAGGCCGGTGGTGGTGCAGTCCACGCCATCATCGGTACCTTGATGCAGGTCGTGGTTACCTCCGCCCTCTCCATCCCGATCGGTGTGTTCACCGCTATCTACCTGGTGGAGTACTCCCGCGGCGGATTCCTCGGCCGCATCACGACCTTCATGGTCGACATTCTGACCGGTGTTCCCTCCATCGTCGCCGCCCTGTTCGTCTACGCAATGTGGATCACCATGTTTGGCTTCGAACGTTCCGGCTTCGCAGTGTCGCTTGCGCTGGTTCTGCTGATGGTTCCGATCATCGTGCGTAACGCGGAAGAGATGCTGCGCGTGGTTCCGATGGATCTGCGTGAGGCCTCTTACGCACTGGGTGTGCCGAAGTGGAAGACCATCGTGAAGATCGTCCTTCCCACCGCGCTGTCCGGCATCGTTACCGGCATCATGCTGGCCGTAGCCCGCGTGATGGGTGAGTCCGCACCGGTGCTGATCCTGGTTGGCTCCACCACCAAGATCAACTGGAACCCGTTCGAAGGTGGCCAGCAGTCCCTGCCGCTGTACATGGTCGACCTGTACGGCGCGGGCAGTAACGAGTTCGTGCTGGAGCGCCTGTGGGGCTCCGCACTGACCCTGGTGCTGCTCGTGGCAATCCTGATGATTGGCGCCCGCCTGATCTCGAAGCGCTATTCGGTGAAGGTCTAAGGCTCACCCCAAGCCTTTGACCCCACCGGGACCTAAACCCAAACAAAGCCTTTTCCTAGGAGAACAACACAATGGCTAAGCGCCTAGACCTCAACGACGTCAACATCTACTACGGCGACTTTCATGCCGTACAGGACGTCAACCTGCACATCCCGCCGAAGGCAGTGACCGCCTTCATCGGCCCGTCCGGCTGTGGTAAGTCCACCGTGCTGCGCACCCTGAACCGTATGCACGAGGTTATCCCCGGCGCCTACGTCAAGGGCGAGATCCTGCTCGACGGCGAAGACATTTACGGCCCGAAGATCGACCCGGTGGCTGTCCGTAACACCATCGGCATGGTCTTCCAGAAGGCAAACCCGTTCCCGACGATGTCCATCGAAGAGAACGTAGTGGCCGGACTGAAGCTGTCCGGCGAAAAGAACAAGAAGAAGCTCCGCGAGGTTGCAGAGCGCGCACTGCGCGGCGCCAACCTGTGGGACGAAGTTAAGGATCGTCTCGACCGACCGGGCGGCGGCCTGTCCGGTGGTCAGCAGCAGCGCCTCTGCATCGCCCGCGCCATCGCGGTCGAGCCGGAAGTTCTGCTGATGGATGAGCCCTGCTCCGCACTGGACCCGATCTCCACTCTGGCCGTGGAGGATCTGATCCACGAGCTGAAGGAAGAGTTCACCATCGTCATCGTGACGCACAACATGCAGCAGGCAGCCCGTGTGTCCGATCAGACCGCCTTCTACTCCCTGGAAGCAACCGGCAAGCCCGGCCAGCTGGTCGAGGTTGGCCCGACCAAGCAGATCTTCGAAAACCCGACGAAGAAGGAGACCGAGGACTACATCTCCGGTCGCTTCGGATAAAACTCCTACCTGCCCGTCAAGCAGGTACAGGATCATAGAAAAAGTGTCTTCGGCAGGCTCCCGCTGAGCTTGCCACCCACTAGCGGGGTTCCGGTTAGCGCCGGAACCCCGCTTTTGGCGTCAATAATAAAAATAAACGGCATACTGGAAGGCAGTAACGGGTAACCCAGAGAACCACCGCAGAGAAGAAAGGAGCCACATGTCTAGCCAAGAGACTCCGGCAACCCTCCACGTCGTCGTGATGGGGGTCAGCGGCAGCGGCAAGACCACCCTGGCGCGCGCCTTTGCCGAGAAGACCGGCTGGCAGCTGCAGGAAGCCGACGATCTGCACCCAGAGGGGGCGCTGGAGATCCTGCAGGACGGCAAGCTCCCGCCGGAGGCCGGGCGCCGTAAGTGGCTAGGGATCGTGCGCGACTGGATTGCGGACGAGGCCGCCCAGGGTAACAACACCGTCACCGCCTGCACCGCGCTGCGCATCGACCACCGCGAGATCCTCAACGACGTGGGCGAGAACGCGACCGTGTTCTACGTGCACCTGTATGGTACCGAGGACGTGCTCGCGGAGCGCATGAAGAACCGTGTGGGAGAAGCCGACATGCCGCGCGAGCTGTTGACCGCGCAGCTGGAGGATCTGCAGCGCCTCACGCCGGGGGAGAAGGGCATCCAGCTGGACGTTAGCCGCACTCCAGAGCAGCTGCTCGACGATGCACTGAACGCCGCCATGTTCGCGAAGAAGGCGTACGCGCGCTAGATAATCGCGGTCTGCGCCCGGTTGCGCCTAGCTGCGCTCGGCAGCGGCCGGCGGCGCACTGCGGCCGGCTAGTAATCCAGGTTCGTGTCGTAGCGGTAGCGCATCTCATCGAACTGCTCGCGGAAGCGCTGCTGCAGCTCGTCGTTCTCCTGCTTGCGGTGGTATTCGTCCGGCGTGAGGCCGGTGATGATGAAGACGATGCGGTTGGCGATCTCCACCGCGTGATCCGAATAGCGCTCGAAGTAGCGCGACAGCAGCGTGACGTCCACGGCCTCGCGCACTGTGTGCGGCCATTCGCGCTGGGTGGTGAGCTGGAAGATGTGGCGGTGGATGTCATCGACCGCGTCGTCGTCTTCGACGAGCTCGAGGGCAGTGTTTACGTCGAGCTCGCGCAGCAGGGTCTGGATCTTCGCCGCCGAGTTGTCGCACTGTCGAGCCATCTCTTCGATATAGGGGCGGACGGACTCGGGTACAGCATTTTCTGGATGACGCCGCCGCGCCACCTTTGCCACATGCACCGCAAGCGCGCCCATGCGGGTGAAATCCTCGACAATATGCTGGCCGGCAACGACGATGCGCAAGTCCCGCGCCACGGGCGCTTCCAGCGCTAGCAGCTGGAAGGCATCCTTTACTGCGGTCTCGCGCAGATCCTCGAGTGTATCCACGCTGCTAAGGACCTTTTCGGCAAGCTCCAAGTCGGTCTCTAGCAGAGAACGGGTAGCGGAATTGAGCGCAGTGCGCACGAAATCCGCCATCAGCGAAATGTCGTGTTTAAATTCCCGGAGTTGGTTTCGGTACACTCTACGCATGTGAAAAAACTATAGTCTCTGGAGCTCGGTGGCGCTGAGGTTTAGCCCCCCGCGTATAGCCCCGAAAATGCCATAGCCCCGAAAACTATTAACCACCACTGTTTTCGATGTCGGCGCCGTCCGGGACAGTCTCGTCCTCCGGGTCGTCCAGCCAGCCCTCCGGCAGGGCCACCTTTGCGGGGGATCCCTGGCGGCCGCGGGCGCCGTCGGCGTCCTCCGCCAGGGCGGGGGAGTCCCATACGTCGGCAAGTGCAGACTTCAGCTCGTCCAGGCTGCTCACCCGGGACAGGCTGCGGCGCAGTTCCCCGCCGGCGGGGAAACCGCGTAGGTACCACGTCATGTGCTTGCGCAGGTCACGGCAGGCCTTCTGCTCGCCGTCGTGGGCGGCCAATAGTTCCGCGTGGCGCAGGATGATGCGCGCTACCTCGCCCAGGGTGGGTTCGCTGGGGATCGGCAGGCCGCGCAGCTCGGCGGAGAGCTCCGCGAAGAGCCACGGGCGGCCCAGGCAACCCCGGCCTACGACCACGCCGTCGCAGCCGGTCTGCTCCATCATGGCGCGGGCATCCGTGGCCTTAAAGATGTCGCCGTTGCCCAGCACGGGGATGCCCGTGTGGGCCAGGTGCTCCTTCAGGCGCGCGATCTCGTTCCAATCCGCGTGACCGGAGTAGCGCTGTGCTGCGGTACGGCCGTGCAAAGCCACAGCGGCCGCACCCTCTTCCACGGCGATGCGGCCGGCATCCAGGTGGGTGTGGTGCTGGTCGTCGATTCCCACGCGCATTTTCACGGTCACTGGAATGTCCGTGCCTTCCGTGGCCTTAACCGCGGCAGCCACGATGTTTCCAAAGAGCCTGCGCTTGTAGGGCAGGGCGGAGCCGCCGCCACGTCGGGTGACCTTGGGCACGGGGCAGCCGAAGTTCATGTCGATGTGATCGGCGAGGTTCTCGTCGACGATCATCTTGGCCGCCTTGTAGGTGTACTCCGGGTCGGTGGTGTACAGCTGCAGGCTGCGGGGATCCTCGTCTGGTGCGAAGGTCGTCATGTGCAGGGTTTTCGGATTGCGCTCGACCAGAGCGCGAGCCGTCACCATTTCGCAGACGTACAGCCCGGCGACGGAGCCCATGCGTTCGCGCTCCTGTTCGCGGCACAGGCTGCGGAAGGCCACGTTGGTTACGCCTGCCATCGGGGCGAGTACGACGGGGGAGTCGAGCTGCATCTTGCCGATTCTCAGGCCCTGGAATCGCTGGTTGGGCTGGGGCACTTCGCCAGGCGAACCAGCCGGGGTGGTTGAGTCCTGCTGCGTGGTGGAGGTGGGGGTTGCGGTCGATGTAGTCACGGCCACCATTGTCACACTGGGGAGGGGTGAATACCAAAGGGCGTCAATAAGCAAAGAGCGTCAATAAATGTTCAACAATTCGCATGAGGGGCGAGGGCGAGCCACGTCACGCTTATGTAGGCTGAGAAAAGGAGCGGAGAAACCGCTAAACAGCTATGGAGGAGGAACCGATGTCTGAGCGCATCGCCAACGAGTTCTACAGGTCCAAGGTCATGTCCGCCGACGAGGCGGCGCAGTTCATCAACCACGGCGACAAGATCGGCATGTCCGGCTTCACGGGAGCGGGCTACCCCAAGGCGCTGCCGACGGCCATCGCCGAGAAGGCTAAGGAACTGCACGGTCGCGGGGAAGACTTCCAGATCGACCTCTTTACCGGCGCCTCCACCGCACCTGACTGCGACGGCGTGCTGGCCGAGGCTGATGCTGTGCGCTTCCGCACCCCCTACGCCTCCGACCCGGTGATGCGCAAGAAGATCAACGCTGGCGAAATTAAGTACCAGGACATCCACCTTTCCCACCTTGGCCAGCAGGTCGAGGAAGGCTTCTTTGGACAGCTGGACGTAGCCGTTGTAGAGGCCGTGCGCATCGACGAGGCGGGCAACATCATCCCGTCCTCGGCAGTGGGCAACAACGTGGAATACCTCAACTCCGCCCGCAAGATCATTATCGAGGTCAACGAGTGGCAGTCCCTCGACCTGGAGGGCATGCACGACATCTACAAGATCCAGGACCTGCCGAACCGCACCCCGATCCCGATCAACCGCCCTGGCGACCGCATCGGCACGCCGTACATCCCGGTAGACCAGAACAAGGTCGTGGCCGTAGTGAAGACCAACGCCGAGGACCGCAACGCACCGTTCAAGCCGACCGACGAGATCTCCGAGAAGATCGCCGGGCACTTCCTGGACCTCCTGGAAGGCGAGGTTGAAGCCGGTCGCCTGACCTACGACGGCTACATCATGCAGTCCGGCGTGGGCAACGTGCCGAATGCCGTGATGGCGGGCCTGCTGGACTCCAAGTTCGAGAACATCCAGGCCTACACTGAGGTGATCCAGGACGGCATGCTGGACCTCATCGACAACGGCAAGATGACCGTCGCCTCCGCAACCTCCTTCGCGCTTACCCCGGAGTACGCCAAGAAGATGAATGAAGAGGCGAAGCGCTACCGCGAGCACATCGTCCTGCGCCCGCAGCAGATCTCCAACCACCCGGAGGTCATCCGCCGCACGGGCCTCATCGCCTCCAACGGCATGATCGGCTGTGACATCTACGGCAACGTGAACTCCACGAACGTGTCTGGTTCGCGCATCATGAACGGCATCGGTGGCTCCGGCGACTTCACGCGCAACGCCTTCCTGTCCACCTTCATCTCCCCGTCCACGGCCAAGGACGGCGCCATTTCCGCCATCGTGCCCTTCGCCTCCCACGTCGACCACACAGAGCACGACGTGATGGTCATCATCACGGAGTACGGCTACGCGGATCTGCGCGGCCTGGCACCGCGCGATCGCGTGCCGAAGATCATCTCCGTTGCGCACCCGGACTACCGTCCACTGCTGGAGGAGTACTACGAGCGCGCCTGCGCCGAGGGCAACCACCTGCAGACCCCGCACGACCTGAAGACCGCCTTCAGCTTCCACCTCAACCTGGCGGAGAAGGGATCCATGAAGGGCTAGCGCTGGTGCTAGTCTCCGGCTCCGGCACAGCGCCGGCGCTGTGCTAGGGGGCAATTTTCTGCTTCAAAGAAACGTTAGATAGAATGCTCCCGTTGGGCCTTTAGCTCAGTTGGTAGAGCTACGGACTTTTAATCCGCAGGTCGCGGGTTCGAGCCCCGCAGGGCCCACGTTCGCGATTACCCCGTCGGGGCGCTTCCATGGAGATCATGGTCGCGCCGCGGCGGGGTTTTGCGTTGCCTGCGGCTGTCTATTTCTCCACTTCACCGGGCGATTTGTTCTGGCGCTCGCACCTGGTTTAAACTGTTCAAGCTGCTAAGGAAAGCTAGAGTTTCTTGCTGGCTTACTTTGTAGAGCTCCCATCGTCTAGAGGCCTAGGACCCCGCCCTTTCACGGCGGTAACACGGGTTCGAATCCCGTTGGGAGTACGGCCCTGTGGCGCAGTTGGTTAGCGCGCCGCCCTGTCACGGCGGAGGTCGCGGGTTCAAGTCCCGTCAGGGTCGCCATAAAAGACCTCATGGAGAGCCTTTCCGGTGCTTTTCGCGCCGGGGAGGTTCTTTTTCTTTTTGTCTTTCTTTGTGACGCCCCTAGCTTGCGTGTTGGACACTTCAACAGTGACGTGAAAGCCTGTCAGAAATGACGTTTGAACAGCTGATTTGCTTAAGAACTTTGACACTGTGTAGAGTCTATTCTCGTGCAACGGACGGCTTAGACAAGTTGTTGTCTGGTCGTTTTATTTAGTTGCGCAGGCAAGATTGGCCCTGTGGCGCAGTTGGTTAGCGCGCCGCCCTGTCACGGCGGAGGTCGCGGGTTCAAGTCCCGTCAGGGTCGCTTCGATGTTCGAATCGGAAGCGGTCGGGCAACGAAGGCCAGATAGCTCAGTTGGTAGAGCGTTCGCCTGAAAAGTGAAAGGTCGCCGGTTCGATCCCGGCTCTGGCCACATTCCACCCCGGTAGCGGAAAGCTACCGGGGTTTTGCCGTACGTACACTGGGGGCTAGAAGCTAGCACAGCTACTAGAGGATAAGAAGAGCAATAGGGAAGGGAGCCCCAGCAGTATGTCAGGCACCAAGAGCATCGTTCACGATCAAGAGCAGAGCCGCTTCGTCATCTACGTGGACGACCAGGAGGCAGGCTTCGCCGAGTACTCCCAGGAGGGCAACGTCCGCGACTTCAACCACACCGTGGTGGATCCAGCGTTCCGTGGCCAGGGGCTATCCAAGCCGCTGATTAGCGAGGCTCTGCTGGAGACCAAGGAGGCGGGGCTAAAGATTAAGGCCAGCTGCTCCGCTGTCGCGGCCTTCGTGGAGAAGAATCCGGACTTTAAGGAGCTGCTGGCCTAAGCTCTGGCTGCGCGCCTAGATGTTGTTCTGCATGTCGTCGACCCACTTCACGGCGTCGACGAGCGGGGTGTTCTGGTTGGGCTTGCGGGGGCGAATCTTCGCCGGGATGCCCGTCAGGATGGAGTTCGGGGGAGCGTCCTTGGTCACCACCGCGTTGGCGCCGATCGCGGAGCCCTCGCCGATGGTGATGGGGCCCAGCACCTTCGCGCCTGCGCCGATCATCACGCCGTTGCCGATGGTGGGGTGGCGCTTGCGCTGCACCAGTTCGGAGCCGCCGAGCGTCACACCGTGGTAGAGCATGACGTCATCGCCGATCTCCGCTGTCTCGCCGATGACCACACCCATGCCATGGTCGATAAAGAATCTGCGGCCAATGGTGGCGCCCGGGTGGATTTCGATGCCGGTGAAGCCACGGGTCGCTTGGCTAATGATGCGCGCGATGCCACGGTGCCCGCGCTTCCACAGTGCGTGGGATACGCGGTGCGCCCAGATGGCGTGCAGGCCGGAGTACACAATGGCGTTTTCTACGTCTCCGCGCGCTGCTGGGTCATGTTCGCGGGCATTGGCCAGGTCTTCGCGGATGCGTCCAAGAATGCTCAACGGTGTGGTCTTTCGGTTGGTTGGGTATCGGCTTAAAAGCTTTCGCAGCCACTATAACGAGAAGGCGCTGCCCCCTATTCCACCGCTGGGTGGAAAGGCGGTAGCGCCTACTTGCCTGCAGCCAGTAGCTACTGGACAGCCGCGGCCACTAGATTCACTAAATTGCGGCCGACTGCCAGAGCGGAATTAGTCGCGCAGGTCGTCGAACAGCAGGGTGGAGACGTAGCGCTCGCCGAAGTCGGGAACGATGACGACGATGGTCTTGCCCTCGTTCTCGTCCTTCTGGGCTTCCTGCACGGCTGCCCACACGGCTGCACCGGAGGAGATGCCGGAGAGGATGCCCTCAGAGACAGCCAGCTCGCGGGCGGTCTTGGTTGCGTTCTCCAGCGGAGCGTCAATTACGCGGTCCAGGATGTCCTTGTTCAGGTTCTCCGGGAAGAAGTTGGTGCCCAGGCCCTGGATCTTGTGCGGGCCGAAGCGGCCCTCGGTCAGCAGCGGGGAGTCCGCCGGCTCCACGCCGACGATCTCGATCTTGTCGTTCTTCTCCTTAAGGTACTTAGCCGCACCGGAGATGGTGCCGCCGGTGCCCACGCCGGCAACGAAGATGTCTACTTCACCGTCGGTGTCTTCCCAGATCTCCGGGCCGGTGGTGTTGTAGTGGATCTCCGGGTTTGCCGGGTTGGCGAACTGGCGGGCCAGGATGGCGTTGTCGGTGTTCTCGACGATCTCGTTGGCCTTGTCGACTGCGCCCTGCATGCCGGCGGAGCCCGGGGTAAGGACCAGCTCTGCGCCCAGAGCACGCAGCATGATGCGACGCTCGTTGGACATGGTTTCCGGCATGGTCAGGACTACCTTGTAGCCCTTAGCGGCGCCGACCATGGCCAGCGCGATACCGGTGTTTCCGGAGGTTGCCTCGACGATGGTGCCGCCCGGCTTCAGGGTGCCGTCCTTCTCGGCTGCCTCGATGATGGCCTTACCGATGCGGTCCTTCACGGAGTTGGCCGGGTTAAAGGCCTCCAGCTTCAGCAGGACGTTGGCCTTCAGGCCTTCGCCGTATGCGCCCAGCTTAACTAGCGGAGTTCCGCCGATGAGGTCGGTGATGTTGTTGTAAATCTTCGCCATTGGGGCGATCCTTTCGTTCTAGACTGATCGGTCTATACCGGGTAGTCTACACTGCTCGTTCGCTGGGCACCACTGTGATTCCTCGTTGGTTGCTTGAACACTGTGTTTAAGGGCGCCTAATGATTCTTATTGACGCCCCTACGCACCCAAGCTTCGCCAGATTCTCAGGCACGGCAGCAGGGGATTTGGTTCAATGGCAAGCATGACTACCGAAAACCAGAATTACGAAAACATCCAGGTGGCCGTTAACGGCGCCGTTGCGACCATCACCCTGGACCGCCCGAAGGCCCTCAACGCACTGAACAGTGGAGTGCTCTCTGAGATTGTCCCGGCAGCGGAGGCGCTGGACGCGGATCCGCAGATCGGTGCCATCGTCATCACCGGCAGCGAAAAGGCATTCGCCGCCGGCGCGGATATCAAGGAAATGAAGGATGAAACCTACCCCGAGGTGGCAGAGAAGCGCCTGTTCGGCGACTGGGAGAAGCTGGCGCAGCTGAAGACCCCGCTGATCACCGCCGTATCCGGCTTCGCCCTGGGCGGCGGCTGCGAGCTGGCGATGCTCGGCGACATTCTGCTGGCCAGCGAGAGCGCAAAGTTCGGCCAGCCGGAGATCACCCTGGGCATCATCCCGGGCATGGGTGGCACCCAGCGACTGACCCGCGCAGTGGGGAAGTACAAGGCCATGGATTTGATCCTCACCGGTCGCATGATGGATGCCGAAGAAGCTGAGCGCAGCGGCCTGGTTTCCCGCGTGCTCCCGGCAGAGGGCTTCGCCGACGAGGTGCAGAAGGTAGCCGCCAAGGTGGCAAGCATGTCCCACGTCGCAACGGCTGCCGCCACCGAAATGGTGGACGAGGCCTACCGCACCACCCTGGAAGAGGGCGTGGAGGTGGAGCGCCAGCAGTTCTGGCGACTCTTCGACACCGCGGATCAGAAGGAAGGCATGGCGGCCTTCGTGGAGAAGCGCAAGCCGGAGTGGCAGCACCGCTAGTCGCGCCACCGGGCGCCATTCCTGGCACAATTGCGGATATGTCGCATTCGAAGCAAGTCAACCGCACCATTGACCTGTCCATTCATGATGTCTACGAGGTCGTCTCCAGCGAGGCGTTCCTGCTGACCGACGAAGGAATGGTGGAGCAAACGGAATCCCAGATCATCGAGGCCGAGCGGGAGGTTCTGCCCGATGGTCGGGTATGGGCGCGGGTTGGCGTGAGGGCGTCACAAAAAGAGCTACAAGAACTCTCCAAAGACGGCGAGTCGCCCATCGCATATCAAGAGACCTATGTTTCGCGCCCGGATGAGACCGGTGCGTTCGAGGTCAAGGCCGAGATGGACCTACCGATGAAGATGGGGACGATGGATACCCACTTCGTCTACGCGCCTATCGCTGAAGGTAGCGGGGAGGTCGCCGCAGAGGGTGCAGCGGAGACCGCAGTGGAGGCGATTCTGACCGCAGACGTGTCGGTACCGCTGATCGCCGGAAGGCTGGAAAAGCATCTTTTGAAGGCTGCCGACAAGACGGTGGACAACAGTTTGGCGCGTATCAAAAACCTAGGTAGCGCTTAGCTTTTTCTGAGAAAACCCAGTCGATTAGCCCCGATAAGGTTGTGTGCGCTCCCGTCTCTTTTTGTAAAAGAAACATGGGGGCAGTTTTGGGGGTAGCAAGGGGGTGAACTATACTCCCTCTCACACGACGTCTTAGCCCTTCGGGGTGGGCGCCACAGGTCAAGTTTGAGGAGTGAACCAGGTGGACCAGCAGCGGCAACGCGATGACGACGACGTCATCATTTCTGCGCTGAATTCTCTAAAGAACGCGACCGGCATTCCGGTGACCATGTACGCCACGAGCTCGGCGGATGGAAAGCTGCGGATCTCCAAGTGGGTGGGCCTGCGCACCCCGGCATTGCACAACCTCGAGATCGCTCCGGGTGCGGGAGTTGGTGGCCGCGTGGTGACCACCCGCCGCCCAGTGGGAGTTTCTGATTACACCCGGGCAAAGGCCATCAGCCATGACTTCGATCGCCACATCCGCGATGAGGGCCTGCACTCCGTCGTCGCAGTTCCCGTGATTGTGAAGCGGGAAGTCAGGGGCGTTCTCTACGCTGGCGTCCACTCCCGTGCCCGCATGGGCGACAAGGTGCTCGAAGAGGTCACCATGACCGCCCGCTGCCTGGAGCAGGAGATCGCGGTCAACGAGGCGCTGCGCGCAAACGACGCTGGACGCGGTGCCACGGCGGGAGCGACCGCAAACAAGCAGGTCCGATCGATGTCCGGGGCGGAATGGGAGCAGGTCCGCGCCACGCACAGCAAGCTGCGCATGCTCGCAAACCGCGTGGAGGACGAGGACCTGCGCCGCGACCTCGAGGTTCTATGCGATCAGATGGTTTCCCCGGTGCGCGTGAAGCAGACCACCAAGCTTTCGGCGCGTGAGCTCGACGTGTTGGCCTGCGTGGCCCTGGGGCACACGAATGTGGAGGCCGCGGCCGAGATGGGCATTGGCGCGGAGACCGTGAAGAGCTACCTGCGCTCCGTGATGCGCAAGCTCGGTGCGCACACCCGCTACGAGGCGGTCAACGCAGCCCGACGCATCGGCGCGCTGCCCTGATATTGCCCTGATATTGCTTCGAAGAATCGCTCCGCTTTGCGCGGGGCGATTTTTTTATAGGCTGGGTGGCGTGAAAGACAGCTTCGTAGTGACAGGTGGAACCAGACTGCAGGGCGCCATCAAGGTGTCCGGCGCCAAGAACAGCGTGCTTAAGCTCATGTCGGCAGCGCTTTTGGCACCCGGAACCACCACGTTGACCAATTGCCCCGAAATCGCCGACGTGCCCTACATGGCCGAGGTTCTGCGCGGCCTGGGCTGTGGGGTGGAGCTCGATGGCGACGTTGTGCGCATCACGACTCCCGAGCACATCGAGTACAACGCGGACTTTGAGGCCGTACGCCAGTTCCGTGCTTCCGTCGCGGTGCTGGGGCCGCTGACCTCACGGTGCCTCAAGGCGCGGGTTGCTCTTCCTGGTGGTGACGCCATCGGCTCCCGCCCGCTCGACATGCACCAATCCGGCCTAGAGCTGCTGGGTGCAACCACCAAGATCGAGCACGGTTGTCTGGTCGCCGAAGCGGAAGAGCTCCATGGCGCGCAGATCAAGCTGGACTTCCCCTCGGTGGGCGCGACAGAGAACATTCTGACCGCCGCTGTGCTGGCTGAGGGCATAACCACGCTGGACAATGCGGCGCGCGAGCCGGAGATCGTGGACCTGTGCGACATGCTGGTGGCGATGGGCGCAAAGATCAGCGGCGCTGGTTCCAACACCATCACCGTCGAGGGCGTGGAGCGACTCAACCCGGTGGACCACGAGGTTGTTGGCGACCGCATCGTCGCAGGTACCTGGGCATACGCTGCAGCTATGACGCGGGGAGACATCACAGTCGGCGGTATCGATCCGCAGCATCTGCACCTGGTTCTGGAGAAGCTAAAGCTCGCGGGGGCGCAGGTCGAGACGTATCCGACCGGCTTTAGGGTGGTGCAGCACGAGCGCCCCAAGGCGGTGGACTACCAAACGCTTCCGTTCCCAGGATTCCCGACTGACCTGCAGCCCATGGCTATTGCGCTGTGCACGGTGAGTGAAGGCATGAGCGTGATCACGGAAAACATCTTCGAGTCCCGCTTCCGGTTTGTTGATGAGATGATGCGCTTAGGTGCGGACGCCAGCATCGACGGCCACCACGTAGTTATCCGGGGTAGGGAGCAGCTTTCCTCTGCGCCGGTGTGGAGCTCCGACATTCGTGCAGGCGCGGGTCTGGTGCTGGCCGGCCTGGTGGCGGATGGGAAGACCGAAGTGCACGACGTCTACCACATTGACCGTGGCTACCCGGAGTTCCCGGAACAGCTGTGCTCGCTGGGTGCAGAAGTGGAGCGCGTGAAGCGCTAAAGGGTGCGCTTGTGCAGCGGCCTATGCAGCGTTGAAAGCTCTATGTGGGCGCATGTGCACTTTAGTGTGATTTCAAGCCATGTGAAAATACCTTGTGGCCTGCGGGTTTGTGTTTGGTGTGGGGTGTGTGTACATTAATCCAAGTCAGCGCGACACAGCACCGCGAGTTACACACTCTCGGAACGCTGGAAGTCATAAGCGTCTGGCCAATCATTTTAAAGCTGTAAGAACGATTCGTTTGTGTGCGAGTGCAA
>NZ_JAKMUT010000004.1:0-232547 GCF_027570065.1 Corynebacterium evansiae | reverse complement strand
CGAAGGGGCGTCATAAAAATGGGTGAAGATAAAAAAGAACCCGCGGTTAGGGGGGTAAATACCGCGGGTTCCGGCCACGCTTTCCTCGTAAAGAGAATGGGGCCTGTTCCCTTTAACTGGAAGCTGCGAAGGGGGGGATTACGCACGCTCCCAAGGGAACTGCCTTAAATCTAGCCCGGGGGTTTCTAGAAAGTCAAGCGTCCGGAGCACATTATTTGGGCATATTTTTCCGGCTCGCCGCTGTTGCGTGCGGGCTCAGGTTCTGGTGGCCACTGCACCGCGCACGCGGCGACCACACACCGCTATCGTGCCGCACTGGAGCTGCCCTAGAAGGACTTATCGAAAGCTTATTGAAAATTACCAGCAAGATCCCTATTGTGGGTAGTTACCGCAGGTTGACTGCTGCAGAAGCGGTATTAGTTAGCCACACAGCGCACGTTTGAAGCACATTTAGAGCACATTCAAAGCACTTTTAGAGCACAAGGAGCGAGCTCACCGTGAGCACCCCAGCTACCAACAAACTTCCCAAGATCGGCCAGCGCAACACCCGCCAACGACGCGCTGTGGCGGAGCTATTGGAAGGCCTCACCACGTTCTGCAGTGCCCAGGACATCCACCAGAAGCTCGTAGCCCAAGGCCACAAGGTCGGCCTGACCACCGTGTACCGCACGCTGCAGCAGATGGCGGAAGCCGGCGCGATCGATACGCTCTACGACGATTCCGGCGAGACCCTCTACCGCGCCTGCGCCACCGACGACCACCATCATCACCTGGTGTGCACCTCCTGCCGCCGGACCGTGGAGATCGACGGCGGCCCCGTCGAGGACTGGGCCGCGGAGACCGCCAAGAAGTTCGGCTACAAAAAGTCCGGCCACACCGCCGAGATCTTCGGCCTGTGCGGGGACTGCCAGAAGAAGTCCGCCAGCTAACTAGACGTTAAACAGCGAGCCGAGCAGGTAGGTCGCCCCGGCAGCGCCGAAACCGATAAGCAATTGACGCAAAGCGCGTCGGCCCGGCTCCACGCCAGACAGCAAGCCCACCACAGAGCCGGTAAACATCAAGGCCAGGCCCACCATCACGCAGGCGACAATCGCTGCGGTGGAGCCCGACAGGCCGAAGATATACGGCAGCACCGGGATCAAAGCGCCAACCGCGAAGCAGAAGAAACTGGAGACCGCAGCGGACAAGCCGGAGCCGCCATCCTCGTGTTTGGGAGCCGCGTGCTCCGCCATGCTCTCCCCGGCGCCCTGCACGGACACAGTGCCAACCTTCTCTGCATCGAAGGCCTGCTCCCCTACCGGCTGGTTCGTCTCGATGATGGAATCGAAAACGCGGCGGGCGCGGTCGGCGGCCTCCTGCTCGCTCATGCCACGGGCGCGGTACACGAGCGCCAGCTCGTTCTGGTTCACGTCCAGGTTCGGCAGCGAGCGGCTAGCGTTCGGATCCGGGGCATTCGCACCCAGCAGCTCCTTCTGCGAGGTCACGGACACATACTCGCCAGCAGCCATCGACAGCGCGCCAGCCAGCAGGCCAGCGATACCGGTGACCAGCACCAGGTGGGAAGATCCACCCGTGCCGACCATGCCCAGTACCAGCGCCAGGTTCGAAACCAGGCCATCATTCGCGCCGAAGATAGCAGCGCGGAAATCGCCCGACATGCGGGCGCGCCCGCGCGCGGCCAGGCCACGGACAACCTCGGCGTGAATCGTCTCGTCCGCCGCAAGCTGGTCGTCGGCGTCCGCATCCGAAATGTACTCGTTGCGCTGCTCCGAGGATTGCATCAGAGCCAGCACGAACACCGATCCGAAGCGTCGCGCCATCCACGCCTTCATGCGGGTATCCAGGCTGGCCTTGCGCGGCAGACCCACGTATTCACCGAGGCGGTTCTTCCAATAGGCCTCGTGGCGCGCCTCTGCTTCTGCAAGCCCCAGGAGGATGGCGCGCTCCTCGCCGGTCTTCTTACGCGCCAGCTCGCGGTAGACGGCACCCTCGGCACGCTCGTTGGCCAGGTACTGCTGCCAGCGGGCGATCTGGCGCTTCGTCGGCTGCGGCTGCTCGACCTGCTCGGCGGCATCCGCCCCGTTTGCACCGGTCACGTCGCTCACTTCACACCTCCAAAGCGCCTATCGCGCTTCGCAAACTCCAGCACTGCCGCCCGCAGGTGGTTCGGCGTGTAATCCGGGAACAGCACATCCTGGTACACCATCTCCGCGTAGGTGGACTGCCACGGCAGGAAGTTCGAGGTTCGCATCTCGCCCGACGGCCGCAGGAACAGATCCACGTCCGGCATGTCCGGTTCGTCCAGGTAGCGGGCGAACGTCTTCTCGTTCACCTGCCGGGGCTTCAGCCGACCGGCCTTCACATCCTCGGCGATCCAGCGCGCCGCGTCCGCGATCTCCGCCCGGCCACCGTAATTCACGCACATGCCCAAGGTCATGGTCGTGTTGTTCTTCGTCAGCTCCTCGGCCTGCTCCAGCTCCGCAATCACGGTGCGCCACAGACGCGGGCGGCGCCCCACCCAGCGGATCCGCACCCCCAGGCTGTTCAGGTAGTCGCGCTGGCGGCGCAGCACGTCGCGGTTGAAGCCCATCAGAAAACGCACCTCGTCGGCTGACCGGCGCCAGTTCTCGGTGGAGAACGCATAGGCCGAAAGGTAATCCACGCCCAGCTCGATGCACTCCTCCACCAAGGACATCAGCACAGCCTCGCCCCGGCGGTGCCCCTCGGTGCGGACCATGCCGCGCTCCTCAGCCCAGCGCCCGTTGCCGTCCATCACTAGCGCGATGTGCTTCGGACGGAGCTCCGGCGGAATCTCGGAACGGTCCACGTGCGGATATTCAGTGCTACTCACCCGTACCATATTGCCACACCCGCACCACTGCCCCTATAGCGCCGCGTAAGCCGGGCAGCCTACCTCGAGCTGCTGTCGCACGTGTGCCAGTAGCAGGCGGTGCGATTGTGCCGCGATGTCTTGCCCCTGCTGGTCGCGGAGTACTTGGGCTGCTTGTTCGTGACGCCCCTTCTTCAGCAGCCACAGGGCGTGTACCGCCGCCGACGGCGGCGTGAACGCGCCCGGAGGCCTGCACGTCACGCACACCGCACCACCGGCCCCCGGGTGGAACGCCCGGTGGGGGCCGCGCTTGCCGCACTGCGCGCAGTCGACCAGGCTGGGCTCCCAGCCGGCGACTTCCAGGCCATGCAGCACGAACTCGTCGGCCACGCTGACCGGAGGGAGGGCTGAGGTGGTTAGTTGCTGGAGCGCGGCGTCCAAAAGAAAAAAGATCGAGTGCGCCGACGAAGGCTCGGCGGCAAAGACCTGGGCCATCTCCAGCATCGCCGCGCCAGCGTAGAAGCGATCGACATCCGCGACGATCGGCGAGGCGTAGGTGGCGACGGTGGCGGCGTCGGTGACGTTGGCCAGTGAACGGCCAGGATAAATCTGCACGTCAACGCGGGAAAAACGGTCCAGACGGGCACCGAAACGGGAGCGGGTTTTGCGGATGCCCTTGGCTACGGCACGGATCAGGCCATTATCCTTGGTGAGCAGGACGAGGATCAGGTCGGCCTCGCCCAGTTTGTAGGTGCGAAGCACAAAGGCCTCGTCCCGGAAGCTGGGACGAGACCTTCTACTCATAGGCAGCCAGTATAGCGCTTGCTGCAAAGTGATCGGGCTTAGACAAGCTAGGCGGACATACCCCGCTGCTTGATGCGAGCCCACGCGGCGGAAGTACTGGTCAGCGCCGCGAAGACCTCCAGGACAATACGGACGACCGCCAGGTTAACGATCGACTGGAAGATCGAAACCACGGAGGAAATCAGCTTGCCTCCAACGGAATCCCCGCCGCTCAAATCCACCTTCGCATAGGCCTGGCCTTGATCGGAGTAGGACCCATAGGCAGAGAACTCGAGGAAGGAACTATTGGTCCAGGTTCCGATCAAAGAGAACAGCAGGTACAGACCGATCACGATCGTGGCGAGGATGTAAAGCACTCGCAGGAAAGAACGGGTCGTGTACTTCTCAAAGCTAACGTCGAAGAGCCCGGAAAGAAAAGATTCGTTTCCCATCGGCTAGCTCCCGTTGGTCGAGTTACGCGCCTGTCGCTCGTCGATGGACTGCACCGACTGCGCGGTGCGGATGATGGACACAGCGACCTCCAGACCAACGCGGTAGACCGCCAGCCACGCCGCGGCACCGAGGAGCACCAGCGGGATGCCGATGAGCGCCAGGATGATTGCGGAAGCGTCCTGCGCCATCGCCGCAAGCAGGCCGATGATCGCCAGCAGTACGACGAGGCCGACGACGATCATCAGCAGGATGTACAGCACCTTCACCACCGACGGGGTGACGTAGCGGTTAAAGCTGAAGTCGAACAGGGCAGCGAAGAAACCGTCGTTGTCGGTGCCCGTCGTGTTCGCCATCTGCTGGTTCGGGTAAGCCTGGAAACCGGCCGCACCCTGCGGCTGGTTCTGCTGGCCCCAAGGCTCCTGCTGGCCCCAAGGCTCCTGCTGGCCGAACTGGTTCTGGTCGAACTGGTTCGTGTCGTACTGACCCGGCTGGCCGTAGGAGCTCGGCTGGGAGTACTGGTCCTGCTGGCCGAACTGATCCTGGCCGTAGGAACCGTACTGACCCTGCTGGTCCTGGCCGTACTGACCCTGCTGGTCCTGGCCGTACTGGCCGAAGCCCTGGGAGTAGTCCTGCGTCTGGTCCTGTCCGGAACCGTTGTTCAGGCCGCCGTTATCGCCAGCGCCGTAGCCAGCGCCATTGTCGCCAGCACCGTCTGCCGAGTGCTTGCCGGAATCATCGGAACCGTAGGGGTTAGACGGAGTTGTCACTAGTAGCCCTTCCTAGCGGCGCAATCCATGCGCCTGGTTAGGGGCGCGCCATGCGCCACGAAATTTCAAGATCAAGGTCTAGACCAAACTATCGCACTTCGCTTCCGCGCACCGGCTCAGAACTAAAAAATGGTCAAACCCAGTTCAGCCCCAGGTCAAGACCAAGCCGCTAGAACCCCATCCGTCCCAGCTGCTTCGGGTCCGACTGCCAGTTCTTCGCCACCTTAATGTGCACGTCCAGATAGATGTTCTGGTCCAGCATCTTCACGATCTCCAGCCGCGAGCGGTGGACGATGCGCGACAGGCGCCGACCGTCCTTGCCCCGCAGGATCGCCTTCTGGCCTTCGCGCTCCACGTAGATCACCGCGTGCACGTCCAACACGCCCTCGCGCTGCGGGTTCGGCACAACCTCCTCGATCTGCACGGCCACGGAGTGCGGCAGCTCATCGTGCAGCCCCTCGAGCGCGGCCTCGCGGATCAGCTCGGCCATGCGGGTATCGCGGTCGTCGTCGGTCACGTGGTCGTCCGGGTAGAACTTCGGCCCCTCCGGAAGCTGGTCGCGTAGCACGTCCAGCAGCACGTCCAGCTGCACTTGCTTGGTGGAGGAAACCGGCACCACGTCCGCCCCATCCAGCAGTTCGTGTAGCGCCAGCAGTTGCGCGCCGACCTGGTCCTTGGAGACCTTGTCCAGCTTCGTCACCACACCGATCAGCGGAGTCTTCGGGGCGACGGAACGCACGGCGTCCACAATCCAGCGATCCCCCGGGCCGATCTTCTCGTCCGCGGGCACGCACATGGCGATGACGTCCACATCCGAGTACGTTTCCTTCACCACCTCGTTTAGCCGCTCGCCGAGCAGCGTGCGGGGCCGGTGCAGTCCGGGAGTGTCCACCAGGATGATCTGCGCGTCCTCGCGGTGCACGATGCCGCGGATGGGGTGGCGCGTGGTTTCCGGCTGGTCGGCGGTGATGGCGATCTTCTCCCCCACCAGCGCGTTCGTCAGGGTGGACTTGCCGGTGTTGGGGCGGCCGACGAAGCTGACGAACCCGGAGCGGAAGCCCTCCGGAGCGCGGTATTCCTCCGGCACTTCCATCTCTTCGGGCGCCACGCCCGCCCCTTCGGGCATTCCCGCGCCCGGGTCGAAGGGGTCTTCGGGGATATAAGGATCGTTCATGGTCATCAAGTATCCCTTATTGCTGTTCTTTATCGCCAGCGGCTTTATCTTGTTCCGCCGCCTCACCATCGCGGCTGGCATCACCAGTGCCTTCAGGCTGCTGCTCGCGGGTCACCACGGCGGTACGGATCTTCACGCGCCCACGGCGGTCGCGCCCGCCCTCGTAACGGACATGCAGACCGGCGGTGGAAATCTCCGCCCCCGGGATCGGCACCCTGCCCAGCTCGAAGGCTCCAAGGCCGTAGACGGTATCCACTTCCTCGTGCTGCGCCTCGCTGAACTCTACGTCCTCGAAAAGCTCCTCGAGTTCCTCCAGCGACAGGCGCGCCTGCACCCGGTAGCTGCCGTCCTCCAGCGGCTCGATCGGCGCTTGCTCCGACGTATCGTATTCGTCGGTGATCTCGCCGACGATCTCCTCCAGGATGTCCTCAATAGAGATCAACCCCGCCACGGCACCGTATTCGTCGATGAGCATGGCGATGTGGATCTGGTCGCGCTGCATGTCCTCCAGCAGGTCGTCCAGCTTCTTCGAGTCCGGCACGAACACGGCAGGCCGCATGCAGTCGCGCACGCGGATGGAGCTGCCGCCGTCGGTCATGTGATAGGTCTCTGCGATGAGGTCTTTGAGGTAAATGACGCCCACAATGTCGTCCACGTCATCGCCCACCACGGGCAGGCGGGAAAGACCGGTGCGCACACACAGGCTGGTGGCCTGGCCGGCGGTCTTGTCGGCCTCAATCCACACCATCTCTGGCCGCGGCACCATCACGGAGCGCGCCGAGGTGTTGGCAAGGTCGAATACGGATTGGATCATCCGGCGCTCGTCCATCTCCACCACGCCGCGTTCGGAGGCGATGTCCACCATCTCGCGCAGCTCGATTTCGGAGGCAAAGGGGCCGTTGCGGAAACCCCGGCCGGGGGTCAGCACGTTACCCGCGCCGACCAGCAGCTTGGCGATGGGGCCCAGTAGCTTGGATAGGCCCAGCAGGATCGGGGCGGTCGCCAGGCTAATGGTGTACGGGTTCTGCCGGCCGAGCGTGCGGGAGAGCACGCCGATCAGGATGAACGTCAGCAGCGTGACGATCACGATGGCGGTGGCGAAAGCCCAGCCGCGCGAGCCCATCAGCTCCACACACGCGGCGGCGGCCAGCACCGCGCCGGAGACCTCGCAGATGGTGCGGAGCAGCACCAACAGGTTAATGTGGCCAGCCCGCCCCTCGAGCACCCGCTCCAGCCGGGCCGCGCCCGGGCGATCCTCCTTCACCAGGTTCTCCACCCGCGCCGCGGAGAGCGAGGACACTGCCGTTTCCACCAGCGACAGCACACCTCCGAGGAAGAGCGCAAGGATCGCGAACGGGATGGATAAGGGGATGTCGATCGTCATCTTTCGAAGCTTCTAGGTCTTCCTGGGTTTGGGTGGGTTCTAGTCCTGGGTATCGTCGCGGTCCGCGGCGCTGGGGAAGGCCCCGGCGCCGGTTGGCTTCGGGGCGAAGCTCACGCCGCGCTCCTCCTGGGAGTCGTACCAGTTCGCCAGGATCTCATTCTGCAGGGCGAACATCTTCTGCTCGTCCTCCGGGGTGACGTGGTCGAAGCCCAGCAGGTGCAGCACCCCGTGGACGGTCAGCAGGTCGAGCTCGTGAGCCAGGGAGTGGCCCGCACGGGTCGCCTGCCCTTCGGCAAAGTCGGGGCACAGCATGATGTCACCCAGCATCGCCGGGGAGGGCTCCGCCGCATCCTTGCGGCCCCAACCTGGCGTCAATTCGTCCATAGGAAAGCTCATCACATCGGTAGGGCCGGGCAGATCCATCCACCTAACGTGCAGGTCCTCGATGGTTTCCAGGTCCACAATGTGGATAGATAGTTCGGCGGCCGGGTGGACGTCGAGGGTCCACAGGGCGTAGCGGGCGACGTCGATCAACTCTTCCTCGTTGACCTCGCCGCGGCCGGATTCGTTAAAAACTTCGATGCTCATTGGGTGCTTGCCTTTGGTAGTTCGTGCTTGCCGCTAGATTTCCGCTAGATTTCCGTTAAATTTCATTGTCCAGCTCGTAGGTGCCATAGGCCTCCACGATCTTGGAGACCAGCCGGTGGCGCACCACGTCGTCGGAATCCAAGTTGATGATCGACACGCCATCCACGCCCTGCAGAACCTGACGGGCAACCTTCAGGCCGGACTCCTGACGGTTCGGCAGATCCACCTGGCTCAGGTCGCCGGTGACCACCATCTTGGAGCCAAAGCCCAGGCGGGTGAGGAACATCTTCATCTGCGCCGGGGTGGTGTTCTGCGCCTCGTCCAGCACCACGAAGGAATCATTAAGCGTGCGGCCGCGCATGTAGGCCAGAGGCGCGACCTCGATCACGCCGGTATCCATCAGCCGGGGAATCGTCTCCGGATCCACCATCTCCCGCAGCGCATCGTGCAGCGGGCGCAAGTAGGGGTCGATTTTGTCGCTGAGCGTGCCGGGCAGAAAGCCCAGCTTCTCCCCCGCCTCCACTGCCGGGCGGGTAAGGATGATGCGATTGACGTCCTTGGCCTGCAGGGCCTGCACGGCCTTGGCCATCGCTAGATACGTCTTACCCGTACCGGCCGGGCCGATGCCGAATACGATCGCGTCCTCGTCGATGGCCTCCACGTACTCCTGCTGGCCAGGCGTCTTCGGGCGCACCGTCTTGCCACGGTAGGAGACGATGGGTGCGGAATCGCTGCTGGAAACCAGCGCCGGGGCTTGCTCCTCCACCAGGGTGATCGCGCGCTTTGTGGCGGCCGGATCCACCGCATGGCCGCGGCTGACCAGGTTGATCATCTCCTGCAACACCCGGCGCGCCTGGGAGACCTCAGAGGCCTCGCCGCGGATCGTCACGCGGTTGCCGCGGGTCAGGATGTCCGCGTCGAAGGCGTGCTCCAGCACCCGCAGGTTCTCATCTGCCGGGCCGGCGACGGCCAGAACCGATTCCGGGTCGAGCTCCACGGTAGAGCTGGCTACGCGGGGGCGCGGTGACCTAGCGGAGTTGGGTGACGTCATGTGTATCGATCCTACCGCCAACGGTCCGTGACAGCGCCGATGGCTCCCAGCGCAACAGCGGCGGCTGTGGCGGTGCGCAGAACTTCCGGCCCCAGGCGAACCGGGGTGGCTCCCAGCTGCTCGAACTCGGCGAGTTCCTCCGGACTGATGCCGCCCTCGGGGCCGACGACAAGGGCGATCTCGGTGGCGCCCGCGTCACTGGCCGCGTCACTGGCTGCGGCGCTGACACTGCCTACTGCCGCAGTGACGACCGCGGGCAGCGGCTCGGTGGCCTCCTCGTGCAGCACCAGCACGCGGACGGCGCCGGTGCCGCTCGCAGCGGTGCCGGCCTCCCCCAGCCCCAGCACCCGCGCCAGCTCCTCCGGGCTGCGCACCAGCTGGGTAACCTCCGGGATCTGTAAACGCCGGGACTGCTTGGCGGCCGCCCGGGCGGCGTTCTCCCACTTCGCGTGCGCCTTGGCCTCCTTGCCATCCCACTTGGCGATAGCCCTGCGGGCAGCCCACGGCACAATCCGATCTGCGCCCGCCTGTACCGCCAGATCCACGGCCAGCTCCGCCCTATCGGACTTTGGAATCGCCTGCACCACCGTCACCCGCGGGTGCGGGGTGGGCAGCTCGAGAATGTCGGCGACCTCCACGGTGGCGTCACCAAGAAAAGAACCTTGAACCGCGCGTGTGGCGCCATCGGTGATGACCAACCCCTCGCCCACCTCGAGGCGCTTCACGGAGGCGTGCTTGGCCTCCGAGCCGGTCAAACGGAAGCGATCGCCGACGGCAACCGGCTCGGGAATGGGGTGGATGAACACCGGATCCGTCATGGATTAGCGGCCAAACTTCGAGCGCAGGCGGGAGAAGAAGCCGCTGTGGGACTCGTCCTTCGAGGCCACGCCAGCGTTCTGGGAGCTGGCCTCTCGCAGCTTCTCCAGCAGGTCGCGCTGCTTGTGGTTGAGGTCGGTGGGGATCATGACCTCCACGTGGGCGATCAGGGAACCGTGGCCCTCGCGGCGCAGGTGCGGCATGCCCTTTTCGGACAGGCGAATGGTGGCATCCGGCTGGGTGCCCGGCGCGATGTCCACGGTGGCGATGGAATCGTCCAGCAGCTTGACCTCCACGGAGGTACCCAGGGCCGCGTCTACCGCCGGCACCTGCAGGTTCACGTGCAGGTCGTCGGACTCGCGGATGAAGTACGGGTGCTCGGTGGTGTGCACCTCCACGTACAGGTCGCCAGCCGGGCCGCCGCCCGGGCCGACCTCGCCCTTGCCGCTCATGCGCAGGCGCATGCCGTCGGAAATGCCGGCGGGAATGGAAACCTTGAGGGTCTGGCGGTCGCGCACGCGCCCGTCGCCCGCGCAGTTCTCACACGGGTCCTCGATAACCTCGCCGGTGCCCGCACAGCGGTGGCAGGCGCGGCGCACCTGCACGCGGCCCAGCATGGAATTCTGCAACTCCATGACTTCGCCCGCGCCCTGACAGGTCGGGCAGGTCACCGGCGCGGCCTTGGAGGCCGAGCCCGAGCCGTCGCACACGTCGCACAGCACGGCGGTTTCCACGGTGATCTCGCGGTCGATGCCCGCGTAGACCTCCTCCAGCGTGGCCTCCAGGTGCACCAGCGCATCGTTGCCGCGGCGCACGCGGGACTCGCGCGGGCCGCGTGCCCCGCCGCCACCGCCGAAGAATGCGTCGAAGATGTCGCCCAGGCCGCCGCCGGAGAAGCCTCCGAATCCACCGGCTCCCGGCTGGCCGAAGCCCTGCTCCTCCGGGTCGCCACCAGCGTCCACGATCTGGCGCTTCTGCGGGTCCGTCAGCACCTCCTGGGCCAGGGAGGCTTCGCGGAACTTCTCCGCAGCCTCCTCGGAAGGGTTGACGTCCGGGTGGTACTTGCGCGCCAGGCGGCGGTACGCCTTCTTAATTTCGGCGTCCGTAGCGTCGCGATCCACACCGAGGATTCCGTAATAGTCTCGAGCCACGTTCAGCGGGTCCTTTTCACGTCTATCTTGAAGCTGCTTGCAGTCTTTAGTCCTAAACCAACTGCACTATCCTACTATTCCTACTCCTCGCTCAAAATCCGCGAGACGTAGTGCGCCACGGCGGTCACAGAGGAAATGGTGCCGGAGTAGTCCAGGTGGGTTGGCCCCACCACTCCCATGCCGCCGAGCACCGCGTTGGCATTGCCGTAGCCGGCGGATACGACGGAGGCGCCGCGCAGCTCCTCGTCCTCGTTCTCCTCGCCGATGCTCACCTGCACCTGCAGGTCGCGCACGCTATTCAGCAGCTTCAGCACCACCACCTGCTCTTCCAGGGCCTCCACCACGGGGCTGAGTTCGCTGGTGCGCATCAGGTTGGGCGTGCCCGCCAGGATCAGCCGGTCGTTCGGGCGCTCCAGCAGAGTCTCCACCAGCACGGTCGTCACCACGAGTGCCACGTCGCGCAGTTCCTCGGGCATGCTGTTGCCCTTGGCCTCGTTGGCCAGGGCGGCGATGTTCGTGCATGCGTCGTCCAGGGTGCGCCCCACCATCGCGGAATTCACCAGGTCGCGCAGCCGCGGCAGGTCGTCGTCGCTGATCGGCTGGCCTAGATCCACGTTGCGCTGGTCCACGCGCCCGGTGTCGGTGATCAGCACCAGCAGGATGCGGTGGCTGCCCAACTTCACCAGCTCGCAGTGCTTCACCCGCCCGCGCCGCAGGTCCGGCATCTGCACCACGGCCACCTGGCGGGTCAGCTGGGATAGCAGCTGCACGCTGCGGCGCAGCACGTCCTCTAGGTCCACGCCGTGTTCCAGGAAGTCCAGGATCGCGCGGCGCTCCGGGGTGCTCAGCGGCTTGACCTCGTGGATGCCGTCCACGAAGCGGCGGTAGCCCTTCACCGTGGGGATGCGCCCGGAGGAGGCGTGCTGTTGGGTGATGTACCCCTCGGCTTCCAGCACCGCCATGTCGTTGCGGATCGTCGCGGAGGAAACGCCCAGTTGGTGTTTATCCACCAGCATCTTCGAGCCCACCGGTTCGTGCGAGGCGATGAAATCACTGACGATCGCCCGCAGCACCTGGTTCCTTCTGTGTTCAGTTCCGCTCGACAAATCCTTCACTCCTCGCGTGAGTCCGATTAGCCTCAATTAGCTCTCGATTGGCCCTTAAAGCCCGAGCGCCAACACGATGTCCGTGACGATTCCGTCGGCCAGGTAGCGCCCTTTATCCGTCAATCTTAGGCGCTCGCCGCGTTTGTCCAGCAGCCCCAGGCCTGTGTAGCGCTCGATCACCTGTCCCAGCTCCGCGTTCTGGGCGGGATTAGCACTGTTAGCACTGTTCGCGCCATCGCTTCCGC
Organism: Corynebacterium evansiae; assembly: GCF_027570065.1. Lineage (NCBI taxonomy): Bacteria > Bacillati > Actinomycetota > Actinomycetes > Mycobacteriales > Corynebacteriaceae > Corynebacterium > Corynebacterium evansiae. The sequence goes on along the minus strand of NZ_JAKMUT010000004.1, from coordinate 220,199 downwards.
CCGCCAGCTCCGCCAGGTCCAACCCCTCGGCCAGCCGCAGCCGCAGCATCACCTGTTCTGTGCGCAGGTCGTCGTTGCTTAAGCGCTCGGTCGTCACCACCGACCCTGGCACGGGTAGGCCGTCCTTTCTTATTGACGCCCCCTCGGCCTCACCCAGCAGCCCATTCCAATAGGTCGCCGGACGCTTCGCATTCACCAACCTCACCAGGCCTGATTCGCTGTGGCCTTCCCCGCGCAGCCGCACGCATCCGTGGGCGCCGGGGCCTGCGCCCCACCACTGCCCGGAGCGCCAATAGATCAGGTTGTGCTGGCATTCGCCGCCGGGTTTGGCCCAGTTAGAGACCTCGTACCAGTGAAAACCGGCCTGGCGCAGGCGGGCGTCGATGGCGTCATAACGATCCGCCAGAGTGTCCTCGTCCGGGGCGGGCAGCTCGCCGCGCCGCACCTTGCGCGCCATGGCCGTGCCGTCCTCCACGATCAGGGAGTAGGCGGAGACGTGGTCGACGTCCGCCTCCAGCACCGCATCGAGGGTGCGCCGCAGGTCGTCGTCGGTCTCGGTGGGGGTGCCGTAGATGACGTCCAGGTTGATGTGCTCGAAGCCGGCCCGCTTGGCCTCGCGGGTTGCCTCAATCGGGCGCCCCGGGGTGTGCTGGCGCTCCAGCACCTTCAGCACGTGCCCCATCGCGGACTGCATGCCCAAGGAAATGCGGTTGAAACCCGCCTCGCGCAAGCCTGCGAAGAACTCCGGGCTGGTGGATTCCGGGTTCGCCTCGGTAGTGACCTCCGCGTTTGCCGCCAGGCCCACGGTACGGCGAGCGGCGTTCAGCGCCCGGGCCAGCCCCTCATGGCCCAGCATGGAGGGCGTGCCGCCGCCGAAGAAGACGGTCTGCACTTCGCCGGGGTAATCCCACACCTCGGCGGCGACCTCTAGCTCACGCTCCAGGGCATCCAGGTAGCCGGGGATGGTGTTACCCTCTGCAGCGCCGCCGTCGGCCGCGCTGAGCTCCTGCGGGGTGTAGGTGTTGAAGTCGCAGTAGCCACAGCGGGTGGAGCAAAAGGGGACGTGGATATAAAGGCCATGCATACTACGTGCATAGTACTAGCCGTGCTGGCGGTACTGGCGCTAGACCGCAGTGCCGCGCTTGCGTCGCTGCAGGCGGCCGACGATCTCCTCCACCCGGGCGCGCTCTGCCAGGAACTCCGGCGGCGCCTCGCCGCGCATGCCCGCGGCCAGCTCCGGCTGGCGGGCAATGACCTCCCGCCAGTGGCCTACCAGCTCGATGGTGCGCTGCTCGGCCTTCACGTATGCCTGCGGCAGCAGCACGGACTGGGATTCCAGGGCGCACTGCGTCTGGTTGATCACCCAGTCCTCCACCTCGCGCAGGTCCGCGCGGATACGCTCGGCCTGCTCGCGCAGCCACATGCGCCAGGAGGCCGTGGAGGCCATCGTCGCCGGCGCGTGCTCGGCGGAAGTATCAGCGAACTCCGCGCCACGGGCACTGCGCGGGTCGCTGGTGCCGGCGGCGGTTGGGGTGGTGGCGTCAGAAAGAGAACGGCGAGCGGACGCACCGGGCTTCCTGTGCATAAAGCTCAAGGTGCGGCCGGGGTGCGGGTAGTCGCTGCCGCGGGCAACGCTGCCTCCGAGGGCGCGAGGGGTGCGCGAGGGAGTCACGCCGGACATGCTGCCGGCGCGCACGCCGGAGACGAAAGCCTGGCGCAGGCCGTTGAGCTCGGACAGGCCGGGGCGCACCTCAGCGCGCCCCTCTGCGACGATCTCCTCCAGCTCCAGCAGGCAGTCTTCCACCAGGTCGGCATCCCAATCGGCGATGGCCTGGGAGACGTGATTGATGTAATCGGCGATCTCGTCGCCAATGTCGTAGATATTTTGGGTGAGCTCGCGAACGCGCAGGGCAGCATCGTAGTGCACGCGTTCTCCTCTCCCCTGGGCCCGTCACAGCCCATGTGTTGGTTGATACCGCAGACAACTCTAAAACAAGAACACCGGTCACGCGCGGAGGCGTGGCCGGTGTCGCGGAGCGGATTTCTTAACTTACTTTGAGTTGTAGATCCAGGCGATATCGTCGGCGAAGTTCTTCGCCACAACGAAGCGCTTCAGCTTCAGCGACGGAGTGACCTCGTCGTTCTCCTCGGTGAAGTCGCGGTGGACGATGCGGAACTTCTTGATGCCCTCAGCGTGGGAGACAGTGGCGTTGGCCTCGTTGATCGCATCCTGAATCTCGGAGCGCAGGACCGGGTTTTTCGCCAGCTCGCGGATGGAGACGTTCTCGGCGACGCCGTTGTTTTCCTTCCACTTCTTGGCAGCTTCCTCGTCCAGGGAGATCAAGGCGCCGACGAACTTCTGATCGTCTCCAACGACCATGGCCTGGGAGATCAGAGGAGCGGAGCGCAGGATGTCCTCCATCGGGCCAGGCGACACGTTCTTACCACCGGCGGTGACGATGATTTCCTTCTTGCGGCCAGTGATCTTCAGGTGGCCGGTGGGCAACAACTTGCCCAGGTCGCCCGTACGGTAGAAGCCGTCCTCAGTGAAGGATTCCGCAGTAGCTTCCTCGTTCTCCCAGTAGCCGGCGAAGACCATGTCGCCCTTCAGCAGGATCTCGCCGTCATCGGCGATCTTGACGGTGATGCCACCCAGCGGGCGGCCGACGGTGCCGATAATGTTGTCCGGGGCGAAGTTAGTGCAGGCTGCGGCGGTGCACTCGGTCAGGCCGTAACCCTCGTACAGAGTCACACCCACGCCACGGAAGAAGTGCATGAGCTCCGGGTTCAGTGCGGAACCGCCGGAGATCGCGTAATCCAGCTCGCCACCCATAGCCTCGCGCACCTTGGAGTAGACCAGCTTGTCACCGATGGCGCGGTCGATCTTCTGCTTCAGCGATGGCCCCTCGTCGGTATCGAGAGCCTTCGAGTAGTCGACTGCGGCGCGCTCTGCGAAGTTGAAGATCTTGGCCTTGACGCCACCGCCCTCCGTGGCCTTGGACTTCACACCCGCGTGAACCTTCTCAAAGATGCGCGGAACAGAGCAGATCAGGTTCGGCTTGGTGCGCTGGAACTCAGCAACCAGGGTGCTCATGTCGCTCCAGTGGGTCTGGGTAGCGCCACCGACGGTGGCAGCGTGAGCCATCGCGCGGGAGAACACGTGCGCCAGCGGCAGGAACGTCAGCTTGCGGTAACCGAAAGCAGCGGCGCGGCCGACCGGGTGGGTCAGGATGGCACGGGCCTCAGCCAGCCAATTGTGGTGGGTCAGCTTGCAGCCCTTTGGACGGCCGGTGGTGCCGGAGGTGTAAACGATGGAGGCAACGTCATCGTGGCGGGTGTTGGCGATGCGCTCTTCCAGGACGTCCTGCCCGATGCCAGCTTCCTGGCCGTCGTTAACCAGGATGTCAATGGCACCGCTGTTGATCTCCAGCACGCGCTTGAGGTGCGCGGAGTCATCGCCCTCCGGGCGGTCGCCTTCCTTGACGAAGGTCTTCAGGCGGGTGGTGTGGCCGGACTTTTCAGCGATGGCCAGCTTCGCGCCGGAGTTGCCCACGATCCACTCACACTGGGAGGTGGAGGAGGATGGGTAGATCGGCACGGTGATGCCGCCGGCAGCCCAGATGCCGTAGTCCAGCACAGTCCACTCGTAGCGAGTGTCGGACATGATGACCACGCGGTCGCCCTGCTCGATACCGTTGGCAACCAGGCCCTTGGCTACTGCGTAAACGTCGTCCAGGAACTGGGAGACGGTGACGTCCACCCAGTCGAAGTTCTTCGGACGCTTAAACAGCACCCCGTCTGGGGATTCGGCGCCGAGGTCACGGACTGCCGTTAGGCAGGTCTCGTGCTCGTCGATCGTGTATAGGGCTTCAGAGGTGTACTCCGTCATGCTGCTCCCTTTGTTCATGTCCTGACAGTTGCCTGACCTGGGTTTTTACGTGAATAACGGGCGCAATTTCGGTCGTTGCGCCCGCAGCCTCAACGTGACTTATACTTCTACAACCATATATGAGTGGCGTGAATCACGTCGAACCTTCGGCAAAATTCCCCACACCCGCTGCTGCGGCCTTCTCCCCACTATCTCCCCGCTGTCCCGCTCGCCCCTTTTTTGCAAAAGGCTGGAAAAGTGGAAGATGCGCCCGGTGCCCTGCACAATGGCAGTTGTGACTAGCTCTGTGGAATCCGGCGGCGCAAATGCCTCCGATGTCAATGCAATCCTCAACGAATTGGCCACCGAGTGCGGCGTGGCCACCTGGTACACCGGCCAGAACGGCCAAAGGGTAGAGGTCCAAAGCAGCACCGTGCTCTTCGCACTCCGCGAGCTGGGTCTGGATCTGCCCGAGGACCCCGACGCCCTCACCGAAGAGATTGCACAGGCGGCCATCGAGGACCTGCTACGCGCCCGCTATAGCCGCATGCTGCCTCCCACCGTCACCGCCATCGCCGACCGCCCCCGCACCTTGCATGTCCACTGCATCGACGGCGAATCCCTGCAGGTGCAAGTCCGCACCGAAGACGGCGAGACCATCCCCCTCGAACAGCTCAATGAATGGGTCGATCCCATCACCGTCGGTGCTGAAGCCGCCGCCACCACTTTCGGCACCGCCACTTTCCAGCTACCCGCGCTGCCCGCGGGCTGGCACCAGCTCGAGGCCCGTGCCGATTCCACGGAGGCTACTTCTACCCTGCTGGTTTCCCCCCAAGCCCTGGAACTACCGGATGCCCCGCGCACCGGAGTAATGGCGCAGCTGTACTCCCTGCGCGACCGCGACGCTTGGGGCATCGGCGACTACGGCACCCTCGAGGTCTTGAGCGATTCCCTGCAGAAGCTCGGCGGGGCGGACTTCGTGCTGGTAAACCCCATGCACGCAGCGGAGGCCGCTCCCCCGGTGGAGGATTCCCCCTACCTGCCGACCACCCGCCGGTACACCAACCCCATCTACATCCGGGTGGAGAACACTCCTGAGTACGCCGCACACCCCGAGCTGCACGCGGAGATCGAGCAGCTCGCCGCCCCGCTGAAGAAGCGCAATCACACGGCTGACCTGTTGGAGCGGGACCCCGTGGTGGCGTCCAAAATCAAGGCCCTACACCTGCTGTACGCCGCAGGGATCGGCGACGAGCGCGCGAAGCAGCTGCGTGACTTCCGTGAGCGCGAGGGCGCGGGACTGGTGGGCTTCACCGAATGGTGCGAGCGCGCCGCCAACGATCCGGAGCTGACCAGCGACTTTTACGCCTGGATGCAGATGCTCTGCCAGGAGCAGGAACTGCATGCACAGAACACGCTAACCGAACACATGAGCATCGGACTGATGGCCGACCTGGCCGTGGGCGTGCATCCCGGTGGCGCAGATGCGCAGACTCTGGCCGACGTACTGGCTCCCGGAGCCAGCGTGGGCGCCCCGCCGGATGGCTACAACCAGCAAGGCCAGGACTGGTCGCAGCCGCCGTGGCACCCCTGGAAGCTGGCCGAAGAAGGCTACCGTCCGTGGCGCGACATGCTGCGAACGATCCTGCGCACCGCCGGCGGCATCCGCATCGATCACGTGCTGGGGCTGTTCCGCCTGTGGTGGATCCCGCGCATGGAATCCCCCACCCTGGGCACGTACGTCACCTACGACCACGAGGCGCTGGTCGGTGCGCTAGTGCTGGAGGCTCACCGCGCCGGTGCCGTAGTGGTCGGCGAGGACCTGGGCACCTTCGAGCCGTGGGTGCAGGATTACCTGGCCAGCCGCGGCGTGATGGGGACCTCGATCGTGTGGTTTGAGGGCGACGCCAACGGGGCGAAACCGCCGGAGGCCTACCGCCGTACCTGCCTGACCTCCGTGACCACACACGACCTGCCCCCGACCGCCAGCTACCTGCGCGGCGGGCACATCGACCTGCGCGAGGAGCTGGGAGTGCTGACCCGCAGCTCGGACGACGAGTTCGCCGAGGATGCCAACTGGCAGGTCGACGTGCTGGGCACCATCGCCCGCCACGGTGGCTTCCGCGGAATGGACTGCGAGGGCTACTTCCTTAACGACCTGCGCCAGGAACTGGACGATCCGCGGCACGGGCGCGAGCGCCGCCCGGATGTCTCGTACATCCTGCGCGCCATGCACCGCTACATTGCGCAGACACCGTCGCTGCTACGCTGCGCCGCGCTGGTGGATCTGGTGGGAGACCTGCGGGCGCAGAACCAGCCGGGCACCACGCAGGACCTGTACCCGAACTGGCGCGTACCGCTGTGTGACGGCGCGGGCAACCCAGTGCTGGTGGAGGATCTGGCGAACATGCCACTGGCTCGCGACGTGCTGGCCGCCACCCGCGGCGAGGGCTAGCAGCGCGCTCGCTGGGAGCGCGCTGGGCTAGAAGACGCTGGTGGCCAGCCAGGCCACGAGCAGCAGAACCAGCAGCAGGGCCAACGCCTGGCGCACCTTGGAGTGGTGTTTCATCGGCTGCTAGTCCTCTCCGTCTCTTCTGTCTCTGTTTCTGTTTCTGACCACTTCTGGTCCGTCTTAGCGCTTCTGGTCGTCTCCGGCGCTACGCTTAGCGTCGCCGTCTAACGGCACCGAGCTGCGGCTCGCGAACATCTCGTGCAGCGAAAGCGCCCCGTGCACGCGCTGTTCCTCCGCGCTGGCGGGGAAAATCCGCAGCGCAATCACCTGCCATACTAAGGCCAACACGGTGCAAACCACGAATAGGGCGAGGAACACCAGCGGGGTTTGGATCCACACCGGCGCGTTGATCAGCCATTCCATCATTGGTGGCGCTCACCCTTTCTGATTCCCTGTTTCTCTGTTGGTCTTCTGTATTTTTCTTGACGCCTACCCCTGGCTCAGCCCGCGGCGGTCAAGTAGCGGCTGCACGTTGCGCTGCTGGCCGCGGAACATCCAGAATGCGTCTTCGAAGTCGATGCTAGCGCCGCGGGAGAGGATGATGCGGCGGAAACGCTCGCCCGCGAAGCGGACATCATCGTCGTCGAGGTCGGCGGCGGCGTCATTAGACTCCCCAGACTCCCCCACTGCAGCGCCGGTATCGACGAAGGCTTGGAAACCGTCGGCGTCCAGCACCTCCGCCCACAGGTAGCTCCAGTAGTCGGCGGAGTAACCACCGGCGAAGATGTGGTTGAAGTAAGCCGAGCGGTAGCGCGGGGCGAGGGCACCGTTGACGTCCACCCCGGCGTGCTCCAGGGCTTCGGCCTCGAAGGATTCCACCTGGGCGGCGGCATCGTCGGTGGCGGCGAGCTTCTCCGCCTCCGCGGCGGAGAGCTTGTGCCAGGCCAGGTCCAGCCAACAGGCGGCCAGGAACTCGGTGGTGGCCAGCCCCTGGCCCCACTTCGCCTGGGCGCGGATCGCGTCGACGAACTCGCCGCTGATGACTTCCCCGGTTTCCACGTGGCGGGCGTAGTTGCGCAGCACGGCGGGCTCCAAGGCCCAGTTTTCGTTGATCTGGCTGGGGAATTCCACGAAGTCGCGGGGCACGTTGGTGCCAGACAGCGTGGGATAGCGCACGTCGGAGAGCAGGCCGTGCAGGGCGTGGCCGAACTCGTGGAAGACGGTCTGCACCTCGTCGAGGGTCAGCAGCGCCTGCTCGCCTTCGGCGGGTTCGGCGATGTTCATGACGTTGACTACCACAGGCGCCTTGCCCAGCAGGTTGGATTGCTCGACGAAGGAGTTCATCCACGCGCCGCCGCGCTTGGTGGGGCGGGCGTACATGTCGGTCAGCAGCAGGCCGATGCCGACGGGCGACTCTTCCCCCTCAGTGACTTCCCATACCCGCACGCCCGGCGCGTAGCCGGCTAGGTCGGTGCGTTCCCGCAGGTCGATGCCGTAGAGGCGCTTGGCGGCAAAGAAGGCACCGTCGACCATCACCTGTTCCAGCGGGAAGTACTTCTTCAGCTCGGCTTCATCGACGTCCAGCTCTTCAGCACGCAGCTGGGCATCCCAGTAGGGCCAGTCGGCACCGCTCAGCCCCGCTGTACCCGCTGTGTCCGCTGCGTCCGCTGCGCTCGATGTGCCGCTCACGGCCATTTTGTCCAGCGCCCGCTTGTACTCTCCGTGCGCGTTCGCCACGGCGGCGGGCGTCACCTGATTCAGCAGATCCTCGATCGCCGCGAGGCTACCGGCGGTCTCGGCGGCGGCGACGAACTCGGCGTGATTGGCAAAGCCCAGCAGCTCGGCGCGCTGGGCGCGCAGGCGCACGATCTGCAGCAGCGTGGCCTCGTTGCTGCCGGTCGCGCGGTTCAGCGATGCCTCGTGCACCTTCGCGCGCGCAGCCGGGTTCTCCAGGGACTCCAGCACCGGCTGGATGCTCGGCAGGCCCAGGCGAATCAGCCAGCCTTCCTCCCCACGTTCGATGGCGGCCTTGGCGAAGTACTCCTTGTCCGCCGCGCTCAGCCCCGCGACCTCGGCCTCGTCGGTCAGCAGCACCGCCGCGTCCTCGGTGGCGGTCTGCAGCTGCGCCCCGAAGGCAGTGGTCAGCTCGGCCAGCTGGGCGTCGATGTCGCGCAGGCTTGCCCGCTGTGCATCGTCCAGCTCCGCGCCGCCGCGAATGAAGCTCTTCTTCAGCTCCCGCAGCAGGGCCTCCTCCTCGCTGCCTTCCGGCTGCTCGGGCAGGGCGCAGATGCGCTCCCACAGCCTCCGGTTCAGCCAGATTTCGCTGAAGTGCCGCGCCAGCTCCGGGCTGATGGTCGCCTCGATCTCGCGCACCTGATCGGTGGCATTTGCGCCCGTATAATTAAAAACAATGGCCAGCACGCGCTGCAGCATCTGCCCCGATTCTTCCCACGCCTCGGCGGTATTTTCCCAGGTGGGAGACTCAGGGTTGTTCGCGATCGCCGCGATCTGCGCGGCGTGATCCACCAGAGCGGTGCGGAAGGCGGGCACCAGCTCGGCAAGGTCGACAGCCGCGAAGTCGGGCAGTTCATAAGGCAGTTCGGAAGCGTTTTGGAGGTAATCCATGATCCCCTACTCTATCCCTGAGGCCAAGGACTACGTTGATGTGGCCATCAATCAGGGTCGCAGTCGTGGCTTCCTCCGCGGTTCCGTCCTCCGCTTCGAGTCCATCCCCTACGCCTCGGGCGAACGCTTCGCCCCTCCTTCCCCTGCCGTCCCTTTTAGATTCTTCTTCGGCGACCCCTCTACCGCCACCCACCGCCAATCCCTATCCATCACCTGCCCGGTCGACGCACCCCCTTCCATCATCGAGTCTGACTTCCATCCCAAGGCCAAGTCTGGATCTGGCTCCATCCCCACAGCCAGCACCAAGTCTGGGGCACCTGTAATCGTGTTCATCCACGGTGGTCGCTATGAGGAAGGCTTCGCCGACGAACTCTGGTACCAGGGTGTCCGCTTCGCCGAGGAGGGTTTCGTTTACGTTTCACTGAACTACCGCTACCGCCTGGAGGGCTTCCTGCCTCTGCTGGACGAGGATCACCCCGCCGACGTGGACGCTTCGGCCGATCCGAACACCGAGCCGGAGTACTTCCGCGGCGCCGAGGATATTGTGGCCGCCCTGCGCTGGGTGCGGGACAACATCGCGGCTTTTGGCGGAGATCCGGAGCAAGTCACGCTGATGGGTCAGTCCGCCGGCGGCGCGCTGACGGCCTGGACGCTGTGCAATCCGCGCACCGAAGGCTTGGTGCACCGCGCCGTGATCTTGAGCCCCGGGTTCCCGCGCGAGGGCTGGCCGAGCCGCGAGCATGTCGCCCGCGCGGTCCTCGGTGGCCCACTGACCAGCAAGCACCTGTCCAGCCTCTCCCCCGAACAATTGCAGCGCGCCTACCGGCGCTACGCCCGCTTCTACGGTTCGGACTGTGCCGTGGGGCCGTATCCTTTCCGGCCCAGCGAGATGCGCGACGTGCCGCTGCTGATCGGCACCCTGCGTGAGGAGTTCACGAAGATGCCTTTCGCCCGTGCCATCGATAAGCGCTTGGGCTCCAAAAACCCGTTGGTGCGGCAAGCAGCCAAGGCGTTGGGACGCTACGCGGAATGGAAGCTGGGGGCGCGGGTGCGGTGGGCGTCAGAAAACCCGATAGGAATGGCCATCGGTGATTCGGCCATCAAACGCTGGGCCGTGGCGATCATGGAGGAGAAACGCGATACGAGCTGGGCCTATGAGTTTCACGGGAGCCAATCGGCCTGGCACTGCGCGGATCTGCCTTTGGTTTTTGACGCCCTCACGGTCGCGCCCAAAACAGTGAAGTATTTCTGCGGCGAGTCCGCGGCTGAGCGCTTGCAGCCGCTGGCGACGGAGTTTCACGGGATCGTCTCGCGTTTCGCCCGCGGGGAAGATCCGGAGTGGCCACCCTATGGTTCGCGACGTATGGTGCGGCGTTTCGACACGGACGCATCCGCGCGAGGTGAGGTGACCCGCGAGGTGGCGGAAGATGCCTACCAGCAGATTCGGGAGGATTATCCGGAGCTGTACCCGAGCCGTTAGGGCTCAATCTGGGCTAGTTCAGCGCCCGCAATAGGCCGTTTCTAGACGGCTACTAGACAGCTCGGTCTAGAGTGCTAGGGTGGGACGCTATGAACGCAACCACCCAAAACAACAGCCCCCAGAACGCCCAGGCCACCCAGAACACCCGGGCCACACGTCCGCAGGATTCCGCCGTATCTGTCCCCGACCTCGCCACGCTGCGCGCCCGCGGGACGATGAAGTGGACCGTCTATGACGAAGACGTGCTGCCCCTCTGGGTCGCCGAGACCGACTTCGACACCTGCCCCGCCGTCAAGCAGGCCATCCAGGCGGGCGTGAACCACGAATACTTCGGCTACGAGCGCCGCAACGGCTCGGTGGAGAAGGCGCTGGCCGGCTTCCTGGATCGCCGTTTCGGCTGGCAGATCGACCCGAAGTGGGTGCGGCTCGTGCCGGACGTAGTTAAGGGCGTGGCCTCGGCCATCGACGAATTGACGCCCCAGGGCTCCGACGTGATCGTCCCCGTGCCGAGCTACCACCCGTTCTTCGACGTTCCGAGCGCAGTCAAGCGCCCGAAGGTCGAGGTGGAGATGACCAAGGTGGAAAAGGATGGCGCCGAAGAGTGGGCCTTCGACTACGCGGCCCTAGAGGCCGCCTTCGCCAGCACCGACAACCCGGCGGGCGTGGGCGCGATGATCGTCTGCAACCCGTACAACCCGCTGGGTCGCGCATGGCGCCCCGAAGAGCTGGCCAAGCTGGTGGAACTGGCTGACAAGTACAACGTGCGCCTGATCTCCGACGAGATCCACGCGCCGGTGGTCTACGCGCCGCACAAGCACACTCCCCTGGCCACGCTCAGCGAGACCGCTGCGCGGGTGACCGTGACAGTGCTGGCCACCTCGAAGGGCTGGAACACCGCAGGCCTGCACTGCGCGCAGATGATCTTCACCAACCCGGACGACCGCGCAGCCATGGCGAAGGTCAGCCCGCTGCGCACCGGATCTGCCTCCACTCTGGGGCAGGTCGCCGCCGAAGCCGCCTACACGGACGGCGAGGCCTGGCTGGACAGCGAGCTGGAGTACCTACAGGGCAACCTGGACCTGCTCGAACGCCGCCTGCCGGAGGTGCTGCCCGGCGCGAAGTTCATCCGCCCCGAGGCCAGCTTCCTGCTGTGGGTAGACCTCAGCGAGGTTCCGGGGTTGGAGGAGAAGCCGGGCCAGAAGCTGCTGGAAGGCGCCCGTGTGGCCTTCAACGAGGGCACCATGTTCGGCGCCCAGGGTGCGGGGCATGTGCGCATCAACTTCGGAACGTCCCGGGAGATCCTCAACGAGGCCCTGGACCGCATCGCGGAATTCGCTAAGGCGCACGTGAACAATTAACTTGGCTAGGTGTGATTAATGCCTTTAGCCGTATCCTGCGTTCCACCAAGGAACTGTGGCCGTTCTACATCATTGTGATGATCACCAGCCTCGTCACCGCGGGGCTGGCACTGGCTACTCCCTTCCTGGTGAAGTTGGCCACCGACACGATCGTGGACACCGTCGGCGGTGGAGGGGCCTCCGACGCCGCCATTGAGAACGCCACGAAGACCGTCATCTGGCTGGCGGTCGGACTGCTGGCGGTGGAACTGGCGAACACCATCATCCGCAACATCGGCGGTTGGTTCGGCGACGTGATGGCGATGCGGATGCGCCAGATCCTCTCCAACCGCTATTACGCCAAGCTGCTGGCCTTGCCGCAGGGCTATTACGACAAACAGGTCACCGGCACCATCATTTCCCGGTTGGACCGCTCCATCCTGGGGCTGACGGACTTCATCAAGTCCTTCGCCAACAACTTCTTCTCCATGCTGATCACCGTGGTGATGATCCTGGTCATCACGGCGATCTACTACTGGCCGTTGGCGCTGCTACTGGCCATTATCTTCCCGATGTACCTGTACCTGACCATGCTGACCTCCAAGAAGTGGATGGTGTGGGAGAAGGAAAAGAATGAGCACATCGACGTCGCCCAGGGGCGCTTTGCGGAGGTCATTGGCCAGGTGAAGGTCGTGAAGTCCTTCGTCTCCGAGCTGCGCGAACTGCGACTGTTCCAGAAGCACTTTGCAGACACGATCCAACTGACGCGCGAGCAGTCCCGCTGGTGGCACTTCATGGACGTCCTGCGCATGGGCGGGATGAACATCATCTTCTTCGCCATCTACCTGATGCTGTTCTGGCGCACCCTGCACGGCGACTTCACGCTCGGCGACATGGTTCTACTGCTGCAGTACGTGGTGATGGCCCGCCAGCCGGCCGGCATGATGAGCTGGATGGTGGATACCGCCCAGCGCGCCGCCGCGGGCTCCCGCGAGTACTTCGAGACCATGGAGGAGCTGGAGGAGCCTTCGGCCACCGCTCCCCTGCTGGAGGCCGCCCGCCCAGGTGGGCCGATGCTGGTATCCCAAGAGGACGTGGACCAGGCCGTGCGCCCACAGCTGTCCGCCCCGGAAACCGGGCCGGTGATCGACTTCGACCACGTGAGCTTCGAGTACCTCAAGGGCGAGCCCGTCATCCACGAAGTCACCTTCCAGGCGGCCAAGGGCGACCAGGTGGCGCTAGTCGGCGAATCCGGCGGCGGCAAGTCCACCCTGGTGAACCTGCTGCTGGGCCTGTACCGCCCCACCGAGGGCCAGCTTAAGGTCTGCGGCAAGGACGTGGCGGACATGACGGCTGCGGAGCTGCGCAGCTCCGTCGGCGTGGTGTTCCAGGAACCCGCCCTGTTCTCCGGCACAGTGCGGGAAAACATCGCCTACGCCAAGCCCGACGCAACCGACGAGGAGATCGTGGCGGTGGCCAAGCGCGCCTTCGCCCACGACTTCATCATGCACTTCAAGGACGGCTACGACACGCTGATCGGCGAGCGCGGCCTGCGCCTTTCCGGCGGGCAGAAGCAGCGCATCGCCGTGGCCCGCGCGATGCTGAAGGACGCGCCCGTGCTGATCCTGGACGAGGCCACCTCTGCGCTGGATACCAAGGCCGAGCGCGTGGTGCAGGCCGGCCTAAACGAGCTGATGGTGGGCCGCACCACCATCGTCATCGCCCACCGCCTGTCCACCATCGCCGACGTAGACAAGATCGTCACCCTGGACAAGGGGCATGTCTGCGAGGTCGGATCCCCAGCGGAGCTGGCGACCAGCGGCGGCATCTACAACGAACTGCTGCAACTGACCAGCTCCTCCTCCGCCGCCGATCGGGCGCGCCTGAAGCGCTTCGGCTTCGCCGAGCCAGGCGCTGAAGACGACGAAGACTACGGCGAGGATTACCGCGAGGATTACGACGAAAGCTTTACGGAGCAGGCCACCCGGGAACAGTCTTAGACAGCACCTCCGCTGCCGATGCCGACACACAGGAGTAGCCTGGGGGAATGACTGAATTACCCCCTAACATCACCGAGTTCACTACCTTCGACGGCGCGAAAGTTGGCGTCGGTACCGAAGAAGCAACGACCGCAGAGCAGCAGGTACGCGACAACGACAGCAACTACGTATTCCACAGCTGGTCGGCGCAGGATAAGATCAATCCGCAGCCGCTCAGCCACGCGGAGGGCGTGTGGATCTACGATTACCAGGGCAACGGCTACCTGGATCTGGGCAGCCAGCTGGTCAGCGCCAACCTGGGCCACGCCCACCCGAAGCTGGTAGAGGCAATTCAGCAGCAGGCCACCCGCATCACCAACCAGAACCCCGCGTTCTCCAACGATGTGCGCAGCGAGCTGGCCAAGGAGATCGTGGAGCAGGCGCAGGGCGACTTCTCCCACGTATTCTTCACCAACGGCGGCGCGGACGCTATCGAGCACGCCATCCGCATGGCGCGCCTGACCACCGGCAAGTCCAAGATCCTGACCGCCTACCGCAGCTACCACGGCGCTACCGGCTCCGCGATCATGGCCACCGGTGAGGCTCGCCGCCACGGCAACCCCACCACCGACGGCGACGTGAAGCACTTCTGGGGCCCGTTCCTGTACCGCAGCGCCTTCTACTCCTCCACGCAGGAGGAAGAGTGCGCCCGCGCTCTGCAGTCGCTGGAGGAAACCCTGGTGTACGAGGACAACGTGGCCGCCGTGCTGATCGAGTCCGTCGTGGGCTCCAGCGGCATCATCGTCCCGCCGGAGGGCTTCCTGCAGGGCGTGCGCGAGATCTGCGACCGCCACGGTGCGCTGTACATCGCCGATGAGGTCATGGTCGGCTTCGGCCGTACCGGCAAGATGTTCGCCTACGAGCACGGCGGCAAGGATCTGCAGCCGGACCTGGTTACCTTCGCCAAGGGCGTGAACTCCGGCATGGCGCCGCTGGGTGGCGTGATGATGAACGAGGCCGTCTACCAGCGCTTCGCCGACAAGCCTTACCCGGGCGGCCTGACCTACTCCGGCCACCCGCTGGCGGCCGCCCCCGGCCTGGCTGCGCAGAGGGTCTACCGCGAGGAGAACACCTTCGAGAAGGTTGCCGAGCTGGGCGAGCGCGTTATCGCCCCGGCTATGGAGAAGATCGCGGAGAACCACCCGAGCGTGGGCAACGTCCGCGGCAAGGGCTTCTTCTGGGCCATCGAGTTCGTCAGCGACCAGGAGGCTAAGACCCCGATGGGTGGCGAGGCCATGGGTGCGTTCGGCGCCGAGCTGAAGAAGGCCGGCATCTGGCCGATGGTTTCCGGCCACCGCCTACACTTCGCCCCGCCACTGATCACCACCGAGGAGCAGCTGAACTGGGCACTGGAGATCGTCGACCGCGCGGCAGCGGTCGTCGACCAGGCGCTGTAAGGCTCCGGCACGCGCCAGCGCGCCGGGGCGTTCCTCGAGCTCCGGCCCTGGGAACACCCCGGCAATAGCAAAAGTCCCGGCTGAAATTTTTCAGCCGGGACTTTCTCGCTCTCAGTTTTACTTCTGAGCTTTACTTCTGAGCGTCGCCCAGAACCTTGTTTACAGCGTCGGAAGCCTTGTCCTTCAGCTCGTTGGCCTTGTCCTTGATGTCAGACTTGGTCTGGTCTGCGCGACCCTCGTTGGCCAGATCCTGGTTGTTGGTAGCCTCGCCGGCGGCCTCCTTGGCCTGGCCTGCGGCGCCCTCTGCCTTGTTCTTCAGATCGTCGATGGACATATATTGACCTTCCTTTCGTCTAGCGAGTGTCGTGGGTTTAATTGTACTCGTAAAAGCCCTTGCCGGACTTGCGTCCGGTGTGACCTGCGGTAACCATACGGCGCAGCAGCGGCGGGCAGGCGTAGCTCGGGTCGCCGAACTCCTTGTACATGACGTCAGCGATGAAGGCGCAGGTATCCAGGCCAACCATGTCTGCCAGGGTCAGCGGACCCATCGGGTGGTTAGCGCCCAGCTTCATGCCAGTATCGATGTCCTCCGGGGTTGCCACGCCGTTTTCCACCATGCGCACTGCGGAGAGCATGTACGGCACCAGCAGGAAGTTCACGATGAAGCCGGAGCGGTCCTTCGCGCGGATGGCCTGCTTGCCCAGCTTCTCGGTGGCGTAGGTCTGAGCCACCTCAACGACGTCCTCGTCGGTGGTCAGCGCCGGGATGACCTCCACCAGCGGCAGAACCGGAACGGGGTTGAAGAAGTGCAGACCCAGCACACGGCCCGGGTTCTTGGTGGCGCTGGCGATGGTCTGGATCGGCAGGGAGGACGTGTTGGAGCACAGCGGCGCCTTCTTGTCCTCGACGATCTCGTCCAGCTTGGCGAAGACGTCCTTCTTGATGTCCTCGTTCTCGATGATGGCCTCCATGACCAGCTCGCGGTCCGCGAAGTCCTCGAGCTTGGTGGTGAAGGTCAGTCGACCCAGAGCTGCGTCGCGGTCCTCCTCGGACAGCTTGCCGCGGCTGACGGCCTTCTCCAGGGACTTCTCGATGCGAGCCTTACCCGCATCGGCGAACTCCTGCTTGGCCTCCCAAACCAGCACGTCGCTGCCGGCCTTGGCGGCGACCTCTGCGATGCCGGATCCCATTAGACCTGCACCGATAACACCTACACGCTGAACCATGGTCACTCCTTTTTTATAGGTTTATTCGTACTAGATCCAGCCTACCGATGTTGTAGGTGCGATTGTGCTTAACGCATTTCCTGATCTATTCCTTATTGACGCCCTCATCGTCCGCCGAGCTTTCGGGCTCAGTCGACTCTTCCGTAATCAGTTCGCCCTCCTGGTCGTACATCGGGCGCGCGGGGGCGACTTCCGCCTCATTGTCCACGTCGCCGACGATTCCCAGGTCGCCCTCGATGCGCACGTTGCCAGGGATGACGAGGTTTCCTTCCGCGTCGTATTCGAAGCGGGCGTGCTCGTTGCCCTCGTTGTCATAGCCAGGGGCCGGGCGAGCTTCGTGCTCGGCCAGCTTCTCCGCAGAGTCGGTCTTGCCCCACTGGCGGCTCGGCGGCTCGGGGCGCGCCGCAGAGTCGTCGTTCATTCCCTTCACGAGGGAGAACATCATCACGAAGTTGAACAGCACGAATGGGAAGCCAATGATGATCACGGTTTGCTGCAGCGCGTCGATTCCGGAATCCGGAGCCATGATCAGGATGGATCCTGCGACGGCACCGATCATGATGCACCACAGCAGGCGGTAGATCAGCGGGGTCTTGCCCTCTTCACCGGCGGCGAACATGTCGTTGATCAACGCCGCAGAGTCGATGGAGGTGACGAAGAAGATGGCGATAACGAACAGCGCCAGGATGCTGATGGCAAGGGTCCACGGGAAGTGCTCCAAGAAGGTGAACAGCGCGGTGGCGGGATCGCCCTCCTCCACGATCGGCTGGGTCAGCACGCCCGGCTCCTTCTTCTCGATGTCCAGGCCGGCGTAGCCAAAGACGGAGAACCAAACGATGGTGAACGCAGTCGGCAGCAGCAGCACGCCACCGATGAACTCACGGACGGTACGACCACGGGAGATGCGGGCGACGAACATGCCCACGAAAGGCGACCAACAGATCGTCCACGCCCAGTAGAAGACCGTCCACTTACCCTGCCAGCCGGGGTTTACCTGCTGCGAGTCGGACCAGAACATGATCTTCGGCAGGTACTCCGCGTACAGGCTGGTGGCATCCATCGTGCCGCGCAGCAGCAGAAGCGTGGGGCCGGTCAGCAGCACAAACACCATCAGCAAAGTTGCGGCGAGGATGTTGATGTTGGACAGCCACTTGATACCCTTCGACAGTCCCGTGGATACCGAGATGGACGACGCCGCCACGATGACGACAAGGATGCTGATCTGCACCCATGCGACGGTCTCCGCGCCGAACACCTTGGCCAGGCCAGAGTTGATCTGCAGCGTACCGAGCCCGACCGAAACCGCGATGCCGAACACGGTGCCGATGATAGACAGGGCGTCAATAAGCTTTCCGGGCCACGAGTAAATGCTGGCGCCGAGGATGGGCGCGAAGATACTAGATACGCGCGGCGGGAGGTGGCGCTTGTAGATGAAGTAGCCCAGAGCAAGGCCCGGCAGGGCGAAGATAACCCACATGTGCAGGCCGAAGTGATACAGGGTAAAGCCCATGGCCTCGCCGATCGCTTCGGTGCTCATCGGTTCTGCGTCCTGCATGGGCACGTTGACGACGTGGTTCATCGGCTCGGCCACACCGTAGAACATCAGCACGGAGCCGAGGCCACCGGCGAAGAGCATCGCAAACCAGGACAAAGTTCGGAATGCCGGCTCCTCGCCCTCCACGCCCAGGCGCATGCGGCCAAAGCGGGAGACGAAGAGAACGATGAGGAACAGGAAGGCCAAGGAGATGCTGCCGATGTACAGCCAGTTGAAGTTCTCCAGCAGCCAGTTTGCGCCGGTCTGCAGGCTTTCTGCGGCCCTGTCCTTGAAGATGATCGCGTAGCCGACAAAGGCAACGATGAAGCCGAAGGCAACCCAGAAAATTAACGGGTCGACCTTTACTTTTTCCGCGTTTGCCGCGACTGTAGATTTTTCGCCTTCCATGGCGGGATCACTCCCCAATTTCGTACTCGAACGTGTGTAGGTCTTGCAATACCCTATCCCCTCGCCCGGACAATCATGTCCTCAGAGTGAAAATACTTGATTGCAGCGAGCCCGTTTTCCGCGCTTGAACAGGGGTTTTATCGTTTGCGGGAAAAGCCTATTTAACGCGTAGCGACCTTGCAGACCGTACACAGGGTTTTTCCAGGAAGGCACTTTAGATTAGTGCTCAGTGGTCGACAGAAAGGATCCACATACGAACGGTCATTCTCCTCTTGAAACGTCAGCAAGAAACCCCCAGGTTTTAAGTCCGCCTGGGGGTTTCTTGTGTTTGTTTGAGGCTGGAGCCCTGGGTTCTAGGCTCCGCGTTCTAGGCACCGAGTTCTAGACACCGCGGTCTAGGCTCCGCCCGCGGCCTGGCTAGTTGTAGCTGGGCCTACCGGTAGGCACGACGGGGCTCTCGGTCATGCTGCTCAGCATCTCTTCCAAATCTTCCAGGCTGTCGTCGAGCTGATCCTGGTAATCAGACATGTCCGGGAAGTCCGAGGGCAACGTGATACCAGAGGGGGTGGGGATCGAGGTCATTGGGTTGTCCTCGTTCTGGTTCCCCGAAGTCTCTTCGTTGTTCTCCCCCGTCGTATCCGTGGTCTCGGATGTCGAGGAGGTGGGCTTTTCGTCGCCTTCGTCGTCGCTGGAGACCAGGTTGTAAATCAGCACACCGCCAACTACCAGTGCGATAAGCACCAGCAGGCCGACGACGATCTTGGCTACGTTGCCGTTGCCTCCCTGCCCGTTGGAGCCATTAGGGCCGGGCTGGCCATAAGCTTGACCATATGCTTGGCCCGGTTGACTGTAGCCCTGCTGGCCATACCCTTGCTGACCGTAACCCTGCTGACCATAACCGGCCTGGCCATAGCCCTGTTGGCCGTATCCCTGCTGCCCATAACCCTGTTGGCCGTAGGCAGCTTGGCCGTATCCCTGCTGACCAGGCTGACCGTAGCCCTGCTGGCCAGCCTGGCCATAGCCACCCTGAGGGTTAAAACCGGGCGCACCGTACCCCTGACCGCCCGTGTTCTGGTAGCCCTGCGAGTTTCCAGTACCGGAGGCTCCGAATACCTGCGTGCTCTGATCATCCTGGCGGCGGTACTGCGGGGGCTCCGCACTCGCCCCTTCCGACTTGGCTTGCCCCAAGTATTCGGTCGGGTTGTCGGCGTTCTGCCCGTCCGCGCCGTTGCCTCCGCTGTTGAAAGGGTTTTTGTCCTGTGGTGCCATTACCTAAAAACTTTCCGTGCCAGGAGCCGAGCTCAATCCTTCATGTGCCTTAGTTGCTTATGTGTCGCTGCACTTCGAGGCTTAAGACTATCGCAGGTATCCTGCTGCCGCTCGAGTATCTGCGTTCTGCACCGCACGGCCGCCCCAGGAGAAGGAGGCCACGGTGTATCCGTTGCCGAAGGAGGCCGAGGCCAAAGTCTGGCGACCGTAATCGGACCAGCCCCACTTCGTGCCGTTGACACCCGGCAGGTGCACCGTTCCCCAGTTCTGGCGGGTGCCGTCAGCCGCCACGGGGCTGGCGGTGCGCATCCAGTGCAGAACCAGGGAGCGCGGGTGGCGGATACGCAGCTTGTGCAGGAATAGAGCGGTATCCGTCGCGGATGTATAGGAGTTACCCCAGTGGGCGGCTGCACGGGTGTTGCGCAGGCCATACTCGCGGGCGATGGTACTGATAGATCGCGGGTACTTGCGGTAGATCTTGGAGGCTGCACCGTCGTCGGAGAAGCGGATCATGCGCTCTGCCAGGTAGCGATCGGAGTTGCTGCGATCGCCGTAGCGCAGCACGTAGTCCGCCATGTACAGCTTCACGATGGAAAGCCCCGGGCGAGACTCATCCGCGTTCGGGGTCTTGGCAATGCCGTTATTGGTCACCACTGCCATGGAGGTGCGCGCAGGCACGTTGTGGATCGTGCGCACCTTGTAGCCGTTGTTCGGTGCGGGCCGGTGCGGTGCCGGGCGCTGCGGGGCGGAGGAACCCGGGATCTGGTTGGCGGACATTCCCAGCTGGTTCAGCGCATCCTCCACAGCCTGCGGAACCGGAGGCAACGGTGGGAACTGCGGGAGCTGCGGCGGCGGGGGCAGCTGAACCTGCGGCATGGGCGGAAGCTGCGAGCCGGCGGGCGGACCGGCAGGCGCGGCATTCGCCGGGACGGCGAACCCTGCCACACCAATGGAGGCGGTTAGAGCCGCGGTGGCGATCCCCTTTGCGGCAGAACGTGAGCTCTTTGCCGCATGCCGCGGACGGTAGGTGTACTGGGAAAAGTCGAACGTCATAACCTCAAGTCCCGTTTATTCATGTTGTTGCGCGCCGAGAAGTTGGCGTCACCTAGAAAAAGGGCCAACAAAGTGCCCCGAGCGATAAACGCACAGCATAAATATACATAAATAGATGCTTATGCACCTGCTTTGAGCGCTAGGCGTCGCGGTAAAGAAGCTCCATAACCTCTTCATAAGGGGCGGGGTGCAGGCCCCACGCATCCACTCCAACGTCGACCTGACCAGGGCCGGTGATGGGCGCCGCGGAATGCAGGTGGCCGTGAATGACGTATGGCACGTCCAGGCGCAGCGAGTCGTAACGGGACTCCATGCCCTCGTGATCCTGACCGGGGCGCGGGAAGTGGCACAGCCAGGCAACCTCGGTATCGGCCTTCCTAGCTAGGTCCTCGTTATCGGCCACTCCGTCGCCGTCCGGATCCCACGGGACCACACACTGGTAGGGCTGCACGGAATCGAAAACCTCCAGGAAGCGGCGCTGCCGCTCGGCGCTGTTGGCGTGCAGCGGATGGCAGGAGTCATGGTTGCCGGCGATCAGGTGAACGGTGACGTCCAGGCCAGAGAAGGCCTCGGCCAGCAGGTCCAGCGCTCGTTCTTCCTGCGGACCCCACCCAGAGGAAATATCGCCGAGAACCCACAGCGTGTCGCCCGGAGCCAGGGCGCTGGTGAGGTTGCTCAGAATCGTTGCGTCGTGCCGCTCGACGTCCGCATCGATCTCCCCGCTGGTGCCGTAGCCACGTAGTTCGGCGACGAAGGGGTGACCAAGGTGCAGGTCGCTGGTGAACCAGGTGCGGGGTTGATTCATTGGTCACTCCTTCTGTTGGGCGCAAGCCGTTAGAACCACTCTAACTAATCTCCCCACCCCCGTTCACGGCAGGCTTTTCGGAGAATTTCATACTTTGAGACTGTCGTCTCATATACTGGTCACATGACGACCGAAGAGAAGAAAACCGAAGCGCCCGAAACCGGCGCGGAAAACACCAAAGCCGCCAATGCCACCAATGCCTCCGAGGAACGCTCCGCCACCATTGCCGTGTGGGCGTTCCCCGCATTCATCTTGATCGGCGCCGGCCTGGCACTGGCCAGCCCGGACACCTTCACTCCCCTGGCGGCGCACATCTCCACGATGATCGCCATCATCATGCTGTGCATGGGCCTCACGTTGACGCTGCCGGACTTCGCACTGGTCATCAAGCGCCCCATGCCGATCTTCATCGGCGTGCTGGCGCAGTTCGTCATCATGCCGCTGGGTGCGGTGGCCGTTGCCAAGCTGCTGGGGCTGAACCCCATGCTGGCGGTCGGCCTGCTGATGCTGGGTTCCGTCCCGGGCGGCACTACTTCCAACGTGGTTTCCTACCTGGCCAAGGGCGACGTCGCCCTGTCCGTGACCATGACCTCCGTCTCCACGATCCTCTCCCCGATCGTCACCCCGGTGATCATGCTGCTGCTCGCGGGCGAGGAAACCCCGGTGGACGGCGCCTCCATGGCGTGGAGCCTGGTCCAGACCGTGCTGCTGCCCGTCATCGGCGGCCTGGTCATCCGTGTGATCTTCGACCGCATCGTCCAGTTCTTGCTGCCGGTCCTGCCGTGGCTGTCCATCATCGCCATCGGTGGCGTGGTCTTCCCCGCAGTGGCTAAATCTTCGGAGACCCTGATGAACGTCGGCGTAACCGTCCTGGTCGCCGTCATCATCCACAACACCATCGGCTACATCCTGGGCTACTTCGCCGCCCGCGCTACCGGCGAATCCCCCGCTGTGCGCCGTACCACCGCCATCGAAGTCGCCACGCAGTCCGCTGGCCTGGCCTCTGGCATGTCGGGCAAGTACTGGGCTCCAGAGGCCGCTATCCCCGGTGCGGTCGCCGCCGTGTGGCACAACATCTCCGGCGCTCTGTTCGCTTTCCTCATGCGCCGCTTCGCCAAGAACTAGCGGACCCCTACCATGGGGTTCATGCGTATCTTCGGCTTTGAATCCTTCGGCGGCCCCGAGGTCACCAGCTTCCTTGACGTCGCCGACCCCACCTGGCAGCCCGGCAGCGTGCTGATCCGCCCCACGGCGATCAGTCTGAACCCCGGCGACATTAAAGTGCGGAACGGCCAACGCCAGGGCTCATTCCCGGTCTCCTTCCCCATGGCCATGGGCCGCGAGGCCGCCGGAATCGTCGTCGAGGCCGACCCTTCCACCGGGTTTTCGCCAGGTGATCGCGTCTTTGGCTCGGCTTTCTCCAGCACTGGTGCTGCGAGTGATTCTTTTGTTCTTTTGGACGCCACCTCGACCGCAGCTATCCCCAGCGGTGTAGAGGCCACGGATGCGGCCTGCCTCCCCGCGGCCGCCGGGACCGCCTATGACGCTTTGGCGGAACTGCACAACCTGGAAACCTGGCCGGATGAGGGCGCCCGCCTGCTGGTGATCGGCGCGGGCGGTGGCGTAGGCACGCATGCTCTGCAGTTGGCGCGGCATTTCGACATTGAGGTCATCGGCATCGCCAGTGCTCGCAAGAAGGTGCTGGTAGAGCGCCTGGGGGCGCGCTTTATGGATACCGCGGAACTGGGCAAGACCGGTTCCCACGTCACCGTTCCGCCGGTGGACGGCATTCTGGACCTCGTCGGCGGCGGGGTCTTGGAGGGGCTGGCGCATCTTGCACCAGAGGGCGCGATCCGCAGCGCTGCCGACAAGCAGCTGGCCGCCCGCCTGGGCGGCAGCGGCATCACTCGCATCCGTACCCAGGAGCGTTTCGCGGAGCTCGCCCGGCTGGTTGTGGAGGGCGCGATGCGCCCGGTGATCGGCAGGGAACTACCCTTCAGCGCCGCCGCTGAGGGCTACCAGGAGGTCGAGTCGGGCCACGCGCTGGGAAAGGTCGTTCTCACTGTGAATGACTAGCGGAAGCGCTAGGCTTCTTCATTAATACGACTCATTCCTTTACTTAAGGACGTTTTCATGAAGCGCATGTCTGCACTTGCTCTATTCACCGTCGCCGCAATGGGTTTAAGCGCCTGCGGTTCTGAAGACTCCAACGATGCCGCCGGCTCCGACAGCTCCGCCAACAGCTCTGCACAGCAGGATTCGGCAGCTAAGGATGAAGACTCTACGGAGGACGACTCCAAGAAGGGTGACAAGGCAGACGAATCCACGCGCGCAAAGTCCACCAAGAAGTCCGGCCCCAACCCCACCCCACCGGCTTCAAACCACGGTTCCGGTCACAGCTCTGCCGCAGAAAGCAACAGCCGCGCAGCTGAGCCGACGCGAGGCAAACGCAAACGTTCCTCTTCCGCTGGAGGCCCTGCCTACCCGCGAAATGACTGCGGGGTCACTGCAAATGGCGCTGACATCAGCGTTCCTCTCCTAACATCATGCGAGTTCGCTGATGCGATTTACGCAGAGGCATTGAAACCCACCTACGCCTATAGGTCTAGCAACCCTAACGTGACGGCTCTACCCCGTGCGAGCATCACAGTCACCGACCCCGATTCCGGTGATACTCATGCGATGGACTGCCGCGTGGGCTCGGACGGCAGCACTCTAACTTGTCAGGTAGGCAAATCGAACGATTACGACTTTGGGGCAGACTTCGCCCTGAAGCAAAAGAAGTGGGTCGACTACCTCACAATCGCCACTCCCCAGTAGGACTCCCCCTGCGCCCTTCACGGTTCAGGCGGCAGCTAGGCAGGGGTCAGCGCGCCGGCAGTAGCGATCACCGCGAACTCCGCGATCCAGATCCACAGCCAGGGGCGCTTCGGTAGCAATGGCAGCTCGTCTGCCAGTGAAGGCCGCGCGAAGATGGACTGTGTCGCCGAGTCGAAGGATTCCCACACTTCCCGGTAATCGGACTCCGTGGCAGCCCACTGCCGAACCGCCTTGGTATCGCGGTTGTTCGCATACATCCAGAACAGTGCCGGTCCGGCAAACATAAGACAGTAGAGCACCGCCAGGAAGATCCTTAAGGCACCCTCGACGCCCTCCATCGAGCCGGATAGGATCCCGAACAGCATCATCGCACCCAGGATCAATGCCAGCCAGGCCGCGATCTTCTTCGCGGTGCTCGGGCGGTACTTCGACAACCGAATGCGACGAGCTTCCAGATCCTGCTCATCGGAAGTGCGCACGACCTGCCCATCATGTGGATCCTCGTCGGGCATCCAGCCAGCCAGATAATCCTTATCCTGCGGGCGCTGCGGGTCCTTGTAACTCATGGATCTCAGTGTAGGCACTGCGCCGGACAACCCACAGCTCATTGTTCGATTTCGAGGGCTACACTGTGAATGTCCCTTTGGACTGTCCCAATGGACGTCCTATTTCGCCGACGCATAAGAGGAAACATACAGACGCAGTGAGCCAAACCAGCCCCGACCATCAGCCCTCCCCACTATCCCCGAAGCCCCCGCGCAACCCCGCGGAGTTCCCCATCCCCCAACGCCCGAGCGCTTGGGAACTGTTCAGTACCTTCAACTCAAAGGCCTCGGGCTGGGCTGGTGGACTGCGAGCCGCACTGTCGTTGCTGATCCCCGGCACTATCGCATGGTCGTTGGGCCACACCGATGCGATGTTGCTAGTTGCTGGAGGAGCGTTCACCGTCATCTACGGCGGCAATCTGCCGTACCGCATCCGCCTGAAGGTGATGGCGTTCTCCGCCGTCCTGCTGGCCGCCTGCCCCACCATCGCCGCTTGGCTGGGCAAGATGATGTGGGAGCACATGGATTCCGGCGGCTCGCATTGGTGGCTACTCATCGCCGGCGTGTACTGCACCTTCCTCTCCGGCGTGTTCACCTACGCACAGAACGCACTGCGCCTGCCGCCACCGGGCGGCTTCTTCATCGTCATGGTCTCCGGCGGTGCCACGATGATCGCCCGCAACGACCTCAACCCGCTAGCCATCGGCGGTTGGGCCTTGTTCGGCGCATTCGTCGCCATCATCGTGGGCATGTTCCCCGCCCTGTTTAATCCGCGCGGCCCCGAGCAGCAGGCCATTCGCACCCTTAACAACGCAGTAGCAGACTTCGCTGAAGATCCAAGCCCCGGCAACTACTACCTGGCCCGCACTTCCCTCTCCGAGGCGTGGACCACGCTCATGGGCGCGGGCATCGTCTCCGGTGGCAGGGTCATCCGCGAGTCGCAGCGCGACCTGGTGGTGCAGGTGCAGCAGGCCCGCCAAAAACTCATGTCCGCCAGCGCGCACTCAGGCTACGTGGATACGGACGAGGACTTCTCCGATACCAACGGCATGGTCGACCCCACCCGCACCGCAATCCCACACCACAAGCCTTCGGTGAAGTACCGCTTCGGCCGTTCACTCAATATCCACAGCCATGCGGAGCTCAGCATGGAAAAGGTAGTGCTGGCCAGCCTGGTCTCTTGTGCCATCACTATCCGGTTGGGCCTGGACCGTCCCGACTGGGGAGTGATCACCGCCCTGCTGATCCTGCAATGGGGTCCGGAGAAGATCCCCGGTACCGTCCGCGGCGTCCACCGACTCTTAGGATCCGTGCTGGGCATTGGCCTGTTCGCCATCGCCCATGCCTTCCAGATCGGCGGCCTCCCCCTGCTGTTCTTGCTGGCTGCCTGCCAATTCGCCGCCGAGTTCTTCATCGTCAAGAACTATGCGTTCACCGTCATCTTCACCACCCCCATGGCGCTGATGATGGGCAACTCTCTCGACCGCCCGCTCGGCGACGTGGTGATCGACCGCCTCGCCGAGGTGTGTATTGCGGTTATCTGCTCGTTTATCTTCTTGTGGCTGTGGCGTACTACGTCGGACGCCCACTACCACCGCCGCCTTGTAGGCCATTGCGAAGCGGCAATGGGTGCCCTGCTGGGCGCTTTGCTGATGAACCCGCCGGACCACGCGCTCTACGCGCGCCGCGATCTGCAGTTCGAGCTGCTCAGCGAGCGCAAGCACATGATGAAGATGATCAACAACAACTCGCCCTATGCGCGCAGCATGTGGGCCAAGCACAACCAACTGCAGCTCACCGGATATACCCTGCTGGATTACTGCAACGCCCACGCGGACGAGGAGCTCTCCTTAAGCGAGATCAACCGCCTGGCCGCGGCGGTGCGCCAGCTCGGCTGAGCCTAGTGGGCGTCAATAAATCTAGTCGGTAGATCTAGTCGGCGTCAGTAGACAGAGCCGCGACGAAGGCCTCCTGCGGAACAGAAACCGAACCGATGGCCTTCATGCGCTTCTTGCCTTCCTTCTGCTTTTCCAGCAGCTTGCGCTTACGTGACACGTCGCCGCCGTAGCACTTGGAAAGAACGTCCTTGCGCAGGGCGCGGATGTTCTCGCGGGCAATGATCTTGGAACCAATGGCGGCCTGTACCGGCACCTCGAACTGCTGGCGCGGGATGAGCTCCTTGAGCTTCACGGTCATCTTGTTGCCGTACCAGTGGGCATTCTCGCGGTGGACAATAGCGCTGAACGCGTCCACCGGGTCGCCCTGCAGCAGGATGTCCACCTTCACCAAGTCAGCCAGCTGCTCACCGGCTTCCTCGTAGTTCAGCGAAGCGTAGCCCTTGGTGCGAGACTTCAGCTGGTCGAAGAAATCGAAGATGATCTCACCCAGAGGCATGGTGTAGCGCAGCTCCACGCGGTCCTCGGAGAGGTAGTCCATGCCGCCCATCTGGCCGCGCTTGGACTGGCACAGCTCCATCGTCGCACCCAGGAACTCCGCAGGCACAATGACGGTCATCTTCACGATCGGCTCGTAGATCTCGCGCATCTTGCCACCCGGCCAGTCCGAAGGGTTGCGCACCAGCACCTCGCTGCCGTCCTCCTTGACCACGCGGTACACCACGGAAGGAGCAGTAGAGATCAGGTCTAGGTCGAACTCGCGCTCCAGGCGAGCGCGGGTGATCTCCATATGCAGCAGGCCCAGGAAGCCACAGCGGAAGCCGAAGCCCAGGGCCACGGAAGTCTCCGGCTCGAAGGTCAGGGAGGCATCGTTGAGCTGCAGCTTCTCGATGGCCTCGCGCAGGTCCGGATACTGGTCGGCACTGATTGGGAACAGGCCGGAGTACACCATCGGGGTCGGTTCTTGGTAGCCCTTCAGCGGGGTTTCCGCGCCGTTGACGGCCCAAGTGATCGTATCGCCCACCTTGGACTGGCGGACGTCCTTCACACCGGTGATGATGTAGCCAACCTCGCCCACACCGAGCCCCTTGGTCTTCGTCGGCTCTGGGGAGACCACGCCGATTTCCAGGGTTTCGTGGGTCGCGCCGGTACTCATCATCTGGATCTTCTGGCGGGATTCCAGCTTGCCGTCCATCATGCGCACGTAGGTCACCACGCCGCGGTAGATGTCGTAGACACTGTCGAAGATCATGGCACGGGCCGGCGCATCGGCGTCGCCGACCGGGGCGGGCACGAGCTCACAGACCCTGTCCAGCAACTCGGACACACCTTCGCCCGTCTTGCCGGATACGCGCAGCACGTCCTCTGGCTCGCAGCCGATGATGTGCGCGATCTCCAGGGAGTACTTCTCCGGATCTGCCGCGGGCAGGTCGATCTTGTTCAGCACCGGGATGATTTCCAGGTCGTTTTCCATCGCCAGGTACAGGTTCGCCAGCGTCTGCGCCTCGATGCCCTGTGCTGCGTCGACCAGCAGGATGCAACCCTCACACGCCTCGAGGGCGCGGGAAACCTCGTAGGTGAAGTCCACGTGGCCGGGCGTATCAATCAGATGCATCACCAGTTCTTCGCCCGCGTGCGCGCCGGTCTTCGGCACCCAGGGCAGGCGCACGTTCTGCGCCTTAATAGTGATGCCACGTTCGCGCTCGATGTCCATGTTGTCGAGGTACTGGTCGCGCATGTCGCGGTCCTCGACCACGCCCGACATCTGCAGGATACGGTCCGCCAGGGTGGACTTGCCGTGGTCGATGTGGGCAATGATGCAGAAGTTACGGATCCTCTCTGGGTCCGTAAACGTCTCCGTGGCGTAATTCTTCTGCTTGGCTGCCATTTGCCCTCCTCTTTCGCTTATGCGTAACCCTACTATGCATCGCCCCGGAAGTAGCAGACGGGGTTTAGCTGCGAACCTTATTACTGTGCGCACGTGGTTCGGGTAATCTGTCACCTATGGCTGGTTCCGAAGGAAGTGTTGTGGATGTGACGCCCCCACGGGGGAAATCCCGCAATCCCATTGGGGCCATCAAGGGGTTCTTCCAGCGGTTTTATATCCGCCATTTCACGCGCCGGCAGGCTCTGAAGCGCGGCATTGCCGAACTTAATGCACACCTGGGAATGGGGGCGGAGTACGCCGGTTTGGCAGGCGACCGGGACGAAACCATCAAGACTCCCAGCCGGGAGCTCGCCCGCCCGGTCACCTACATCCCGGACATGGACGGGCAGGCGGATGCTGGTGAGGTCGTGTGGGCAGACATCCGCCCGAAGAAGGGAGTGCCCCCCGAGCGGCGCGCAGTGCTTGTGGTCGGGCGCAAGAGCCACCGGCTTCTCACCCTGCTGATTTCCTCCCGCGAGGAGTACGCTGATCAGCCGATCTGGGTTCCCATAGGAACCGGCCCGTGGAGCTCCGGCGCGGACCGCGATAGCTGGGTGCGTATAGATAAGGTGCTGCAGGTGCCGGAATCTCACATCCAACGCCGCGGCATCCCGCTACCCTCCCGCCGTTTCGATCGAGTAGCCAACGTGCTGCGCCAGGAGTACGGCTGGGGCTAAAAAGACCCGCCCGGAGCTTTTTGCCTTTTCTGCTCCCCTGCTGCTAACATTTCCCGAGTTCACAGTGCTGCTCGTAGCAGCCACTAGCGCTAACCCCTAGTGCCAGCGCCGTTATAGAGACGCACTGCGAGGCCACGCCGCATCCCACAGGACCTTGGGTGGGGTGTTAGAGACCGCGCGGCCGCGGCGGGAGCCCGCTCCCCTGAACAGATTTTTTCCGAAGACTTTTTGAAAGAAGAGGCACGCCACCATGGCAAACATCAAGCAGCAGAAGAAGCGCGTTCTCACCAACGAGATCGCTCGCAAGCGCAACCAGGCTATCCGTTCCCGCCTGCGCACCGAGACCCGCAAGTTCAACGCCGCCGTTGAGGCTGGCGACAAGGAAGCCGCTGAGGCTCAGCTGCGCGTCGCTTCCCGCTTCTACGACAAGGCCGTCACCAAGGGCACCATCCACCGCAACAACGCGGCAAACAAGAAGTCCGGCATGGCCGCTCGCTTCAACAAGATGGCCTAAGGTTTATCCAAAAGATTCTCCAGCCGGCACTTGCCTGAATCGAGGCCCGCACCCTTCTACAGAGGTTGAGACGTTGCGTCACAAAGCAACAACAGCAACAACCTCCCCCGGGTGCGGGTTTTCGTTATGCCCTAAGCTTAAGAGCTAGATTAGGGCTGGATACAGCCACAGCTGACCGCTGCTAATGACTTTTCAAAGGAGTTCGACAAAGGGATGAAGGATCGCTTCCGCTCAGCCCTACTCGGCACCGCCCTGGGCGATGCGTGGGGTTACCCGTACTTGAACGAGCCACAGCCCGAACGCACCCCGCTACCCGATTCGCTGGTGATCAGCGACGCTACGCAGATGACCCTGGCCCTGTGCGCCGCTATGGCGGAGATTGACGACGGGGACCTGGACCGCGAAGAGGGCATGCAGGCCATCGGCCAGCACTTCATCAACTACCACGGCGACCGGGATTACGACCGCCACCCCGGGGCTTCGAACACCGAGTCTCTGGAGCGGCTAAGCCTGCTCGGGGCGGAGCACTGGGACGATGTGGCTACTCACTCGGGCGGCTCCGGTGCCGTAATGCGCGTGGCGGCCAGTGCTTTGCTCGCTCCCGCCGATGAGGGCGTGGGCTGGTCCGTCCTGCAGGGCATCTTGACTCACGACTCGGGCGTGGCCCGCGCCGCGTGCGCGATGGTGGCCTGCATGCTGGCTGCTAAGAAGGGCACCCGCCTGCTCGACGTCGCAGAAGGCTTGGCCGGCGACGAGAACTTCGATAACGATAGCCTGCTGACCAACGAGGAGAAGCTGGACATCCTCACGGACCTGGACGAGGCTTTGATCACAGATCTGACCGGCCCCGACGTTCCGTTGAGTGAGCTGATCTCGCGCGTCAGCGCCGTGCACGAGCACCTCACCCCGTTCCTGCAGCAGGGCGACTTCGAGGAGCTGTACCGCCATAGCGGCAAGTTCGTGCAGATTCTGGGTCGTGGGTGGGACGCAGGCTCCTGCACCGCCTCCGCCCTACTGCTGGCGCAACTGTACCTGGATAATCAGGATCAGTACGCCCCGCACGACTTCCTGCACGTGGCCGTGAACTGGCCGGGCAACCGCAATACTCGCGCTTCACTGACTGGCGCGCTGATCGGCTCCCACCTGGAGGGTGGCGTGGACGCATGGGAGGAAACCCGTGAGTACGATTTCGAGTCGCGCTACGACGACGCGGTGCACTGCGGCGTGTGGAAGGGCTTTAACGCCCGGTAGCGCTGTACCCGCTGCGCAATCTGCGCTCTGGCTGCCCGCCAGCGACGTAGGCGATTTTGCGCACCGCGTCCTCGACCGCGAAGTCGGGGTCGGCGCTGTGCCCCTTCACTCCCGCGTCTAGCTCCGCGGTGATCTGCACCGCCTGCGCGATCATGGGGGTGGTCCAACGCCGGGCGGTGCGGATCGTTTTGTCCAGCTTCCACGGTGCCATGCCGAACTTCGCCGCATCCCGTCGGGAGTTGATGTTGCCCGCGCCCGCCACCTTTGCAATGTCTGCGATCCCGGAGCTCAGCGCGCTGGCCAGCAGAACCGGCGCCACGCCCAGCTGTAGCGCCCGGCGCGCCAGCGCCACTGCGGCGCGGACGTTTCCGGCGATGGCGTAGTCGGCTACTTCGAAGCCGCTGACCTCCGCTTTGCCCTGGTAGTAGCGCTTCACCGCTGCAGCATCTACGTGGCCGTCCGTATCAGCGATGAGCTGGCTGATGGCGCTGGCCAGCTGGCGTAGGTCGCTGCCCACCACGTCCAGCAGCAGTTCGCACACTTCGCGGGTCACGCGCGCGCCCTGGCTGCGGAACTCTTGGTCGATGAAGGCCAGCTGTTCGCGGCCCTTCAGTGCCCCGGCTTGGAATACCACCGCGCCGAGTTTCGGCCAGCTATCCACCAGCTTCTTGTTGCGGCCTTTGCCGGTGTGCACGATGATCAGCACCACCCCGTCGGCTGGGTCTTTGATGGCTTGTTCCAGCAGCCCGACGATCTCCTTGCCTGTGTCCTCCACGCCGGTGACGACCACAATGCGGTCCTCGGCGAACAGGCTGGGGCTTAGCAGTTCGGCCAGTTCGGGTGCGCTGAGTTCAGAGGCTTTGCGCATCTCTACCGGCAGGTTCGGGTCTCCGCTGGCGGCCCGCGCCTGGTCGACGATGCCCTGCCTGCGCCGTTCGGCCAGGAAGTCATCGCCGCCGACGATCAGGTTGATGGGTGCGGGATGCTCGGGGCGGTTCATGGGTTCGATCTTGCCAGATCTGCGCGCGCGACTTCTAACGGATCTCCACCTTGTCCTTGCACGGGTAGTACACGGGCACCCCGTTGGGCATAAAGCTGGGTCTGTCGTGGGGTTTTCCACACTGCGTCACGATCACCGCCACCTGTTGCGCTCCCCCTTTCTCCGCCACGACTGCGTCGATCTGTTGCTGTTGCCGCATCGCCTGGTCGTCGTCTCGAACTTGAAACACTGCCTTACCGGCTAGGTCCACCGGCTCTGTCTGGATTGCTGCGGGCGCGTCTGGTGTTTCTAGTTTTATGACGCCCCCTCGTCCCCACACCCCTATCATCAGCACCCCGCACATAAGCGTGGCCCAGCCCCAGCGGAGGGTGCGCCAGTAGCTGGCGTAGCGCACGCTCGCCAGCAAGACCGCCAGCAGAGCGCTGGCTATACCCGCCCATAGCCATCCGCCCGGGGTGGCGAGCATCGGCGCGCCAGACCCCGTGCGGGCCACCTGCAGCACCCATGCCGCGCATGGCACCGCGGGGGCGACAATGAGCTTGGCCAGCAGCATCGTCACCGGTGGATAGATCGCCGCCAGCAGTGCTGCCATGAGCCCGAGTACGGTGATCACTGGAACCACCGCCGTCACCGCCAGGTTGCAGACGACCGCGACCAGGGAGACTTTCCCCGTCATATGAACAATGATCGGAATGGTCACCAGGTCCGCTGCGATAGCCACCAGAACCATGCGCACCACCATCGCCTGCAGCTGGGTGGGTCGCTCGTGGGCGGGCAGCCAGGGAATCAGCGGCATCCTAGCCAGCACGGCTTTTGACCACCAGGGAAGCACCACCACGATGCCCGCCGTTGCCGCCACCGAGAGCACGAAGGCGTAGCTAATGGCCATGCCTGGGGAAAGCACCATCAGCGCGATAATGGCCGCGCTCAAGGAGGCGATGATGTCCGTCCAGCGGGCAGAAGCCACCGCCACCAGGCCGACGCTGCCCATGATCGCCGCGCGCAGCACACTGGGTTCCGGGCCGACCAGCAGCACGAAGGCCACGAGGGCGCCGGCTGCCACCAGCAGCCGGGTGAGGCGCCCCGCCCGGCAGGCCGTGGCCAGCACCAACGCGGCTCCAGTGACTACCGCGACATTGGAGCCCGAGACCGCGCTGAGGTGGCTTAGCCCAGTGACGGTGAACTGGTTGCGCAGAGTGGAATCCTGCATGCTGACGTCCCCCATCACCATGCCGGGCAGGATCTTCCCGGCTTCCCACGGCAGGTCTGCGCACAGCGCGTGGAAGCCTCTGCGCAGCCAGGCGGTGACGCCCCATATGCCCTCCGGGTCGGTGATGTTCTCCGGAGCTCGGGCGGCGGACAGGGTGACGGGAACCATCTCTGCCCCGCGGGCGGGGCGCATGGTGGCAGCAATGTCGAAGCTCATGCCGGGTTGGAGAGCCGTGAAGTCGCCCGCGCTCGCTGTGCCTCCGCCTACTCCGTCGCCTCCAACACCGGCGCCAATACCGGCCAAGTCGGGGCGTAGAAAAAGCGGCACCTCCCCCAGGCCGTCGATGTGCACGGGGACCAGCACCGTCCCCTCAGCGACCTGTTTCGGCAAGCCCGCCACCGTTACCCGCTGCTGCACACTGCCCGCTGTAGTGGAGAGGTCCTGCAGCAGCGGCTGGGCGTCAATAATTAAGATCCGCCACCACGTGCCCAGGCCCACCGCGCTGGCGACGGCCCCAACAGTCGCAGCGCTGCGCGCGAGGAGGCGGCGCCACGGGGCTCCGTAACTGCGGCGGGCGTGCCACCACCACGCAACGCTGGCGAGCGTGATGAGTCCTCCTACGACAAGTGGCCAGAAGCTGCGGGTGAGGATGATCGCGGTGGCCATGAGCCAGCAGCCGAGCGCGACGGGGACGAGTCGCAGATCAACACCGCGGGCTTTGGTGACGGCTTCCGGACTGAACGGCTCCGGCGCGCCCAACACTAGCGAGCTAGATAGTGACGGCATCGCGCATCGCTTCGAACTTCGCCGGGCCAATGCCGCGGACGTCCAGGAGCTGCTCGATGCTGGTGAAGGAGCCGTTGGATTCTCGCCAAGCGATGATGGCCTCGGCGGTGGCGGGCCCGATGCCGCTGATGGTTTCCAGCTGCGCGGCGTCGGCGGTGTTGAGGTTCACTTTGCCGTCTGCGCCGTCGGCTTTACCTCCCTGCGCTGCTGACCCGCTGCCTGCCCCACCAGGTTTCGTCCCGTCCGCACCTGCGCCTCCGGCTCCACCCGGCGCGGCTTGCGCTCCACCGGCGTACACCACGCGCGAGCCACGATCATCCACCACGATCTGCATGCCATCGCTGACCGGCTCCGCCAGATTGATGCCCAACACGACCGCCTTAGGCAAACCGCCGCCTGCGGCTTCTATGGCCTCGCCCACCCGGGTGCTCGCCTGCACCCGAAGCAGCCCGGGGTGATGCACCATCCCCTGCACACTCACCACGACTTCCTGGTTATCGTCCTGCTCGATTGCCTGGCCGCCATCCCCCGCCGGGGCCAACCCCGTCCCGTCTGCCGTCGCGGCACCACCCGCACCTGTTTCAGTGGTGCCACCAGGTACCCCGGGCTCGCCAGTGGTCGCCAGTATATCGGCGCCGCCTACTCCCGCCCCGTCATCCGAATCTTGCCGTTGGCAGGCGAAGAACGTGACGCTGATGAGGACCGCCACGACCACCGTGACGATAAGCCCCCTGGATGCCGTGCTGCCTATGACCGTGTGCGTGTCTAGGTCAACGTTGGCGAGCTCATGCTCCGGCATGGGCTGGGCTAAGGCTTCGGCGCGGGCGCGAACCTTGTCGGCAGAACTCTGCCGCATACGTCGTGTGGACATGCGCCGATCAGACCATGCCCTATAGACCGCCAGCCGTCAGGCACCGCAAACGGCACGTCAAAACCCCAGGGGGCTGTGGAAAACCCCTCCCCTGTGGATAACCCGCGAGTAGAAGCTCCCTGAAGTCTCTCCTGAGTTACTCGGTGTCGCTGCTCTCTGCGCCGTTATCCTCGGCCTTCTCGCCGTTCGCCACGGGTGCATCGGGCGCCTCTGCAGTCTCGGCGGACTTATCTGCTGCTTCCTCGGCAGAATCGTCTGCTTCTGTGTCGGCCGCCTCTGCCGCTACTTCGGTCGCCTCGACGTTCTCCGGCGTACCTCGCAGCGTCGCCGCCACACCCAGTGCCCCCTGCCCCACGTGCAGCTGCAGGACCTCCGGAATGCTGACGATGCTGACCTCTACCTGCGGCAAGGACTTCCAGGTCTCTATCCGAACCTGCCTGCGCAGCGAGTGCGGGCGCGGCTCCGGCGGCTCGGTTGGGGCCTCCAGCTGGTTCAGCTGCTCAATCATCTCCCCCAGCCGCGCCGACAGGTCCACGGCCTGGTCCTCGGCATCACTGTGGTGCACGGCAATCTGCACGTCCCGCGGATTGCCCTTACCCGCTACTGCCTCGTCAATCACCAGGCGGCGCACCAGATCCACCACGCGATCCATCGCCTTGGCCTGGGTGCGGGTCTTCGCCGCCAATGTCAGCTTGCCCTCGGTCACCTGCAGAATCGGCTTAATCGCCAGTGTGGAGGTCAGCAGCGCCTGCCCCACCGACAGGCGCCCGCCCTTGCGCAGCACGTCCAGCTGGTGGACGTACAACCAAAGCGAGGAGTTCTTCAGCGACTCCTCGGCCACCGCCACCACGGTGTCCAGATCCGCACCTTCGCGGGCGACTTCGGCGGCGCTCAGCGCGGCAAAGCCCAGCACCATGCCAATGCTCTTGGTATCCAGAACCTTCACCTGGCCGTCGAACACTCCCGCCGCCACGCACGCATTCGCATACGTTGCGGACAACTGCTTGGAAAGGTGCAGCGCCAGCACGCCCGCATCCCCGCCGCGCTCCATCAGGCGGGCGTAGCTCGCGGTCAGCTCCAGGCTGCTCAGGCTCGAAGTCGTCTGTTCTTCCCCTTCGCCCTCCACGTGCAAGTCCAGCACAGTGATGCCGGCCTTCTCTGCAAGCTCCTTGGACAGACAGCAGGAGGAATCGGTGACGATCTGGACAGTCACTACCTACCTGCCTTCGCTGGGGTTGTGCGGGTTGGAGCGGGTGGCGTCATTACCAAAAGAACTAGGGGCAGCACCTGGAAGGGCGCCCTCGTCCGGGCTCGCGTCGGTGGCCACGCCCAAGTTCCAGCCCTCCAGGTGCCACTGCGGCAGCTTCCACCAGTCGGCGCGGCTGGAAGGCACCAGCGGCACCGTGCTTCCGTCGACCGCCACCGGAGTGGTGCCCGCCGCCTCGCCAGTAAAACGCGGGCGCGCCAAAAGCTGCGACCAGCAGGCATTTCCCAGGCCCGTGAACACCGGGTAGTAGCGCACCGGCAGATCCAGAAGGCGGGCGGTAAGCGCACCGATCGTGCCGCCGTGGGCGACGATCATCACGTCGCCCTCGTCGAACACATCGGTAGCCATGATCTCCTCGATCACAGCGTAGGCGCGCTCGGCGACCTCCAGGCGCGTCTCGCCACCCGGCGGAGCCCACTGCGGATCGTGGCGCCAATACGCACGCTGCCCGGGGAAGTCGCGATCTACCTCTTCGCGCGAGGCTCCCTGCCACTGGCCCAGGTCCGTCTCCCGCAGGCGGGTGTCGGTCGTCACCTCACAGCCGAAGGGCTCGGCCAGGATCAACGCCGTATCGTAGGCGCGCTTAAGGTCACTGGCGATCACCCGCGCGATGCGCTTATCCCCCAGCATCTGCGCGGTGACCTTGGCCTGCTGCACACCCACCGGGGACAGGTCAGTATCCAGCTGTCCCTGCATACGCCCCTTGGCGTTGTATTCCGTCTGCCCGTGACGGACCAAAAAGACCCTGCGCTCGCCCATGGTGAAGACTTATCAGCTTCTACAGCTCGTCCGCGTCCGGGGCGGGGCCGGCCAGCGGCAGGTCGTCGATGCTGGTGGCTTCCAGAACGTCCACCTCTGCATCGGCATCCCAGTTGCTTCCGCGGTCCACCTGCTCCACGCCCTCGACCTCGATCTGCGGGGCATCGCGCCACAGGCGATCCAGCGCGTAGAACTCGCGCTCTTCCTTGCGTTGGACGTGCACCACAACGTTGCCGTAGTCCAGCAGCACCCAGTGGCCCTCGCCGCGGCCCTCGCGGCGGGTTGGCTTAGGCCCGTCCTGGCCCACCTCGTACTCCACCTCGTCGACGATGGAGTTCACCATGCGCTCGTTATCGCCGCTGACGATGACGAACACGTCCGTAATGGCCAAACGGTCCGAGACATCGAGGACCAGAATGTCCTCCCCCAACTTCTCGGCCGCTGCGCGCGCCGCCACTCCGGCGAGCGCGATCGAATCTGCAGTAGCAGTCAAAAAACTTCAGCCCTTCATGATTGGTTTAAAACACATCCAGTCTAGCAACCCGCCAGCTATTCGCTGGAAACGTACATGCCGTGCTTGGCGATGTACTGCACCACGCCATCGGGCACCAGGTACCACACGGGTCGGCCATTCGTCGCCCTCTCGCGCACGTCGGTGGAACTAATGGCCATGGCGGGAATCTCCACCAAAGACAGGCGCCCGGCAGCAACTTCCTGCGATAGTGGATCGTCGCTACCCTCGTCGCCCTTCGGCAGTTCATAACCGGGGCGGGTCACACCTACGAAGTGCGCCAGGTCGAAAATCTTCTCCCAGTCCCGCCACGTCACAATCTTCTGCAGCGCGTCGGCGCCGGTAATGAAGAACAGCTCGGCCTCTGGGTACTGGGCGCGGATGTCTGCCAAAGTGTCCACGGTGTACGTATCCCCACCGCGGTCAATATCTACCCGAGAAACCAGGAAGCGGGGGTTCGAGGCCGTTGCGACGACCGTCATCAGGTAGCGATCCTCTGCCGCGGAGACCTGTTTGTGCTTCTTCTGCCATGGCTGGCCGGTGGGCACGTAGATCACCACATCCAGGTCAAACAGATCCGCAACCTCACTACCGGCTACCAGGTGCCCGTTGTGGATGGGGTCGAACGTGCCGCCCATGATGCCAACCCGGGTGGGCTGTGTGGTGGTGTTCTGCACTGTTGATTCTGCCTTTTCTTTCTCCGGGCCGTCTGCGGTCTTTATATTGACTGCCGGAAGATTCTAGTCTTAAGAGGTGCGGGCGTACGATCGCCCAAATTATAGGTGAAACAGCAGGGAGTGTCCGATCTAGCGATGAGTACAAACGCGTGGGTTCCAAACCAACACGGCGCATGGGCAATGCTCATTCTGCCAATCACCACAGGTCTGATCACCGCCGCCGTTATCGCTCCGTCCTACGGCAATCCGGTGCAGTGGTTGGCATTGACTTTTATGCCTCTGGCCTGGGTCTTCGGCTACTTCACCTTCTTCGCCTTCGGCCTGTGGTTCAAAACCCGCGCCCCTGCCCGCCGTCGCGCTTACCTCTGGCCCACGCTGACGTACGGTGCCCTCACAGCCATTTTCACCGTGATTGTGTTGTATCTGCAGCCGCGATTGCTGTGGTGGTGCGTGCCGTTTGTGCCGCTGATCGCGGTGGCTCTGATGGAGGTCTTCAGGAGGCGCCCCCGCAGCCTCATCTCCGGTATCTCCACCACGGTGGCCAGCGCCCTCATGTACATCGTCGCGGTCTCGGCCAGCGGTTTCTCCGTCCTGCCGTGGTTCTTCAGCGAGGCGCCCGTCGCCATATGGGTAACCACCCTCGTCATCGGCTTGTACTTCACGGGCACGATTTTCTATGTGAAGACGATCATCCGCGAGAGGGATAATGCACCCTTCGAGCGGGTCTCCCTGCGCTATCACCGCATCGCTTTGTTGGTCACGCTCATCACCTCGGTCACGGCCGCTATCGACGGTGGTTACACCGCCAGCGGCCCGCTGATGATTCTGGTGATGGCCGCCGCTGCCCTGCGCGCCAAGCTGATCCCACCGATCGCCAAGGCTAACCCCCGCGAGTGGACGCCCAAGAAGGTCGGCATGTGGGAGATACCGATGTGTCTGGTTCTGGCGCTCGGCGCGAGCCTTACGCTGGTGGTGTAGCTGTTCTTTCTTTATGACGCCCACTTCTCAACCGGAAAAGTGAACGCCATCGCCACACTTAGGGGCGAACCTGGCCTTCGCCGTTGATAACCCACTTGGTGCTCGTCAGCTCCGGCAGCCCCATCGGGCCGCGGGCGTGAAGCTTCTGGGTAGAGATGCCGATCTCCGCGCCGAAGCCGAACATCTCTCCGTCCGTCCAGGCGGTAGAGGTGTTGACGGAGACAGCGGCTGCGTCGACGTACTGCTCGAAGTAGCTGGTGGTCTTGTAGTCGCGGGCGGCAATACCCTCAGTGTGGCTGGTGCCGTAACGGTTGATGTGGGTCACGGCTTCCTCCACGCCGTCGACGATCGCCACTGCAATGTCAAAGCTCAGGTACTCGTCGGTCCAGTCGGTTTCCTCCGCCTGGACGACATCGTTGATCAGCGGATCCAGCTGCTTCTTCTCACCGTGCAGGGTCACGCCGGCCTTCTGCAGTTCCTCCAGTACGTAGATCTTGTCCGGGTCCGGCAGGGCGGAATCCAGCAGTACAACCTCGGTGGCGTTGCAGACGGAGCAGCGGCGGGTCTTGCCGTTGATAACCAGCTTGGTAGCTTCCTCAATGTCCGCAGAGGAGTCGACGTAGAAGTGGCAGTTGCCCGTACCGGTCTCGATAGTGGGCACGGTAGCACCCAGAACCACAGCGTTGATCAGCCCAGCGCCACCGCGTGGGATAACCAAATCCACCAGGCCACGGGCGGTAATCAGGTCCTGCACCGAGTCGTGAGTATCGCACGGCAACAGCTGTACCAGCTCACGCGGCAGGTTGTGGTTTTCGGCAACATCCTGCAGGATCTGCACCAGTTTTTCATTGGTGTGGCGGGCAGACTTGGAGCCGCGCAGCAGGGGCACGTTGCCGGACTTGATGGCCAGGCCGAAAGCGTCGACCGTGACGTTAGGGCGGGCCTCGTAGACCATGCCCATCACACCCAGTGGCACGCGCACCTGCTTCATGCGCAGACCGTTGGGGCGGGTGTGTCCGCGGACGATTTCACCCACCGGATCAGATAGCCCGATGACCTGGCGCAGGCCGCCGGCAATACCGGAAATACGCTCGGTGTCCAGGGCAAGACGGTCCAGCAGGGAGTCGG
Source organism: Corynebacterium evansiae (assembly GCF_027570065.1). Classification (NCBI taxonomy): domain Bacteria; kingdom Bacillati; phylum Actinomycetota; class Actinomycetes; order Mycobacteriales; family Corynebacteriaceae; genus Corynebacterium; species Corynebacterium evansiae. The sequence continues at coordinate 179,890 of NZ_JAKMUT010000004.1, read as the reverse complement.
CGAAGCCGCGCTCCTTGCCCGCTGCAATATCCTTCTCGTTGGCGGCGATAATGTCCGCCGCATTAGCCTCCAGCGCATCTGCTGCGTCAGCCAGCAGATCGTTCTTCTGCTGGGTGTTCAGCAGCAGCTGGGAACTGACCTCCTTGGCCTTTTTAGCCTTGGCTAGAACCTCGTCGCGTTCTGCCTGGCGTTCCGGGGAAAGGGTGTTCTCTTTAGCTTCGTTGGAGTTTGTCATACCAACCCATGCTAGCGAACTAGCCCCTAAGCTGCGCTCGGTTAGCGTAATGAGACATGTAGTCGGCGTGCACCACCGGCCTGCGGGCAAACTCCGGCAGGTCGGAGGTCGACTGGCCAATCAGGTCGTGCAGCATGGCGGAGTCGTATGCCACCTCGCCACGGCCAACAATGTTGCCGTCCGGCCCCACCAGGTCCACCACGTCGCGCTGCGAGAAATCGCCCTCGACCTTGGTGATGCCCACCGACAGCAGGGACTTGTGATTCTCCGTCACGGCGCGAACCGCGCCGGCATCCAGGTGCAGCTGGCCATAAGAATCTGCAGCGTACAGCACCCAGAACTTCCATGCGCTCAGGCGATCCTGGTCCGGCCAGAAGCAGGTTCCTACCTCCGCAGTATCCAGGGCCGCACCGATGTTCTCCGTGGAAGTCAGCAACACCGGCACACCTGCGCGCGAGGCCAGGCGGGCAGCCGATACCTTCGCCGCCATGCCGCCGGTGCCCAGGCGGCCACCGTCACCTGCAGCCACGCCCTTCAGGTCCTTGGAACTCTTCACCTCGGCGATGAACTGGGCGCCCGGCTCGGCCGGGTTGCGGTCGTACAGGCCGTCCACGTCGGACAGCAGCACGCAAGCATCCGCGAAGGCTAGGTGGCTCACCAAAGCGGCCAGGCGGTCGTTGTCACCGAAGCGCATCTCAGAGGTAGCGACCGTATCATTCTCGTTGACAATCGGCACGGCCTTCAGCTGGCGCAAACGGTCAATGGTGCGCTGGGCGTTACGTGCGCGGTCGCGCTCTGCGGCGTCCGAAGCAGTAAGAAGAACCTGGCCGATAGTGCGACCGTAACGGGCGAAACTACGCGCCCACTCCTGGGCCAACAGCACCTGGCCGACAGACGCGGCGGCCTGCTTGGTAGCCAGGTCGGTGGGGCGCTGGGCGAGCTCCAGAGGCCCCATGCCACAGGCCACAGCACCAGAGGAAACGACGATGAGGTCGGTGTCGCGCGCCATGCGCGCCTCCAGCGCGTCGGCGATCATGTCGATCTGGTTCGGATCCACACGGCCGTCGTCGTCGGTCAGGGAGGAAGAGCCGATCTTCACCACCAGGCGGCGGGCGTGGGCGATGTCGGCGCGGACAGAGGAATCGTGCCCCATCGCCGGATCGTCTTCGTCCGCCTCCGGCTCGGGGAATTCAATGGACGTCGCGGGCACAACTGGGCCCGGCTCGTGCACTGGCCTTTGCCCGTAGGTAGGCACGGGCGTGGCTAATTCGGGAGTCATCTCCCCCGGTCCTGCGTAGCTAAACGCGGACTGGGCTGAACTGAACTCTTTTTCGTCTGCAATGTCGGAATCGGAGGATGACATACTTACCAGTATGCCAGCCCCGCTCCCGGGGTTGTGCAGATTGGTTCAACGTGGCTACCCCTGCCAGCGTTCGCGCTCTGCGGCCTCCCCGTCGCCGAAATCGTTCTCGTCGATCAGGCCGCGGCGGGCCTGCGAGGCACGCTTGCGTTCCTCCGGGGTAGCACGGGTGTTCTGCTCCAGGCGGATGTCGGTGCCGCGCCCACTGCGCATGACGTCCACACCGGCGGCGGTCTGCGGATCCCACTCGAAGGTGATTTCCCCGATCGTTACCTCGCTGCCTGCGTCCGCGCCGGCCTTGTAGAGTGCTTCCTCCACGCCGGCCTTCGCCAGACGGTCGGCCAGGTAGCCCACGGCCTCGTCGTTTTCGAAGTCGGTCTGGCGGATCCAGCGTTCGATCTTCTCTCCGCGAACAATGAAGGCATCCTCGGCGGACGGGTCGGCCTCCACTTCGAAGTCGGCGAATCGCCCGCCGGAGCGCTTGCGCAGCCCCTTCGGGGTAATCACCTGCGCGGGCTTTTCCTCGACCGGGTTGGCCTTGCGGTGGGCCTTCACGATGTCCAGCAGCGCGTACTTCAGCTCGTCCAAGCCCTTGTGCGCCACAGTCGAGATGCGGAAGATCGGCCAGCCGAACTCCTTGAGCTCTTCTTCCTGCAGGTCGGCCATGTCCGCAGCGTCCGGTACGTCCATCTTGTTCAGGATGATCACGCGCGGGCGCTCGCGTAGGTCGCCCAGCCCGGAGTCGCTCGCCAGTTCCTCCTGGTAGTTAGCCAGCTCCTTTTCCAGGGCCTTGATGTCCGCGACCGGATCGCGGTCTGCCTCCAGCGAGGCGGCGTCCACAACATGGGCCAAAACGGCGGTGCGCTCGATGTGGCGTAGGAAGTCCAACCCCAGGCCCTTGCCTTCGCTAGCGCCGGGGATCAGACCCGGCACGTCGGCGACGGTGAACACCTCGTGGCCAACGTTGACCACACCCAGGTTCGGCACCAGGGTCGTAAACGGGTAGTCCGCGATCTTCGGCTTCGCAGCCGACAGCACGGAAATCAGCGAGCTCTTACCTGCCGACGGGAAGCCCACCAGGCCGACGTCTGCCATGGACTTGAGTTCGAGGATGACGTCCTTTGCCTCGCCAGGTTCACCCAGTAGCGCGAAGCCCGGGGCCTTCCTGCTTTTGGACGCCAACGCTGCGTTTCCCAACCCGCCGTGTCCGCCCGCGGCGACGATCATCCGCGTGCCCTTGCCTGTTAGGTCGGCAACCGCCTCACCCTTGGAGTTAAGCACCACGGTGCCCTCCGGCACTTGGAGTACGAGGTCTTCCCCGCGCGCACCGTGTCGGTGATCGCCGGCGCCGTTGTTGCCGCGCTGGGCCTTGATGTGCGGGTGGAAGTGAAAGTCCAGCAGGGTGTGTACCTGCGGGGAAACCTCCAGGATGATGTCTCCACCGTGGCCGCCGTTTCCGCCGTCGGGGCCGCCGAGGGGGACGAACTTTTCGCGGTGGACGGAGGCGCAGCCGTGGCCGCCGTCACCGGCCTGCAAATGCAGCACTACGCGATCAACGAACTGTGGCATGGCTTTCCTTTCGCCCCAATTAAATCTTCGGGTTCCGAGTCTATCGGCTATTCGGACATCAGCCTAAAGTGCGCACTCCTTTGGCATACACGGGGCGCAGGTGAGGCATAGACGGTCGAAAGAGCACCCCCTCCCTTTCAACCACAATCACTATGAACTATAGTTAGCCTACCCTTGCTCCTATAAGGCTAGGCTAACCTTTTGATCGAGGTTGGCCTTCTGAACACACCCCTCACACAAAGGAATAACTATGCGTTTTTCTCCGCTACGCAAAGCCTGCGTGGCTGTAGTTGCAGCAACCGCCACCTTGGGCCTCGCAGCCTGTGGCGCAGCCGGCACCAGCAACTCCGAAAGTTCCGATGGCGCCAACGGATCCGGTAACGCCGTTACGATCACCGACGTGACCGGTCGCCAGGTCCACCTTGATTCGCAGCCGAAAAAAGTCCTTCTCGCAGAAGGCCGCGGACTGTTTGCCACCTCGCTGCTGAACAAAGAAAACCCAACGGAAAACGTGGTGGCCATCGGCTCCGATCTGCACAAGGCAGCTCCGTCCTACGAGGCGAAGCTCTCTGCGGTGCATAAGCAGTACAACGACCTGCCGACGGTGGGCAACATCGCCAAGGGTGACGTCAGCGTGGAGGCACTGCTTTCCCACAAGCCGGACATCACCGTCCTTTCCCTGGACCACAAAAAGGCCGCCGAGGAATCCGGTCTACTGAAAAAGATGGACCAGTCCGGCCTGAAGTACGTGTTCAGTGATTTTCGCCAGAAGCCGCTGGAGAACACCACGAAGACTATCGCCATGTACGGCCAACTTTTCGGCAAGGAAGATAAGGCGAAGGAGTTCAATGACTTCTACGACAGCAAGGTAAAGGACATCACTGACCGCGTCAGCGCGGCTAAGAACAAGCCAAAGACTCTGGTATGGCGGGCAGCCGGCATGAAGGACTGTTGTTCCACTGTGAAGGATTCCAACCTTGGTGACCTCGTCAATGCCGCCGGCGGCAAGAACATGGGCGATGAGTTGTTGGATACCGAATCCGGTGACCTCACTGCAGAAAAGATCCTTGCTGAACAGCCCGAGCAAATCATCGCAACCGGCGGTTCCTGGGCCAAGGATCCGGACGAGCCGGAGGTGCTGCCCCATGTCGAGCTCGGTTATCGCGCTCAGCCTGCTACTGCAGAAAAGACCCTCAAGGGGCTTCTTTCGACGCCAGGTTTCACCGCCCTAAAGGCTCCGAAGAAAGGAAACCTGCACGCTGCCTACCACCAGTTCTACGATTCCCCGCTCAATGTGTTCGCCCTGGAGCAATTCGCCCAGTGGCTACACCCGGAGCTGTTCCAGGATGTTGATGTGGAACGAGATTTCGCTGACTTCCACAAGAAGTGGATGCCTTTTGAGTACTCCGGAACGTTCTTCATTTCCGCCAAGAGCTAACCCCAACCGAGAAGAAGTTCGATGTCTCAGCTTGTAACCCCAACCTCATCCCCTGCCACTAGCACTCCCGATTCAGTCGGCCCCACCGATCCAGATGACTCAGTCGATGCACGCGCGGCCACTGGTGACGTCATAGCGGATTATCGCCGTCAATCCCGGCGCAAGATCCTGGCCATTATGGTTCTGACACTTGGCGCCTTAGTGGCCTTCACCGTCGCGACCGTTGTCGGCCCGATTAACCTCAGCTGGGCAGAACTCTGGAATGGACTGTTCAACCCCAACGGTGTGGACGAAACTACCCGCACGGTGTTGTGGAACCTGCGCCTGCCGGCCGCGGGCATGGCGGTTCTCATTGGGGCAGGACTTTCCTTGTCCGGCGCCCACATGCAGACCATCCTGGACAATCCCCTCGCAGAACCCTTCACTTTGGGTATTTCCGCAGCAGCAGCCTTTGGAGGTGCTGCCTCCATCGTGTTGGGCTGGACGGTGCTGAGCAACCCACAATTCAATCTCGCCGCTGTGGCGTGGGTGGCGGCCTTGGTTGCGGTGTTCGTTGTGGCAGGCGCCGCAGTGTGGCGGGGAGCCAGTGCGGAATCGATGATTCTGCTGGGAATCGCTCTGGTCTTTCTTTTTCAGGCGATGCTTTCCCTTATGCAATACAGCGCCACCACTGAGGCCTTACAGCAGATTGTCTTCTGGACGATGGGCTCGCTGCAGCGAGCGAACTGGACGTCTAACGCCATCCTCCTGGGAACCCTGGCTATAGCAATCCCCTTCACGGTTGTGAATTCTTGGAAGCTCACCGCGCTCCGGCTAGGCGACGACCGAGCCGCAGCTTTGGGAATCAACGTCCAACGCCTGCGCGTGACCACGCTGGTTGTTGCATCCCTGCTGGCTGCCAGTGCGGTGGCTTTTGCTGGCGTGATCGGATTTATTGGCCTGGTAGGCCCTCACGTCGCGCGAATGCTGGTAGGCGAAGATCAACGGTACTTCGCCCCGGCCTCCATGGCCGCCGGTGCGCTATTGCTGTCTGCTGCCCATGCGGTTTCCATCACGATTGTTCCAGGTGTCGCGGTCCCCATAGGCATCATTACGTCCCTGGTGGGTGTGCCGTTCTTCCTGATCCTAATCTTCGCCCGCCGACGCACCATCTGGAGGTCTTAAGCATGCTCGCTCTGGAAGATATTCACGTCCACTATGGCAAGCACTCGGTGCTGAAGGGAGTCACCGCTACCGGATTCACGCCAGGCAGCATCACTGGCCTACTAGGACCGAACGCTGCTGGTAAGTCCACCCTGGTGAAGACGATCGCGGGGATACAGGGGGCGTCATCAGGCACCTGCCACATCACCCGCAACGGCGAAGCACTAACCGGCAGTGCGCGGCGTGAAGCTATCGGCTATGTGCCGCAAGATCTGCTGTCGAGTGCGTCGCTCACGGCGTTCGAGTCGATCCTTGTGGCTGCGCGGCGATCCTCGTCGGCGCAGGTCAGCATCAACGGCACTAGCCCAGCTAAAGCCGCACAGGAGCGAGCCGCCGCGGTGATGGACAGGCTCGGGATCACTCATCTGGCTTCGCGCCACGTCCATCAGCTTTCGGGCGGGCAACGCCAGTTGGTTGCCGTCGGACAGATGTTGGTACGCGAGCCGGAAGTTCTGCTTCTCGACGAGCCAACCTCGGCGTTGGACCTGCGGCACCAAGTCGAATTGTTGCAACTCATTAGTCGCGAAGTGCGCCGGAACGATTCGATGGCGCTGATTGCGATTCACGACCTGAACTTGGCTGCTCGCTACTGCGACCGGCTGATTGTGCTGCACCAGGGGTGCCTAAAGGCGCAAGGACAGCCCGCGGAGGTGCTTACTCCGGATCTGCTTGAGGAAGTCTACGGCCTGCGGGCCAAAGTGCTGGACGATGACGGCACACCCGTCATCTGCCCGGTAGAGGAGTAAGCCCGCCCTCCCCGGTGGCTTTTGATGGCTTGTGCACCGGGAGGGCTTATCAAAATACAAAAATCCAGTGCACGCATCTGCTGCGTCCACTGGATTCTTGTGGTTTTAAGGCTCGTGCCTAAAAGGCTCTAGAAGCTCTCTAGAAGCTTAGGCCTCGACAGCCTCGTCCTCGACGATGTTCACCACGCGACGGCGGCGCTTGGTAGCGAACTGGACGGAGCCGGCCTTCAGGGCGAACAGAGTATCGTCGCCACCGCGGCCAACGTTAACGCCCGGGTGGAAAGAGGTACCACGCTGGCGGATCAGGATCTCGCCGGCCTTGACCTGCTGGCCGCCGAAGCGCTTCACACCGAGACGCTTGGACTCGGAGTCACGGCCGTTGTTGGAGCTAGATGCACCCTTCTTGTGTGCCATTAGTCTCTCCCTCCTTAAGGAAGAAAATCAAAGTGTCTCGGTAGTTTACTTGATACCGGTGACCTTCAGAACCGTGAGGGTCTGACGGTGGCCGTAGCGGCGCTTGTAACCGGTCTTGTTGCGGTAGTGCATGCCGCGGATCTTCGGTCCGCGAACGTGCTCCACGATCTCAGCGTTGACATTTACAGATGCCAGCTTGTCACCGGTGGTGACGTTTGCGCCATCGACGACGAGAACCGGGGTGAGAGCCACGGACGAACCCGGCTCACCCTCGATCTTCTCGACCTTGACGAGGTCACCTTCGGCAACCTTGTACTGCTTTCCGCCGGTCTTGACGATCGCGTACATGTAGGGCTACCCCTTTTATTTCTCTAATCGGCTCAGGCAGCCCCCTGCGGGAAGGAAGCATCCTGACTGTTACTTTTGCTTAGCTGCGTTCGTTCCCCCAAAAGTGCCCGGGGCACTTCTGTGCACACTGTGCGAACGCACCCTGCTGGAAGCTAGTGCACTCGCGCAGTCCCCGGCGACGCGCGCGTTAAGGCTGGTCACCGGCGGAACGAACAGCGACTGGTTAAGACTACCCGGTCAGGGGGCTAAAAACCAAATCCCTTCGCTTTCGCTCGGAACTAGTTCGTCTTGCGCACCACTCGCCGGCGACGGCCACGCGAACGGGTGTTCTTGGTCTTGTTCTCGGCACTCTTTTCGGCGCTATTTTTTGTGACGCCGAAGTCCTCCGGCCGCGGGGCAAAGTCAGACTTGGAGTTGCCCCGTGTCTGCCGCTTCCGGCGTGGAGATTCCTCGAACTCGCGCTTGGCTTCCTCGTAGCTGGATCGGTTGGCGGCGGAAGAGGTGGCGTCCCGACCCGAAGAAGAGCGAGCACTGCGAGCAGCACGTTCGGTGCGAGCAGAGCGATCAGTGCGCGCGCCGGTGTGCGCCGAACGCACTACACGGCGGCGACGGCGGGACCTGTTGTTCGTGGTCTTGTTCGCGCCTGCACCCTCCCCGGAGTACTCCGGGCGCTCGGCGTTGTTGGCTGCCGAGGGCTCGTCCGGATCCTCCTGGGCGGAGCGCTTGCGGGCGCTGGCGACGATGCTGTCGATGTCGCTGTTAGATGCCTTGGCGTTGCGCCCCCGCTGCTGCTCTCGCTCCGCGGCCTGGGCGGCGTGCGGGTTGCCGCGGCGGACTACGCGGCGCACCCGACGGCGCGTGCCCTGCTGAGGCTTGTCATTCTGGGCCTTGTCATTTTGGGGTTCGCCCTGCTGGGGCTCACTTTGCTGGGACTGTTGCTGGGGCTGCTTGTCCTCGCGCTGCGCGTGCTTGTCCTCGCGGTGTGCTCGCTTGTCCTCGCGCTGGCTCCGCTCCGGATCCTTGCCCTGGTTCCGGCTCTTGGACTGGTTCTGGTTCCTCCCCTGGTTCTTAGCCTGCTGGCGCTCCTTGCGGTGCCCGTGGTCGCGTCGCGGCTCCGGGTCCTTCTGCTCCACCGGGTCCGGGTGCATGATGAACCCGCGGCCTTCGCAGGCCTCACACGGGGTGGAGAACGTCTCCAGCAGGCCGGTGCCGAGGCGCTTGCGGGTCAGCTGCACCAGACCCAGCGACGTCACCTCGCCCAGCTTGTGACGGGTGCGGTCGCGGCCCAGGAACTCCGACAGACGGCGCAGCACCAGATCCTGGTTCTGCTGCAGCAGCATGTCGATGAAGTCCACGACGATCATGCCGCCGATGTCGCGCAGGCGCAGCTGGCGGACGATCTCCTCGGCCGCCTCGAGGTTGTTCTCCGTGACCGTGGCCTCGAGGTTGCCGCCGCTGCCCACGAAGGAGCCGGTGTTCACGTCGATGACCGTCATGGCCTCGGTGTGGTCGATGATCAGGTAGCCGCCCGATGGCAGCCACACCTTGCGGGCCATTGCCTTTTCCAGCTGCTGGTCCAGGTCCAGCGGCGCGAAGGCATCCTGGCCGTCGTGCTTGCCACGGTTCCACTTGTTCACGCGGTCCATCAGCTCCGGGGAGGTGCGACCCAGGTAGTCGCGCACAGCCTGCCAGGACTTATCGCCGTCGATGATCAGCTCGGAGAAGTCCGCGTTAAACACGTCGCGCACAACCTGGATCAGCATGTTCGGCTCTTCGTAGAGCGTCACCGGTTTGGAGCCCTTGGAGTTGCGCTCCTTGTTCTCCAGTTTCTGGATCTCCTGCCAACGCTTCTCCAGGCGCTGCACGTCCTCGGTGATCTGCTCTTCCGTCGCGTTCTCCGCAGCCGTGCGGATGATCGCGCCGCCATCGCCAGTGATGACCTCGCCCAGGATGTCCTTCAGGCGCTTGCGCTCGCCCGCGGGGAGCTTGCGGGAAATACCGGCAGTCGTGCCCGCCGGGAAGTACACCAGGTAGCGGCCCGCGAAGCTAATGCGGTTCGTCAGGCGCGCACCCTTGTGTCCAATCGGATCCTTCAGCACCTGCACCAGGATCTGGTCGCCCGGGCGCAGCGCCTGGTCGATCTTGCGGTTCTTGGAGTGCAAGTGCGGCGAACGCCAGTCCATCTCGCCTGCGTACAGCACGGCGTTGCGGCCCGTGCCGATGTCCACGAAGGCTGCCTCCATGCTGCCCAGCACGTTTTGCACGCGACCCAGGTACACGTTGCCGATCAGCGACTGGTGCGTCGCATCCGCCACGAAGTGCTCGACCAGCTGGCCATCTTCCACCACGCCGACCTGCGTCATCATGCCCTTGTGGTCGGTGCGCTCCGAGTCGCGGACGATCATCGTGCGTTCCACGGACTCGCGGCGCGCCAGGAATTCGGCGCGGGTGATGGCCTTGTAGTTCTTGTCGCGGTTCTTCGCCCGCCAGCGGCGCTGCGATTCGAGGCGGGTGGAGCCCTTCATCTTCACCGGCTCGTCCACCAGATCTTCGGTGGCGCGCTCGGCCGGGTGCAGATCCTCGGGCGCGACATTCTTCGCGGGGGTCTCTTCCGGTACGTCACCGCGGTCGTTGTTGCGTCCGCCCTTTTCTTGTGACGCCCGCTCCTCCGCCCGGCGCGCACTTCCCACGCGGCGCACGACTCGGCGGACTCGGCGGCGGCGCACCGGCTTCGGTATAGAGTTCTCTTCCTGAGCCTTCTCCTCCTGCGGCTTCGCTACCTGCGCTTCAGTCTGATCCGGCTTCTGCTCTGTCTCCTCAGCGTGCTCCGCCTGTTCTGCTTGCCCTTCTTTATCGGCCTTATCGGCCTTCTTGGCAGACTTCTTTACGACGCGCTTCGCCGTCTTCTTCGCAGAGCGCTTAGCAGTTCGCGTGGTCGGCTTCTGTTCTGGTTTCTCAGCGGCCTCCTCCGCAGTCTGCTCCACCTTTTCGTTCTGCTCGGCGGGCTTTTCCTCTGCAGGCTCGACAGACTTCTTCGCAGTCTTCTTGGCAGCCTTCTTCGTCTGCTTCTTCGCAGTCTTTTTGGCAGTCTTCTTAGTAGCCTTCTTCGCAGGCTTCTCGTCTGCCTGAGACGGCTCAGAGTTGGCACTGAGGGCGTCCAAAACAGAAAAGACCTGTGCCTGAGTCAGCGACGAGGCCGTCTTCTTCCCCTCAATGCCGTGGTCCGCCAGAATGCCCAGGAAGTCCGTCGCGCGGATCCCCAACTGCTTGGCAACGGTGTGGACGCGAACCTTCTCCCCCACACTCTCTCGATCAATTTTCGCAGCCTGAGCTGCAATTTCCGGGCTGATAGTCGCCACGAAATCTCCTTTTAAAGTCTTCAAAGTTTTCCTGATCGCCATGCCGCATCGTCGTTGTGGGCATCCGATCTGTCCCCCATTGTCTCATATCGCCACGCATCCATCCGACAACCCATCCGACAACCCTGCGCTAAAGCGCCCGGCTGTTACGCTGAACGCTATGCCCAACCCCTCCCGCCCCTCCGTCGCCTTCGACCGGACAGTGCTCACCGATGTCCAGAACGGCATGCGCCCCAGCAAGGCCGCGCAGTTCGTGGTTTCACTGATTCTCGCGCTGACGATGTTCATCCTCTGTGCACCGGTTACTGGGCCGTTGCCGGCGCTGGGGATCCTCGCCACCGCCATCCTGGCCTGCGTCGTGTGGTGGCGCTACCTGCGGCGGAGCGGCGTGCGCGGCAACACCTACTCCCCCATGAAGACAGACGCCGAAGCCGCCCGTACTCCCTTCAGCTGGAAAGAAGAAGGCCGCCTGGTGCTGGTGCTAGCACTCGTCTTCGGCCTATCGCAGGCCGCAAGCATGTTTAGTGGCCAGGGCAGGTGGGGCTTCGCCGCTATTGCCGCCCTGATCACCGCGGGCTTGATGTACTGGGTCATTACTTTTGACGCCTGGCGCCCCGCCCGCTACACCGACCCGAAGAAGCTACAACAGGATATGGAGATTAAGAACCCCACTGAGTGGCTGCAGGCCTTCCTCTACTGCCGCCGCTGCGTGCCGGGCGGCCTGCAAATTCTGAGCGACGCCCTGAAGGAGGATCTGTCGCACTACGGCTGGACCGCTCACAGCGTGAACGAGGCGCTGGACAAACTGGTCCAACAAGGCAAGGCCGTGAAGATTCGAGAGCTACGCTCTGCCGATGGGGCGCGGAAATGGGTCACGCTGACTGAGGAAGGCTCGCAGGACTTCCAGGAACGCCACGGCGGCTAAGCCTTAAGCCCCGGACATAAGCCCCCAGATACGCAAAAACCGCGGACGCGCTGCGCCCGCGGTTAATTTGTCTAACTATTTACAGGTTCGGGAACCAAATGCCGATCTCGCGCTCAGCGGACTCCGGGGAGTCGGAGCCGTGGACAACGTTCTCGCCGACGGTCAGGGCGAAGTCGCCGCGGATGGTGCCCGGGGTGGCCTTCTCCACCGGGTGGGTGCCACCGGCCAGCTGACGCCAAGCGGCGATAGCGGACTCGCCCTCAACGATGCCGGCAACCAGCGGAGCGGAGGTGATGAAGTCCACCAGCTCGCCGAAGAAAGGCTTGTCGGAGTGCTCAGCGTAGTGCTTTTCCGCGGTCTCGCGGTCAGCGGTACGCAGGTCCAGCTCCACGAGCTTCAGACCCTTCTTTTCGATGCGGGAGATAATTTCGCCCACGTGGCCGTTCTTAACACCGTCGGGCTTGATCAGAATAAGAGTGCGTTCAGTCATGCCAGTGATTCTACACGTGGCGTCACGGCACCACAGCGCCGCGACACCCCAGCGCTACACGCGGCTGCGCACCTGATTCATCAGCGCGTAGGCGCGGTCACCCGGGCACGCGGTCGCGGTGGAGACGTCGCCCCAGTCGCGGTGGCCGGTGATCGTGCGGCGGGTAAGGTTCAGGCGGGCCGCGTTGTTCACGTAGCGCACGTGGCCGCGCGGGTCCAGGCCCAGCCCACGGCACAGGTGGCCAAGAACGCGCACCAGGGAGTTGATCGCGGCGGGGGTAGGAGCCTGCTGCATGAAGTTACCCAGCAGGCACACACCGATGTTGCCGTCGTTCGCGTTGTACACGTGACCTGCGGTGACGGACATAGGGGATGCACCCAGGCTGCCGGATTGGAATACCGCCTGGCCATCCGTGCCGGTGGTGCGCCCCTGGAACACCGTGCCGTCCGGGGCGATCAGTAGGTGGTAGCCGATGTCGCCCCATCCGCGACCGCCATTCGCCGAAGAGGCGTGGAAGGCGTAGATGCTGCGGACGTTCGCGGCATAGTCACCGTTAACTGGAGTGGCTATCGCCGTGTGGTGCACAGTAATGAGCTGCGCGCGGGTGAAGCGGGGAGTCCACCCCATCAGCGACTCATTGGCACCCCACTCGCGGCGGGACACCACGCGCAGGCCGTTGATCACGTTCGCACCACCGATGCCAGCGCCGCCACCCGGAGCCGGAGCACCCGGATTGGCCAGGCCACTAGACTGCAGGATTCCGGCGATGGTGCCCGCCAGCGCCAGGGAGCCGGCCAAGCCAGCAGCTCCGGTCTCCAGGCTGCTTTGCAGTTCAGCCGGGTTGGAGGGCAGTCCCATCGGTGCAGCGTAGGGTGCAATGCCCGCGCCGAAGATCTGTTCTTCCTGCCCCTTCGGAGCCTCTACAATGTGGAGGAACAGGCGCGTCGCCGGGTCGTTAACCTCGCCGGGCAGCCAGACGGCCGTGGCACCCTCGGGCAGCTCTACGGGTTCGGACTTCAGTGCGGAATCATCGCCCTCGCGGTCGTGCGCCTCGGGCTGGACCACGCGATCCTCGGTGCGGCCGTCCTGGAACTCGAAGCGCAGGGTCGCCTGCGTTGCCTCGGTCGCTGCGGGCGCAAAGGTGACCGTGAGGTACCCGGTGCCTCCGGGTAGCTCGCCCTTTTGGTTGACGCCGATTCCCGTCCCGGTGAAGCCCTCTTGCTCGGCAGGGGTCGGTGCGCCGGCGGCTCCGGCGGGATCTGCACCGGGGAGTGCGTCGTCGGCGGAGGAGAAGACCCCCATGTTGTTGCGGTTGGCGAAGAGGAGGGAGCCACCAACGGCGGCTCCCAAAGCGGTGGAAGAACGGAAAAATGCACGGCGCGTTAACGTCATGCACCGGATAATAAACCACATTCGGGGGTAGCGGGAGACTTACCCCTATTTAAGGGTATTCCCAGGTGAGTGTTACCGATGTTAAAGGTGGTGCAAATGTGGCGTCATAAAGACTAGTCAGCGGGGGTAGCCGGGCGCCGCACGTTACCTTCCTCATCGAGGTGCTGGGAGGGCAGCAGGCCGCGCTCCATGCGGCGCATCAGGTTCGAGCGAAGGTGGTAGATGTACCACCAGCACAGAGCGAAGATCACGCCCATCGCACCCATCGCCGGGTGCACGATGAAGCCCGCGACGGCCAGCACCTGCAGGGCAATGTTCAACCAGTCAGCCCACTTGGCCTTCTGCAGGAAGGCAGCGACGATCATCGCAACCCCCAGGCCGATCACGTAAACCAAGTTGAAGGTCGTGGCGGCGGAACCGGCGTCCACTCGGGTGATGACGGTCAGCACCAGCAGGATCACGATGGCTTCCATGATGTGCGTTCCGGCCATCACACCGCGCAGCCCCTTCAGCGGGTCGTTGGCCGGGGCCTGGCCGGGACCTAGCGGGCCGTACTCGTTCTGCCCACTGTCCTCGCCAGCCTTACTGCGGTTGTGCGGGTTCTGTGCCACGATTCTGCAGCTCCTTGGTAGATCTTCCGTTTAAAAATTTTCCTGGCGCCGGCGAGTGCCCCGGCGCCTGTGCTGACTGCCTACGCCGGTTCCTTGCCGAACAGCGTGCGAGCCTCCCCGGCCGTCACCACCGAGCCGGTGATCAGCACGCCAGCGCCGGACAGCACGCCGTCCTCGTCGTCCTCGGCCAGTTGGGTGGCGACCTCCACGGCACTCGGCAGGTTCGCGGCCACGTGCACGCGCTCCTCGCCGAAGGCATCCCGCGCGTACTCGGCCAGCACGTCGACCGGAAGGGCGCGCGGGGAATTCACCTCTGTCACCACGACCTCGTCCATCACCGGCTCCAGGGCGGCCAGGATGCCGCGGGCATCCTTGTCCCCCAGCACTCCGACCACGCCGACCAGCCGACGGAACTCGAAGTCGCGGTCGATGGCCGCAGCCAGGGCCTTCGCCCCGTGGGGGTTGTGCGAGGCGTCGATAAACACACTCGGGGTGGAGCGCACGCGCTCCAGGCGGCCGGGCGAGGCGACGGAGGCGAAGCCCTCCCGCACCGTGTCCACGTCCAGCTGCCGCTCGGCTCCGGCACCGAAGAACGCCTCCACGGCAGCCAGTGCCACGGCGGCGTTGCGCGCCTGGTGCTCCCCGGAAAGCGGCAGGAAAATATCCGAGTACTCGCCAGCCAGGCCGCGGATGGTCACGGTCTGCCCACCGACGGCGATCTGGCTGGAGACCACACCGAACTCGCTCGCGGCGCGGGCGACGGCGGAATCCTTCGCAACGGCCTCTTCCAGCAGCACTCGCATGGCCGCCGGCTCTTGCTCGGCGACGATCGTCACGTTGTCCGGCGGGGTGAGCAGATCGTCGGCATCCCAGCGGGCCTTGATGATGCCCGCCTTCTCGCCTGCGATTTCCTCTAGCGTGTCGCCGAGGTAGTCCGTGTGATCCAGCCCGATCGGGGTGATCACGGCAACGTCGGAGTTCACCACGTTCGTCGCATCCCAGCGCCCACCCATTCCGGTTTCCACCACGGCCACGTCCACCGGCGCGTCGGCGAAGGCCGCGTAGGCCATGGCCACCAGCACCTCGAACTTGCTCATCTGCGGGCCGCCTTCGGCCTGGCTTTTCGCGTCCACCATCTCCACCATCGGCTGGATGTCGCGCCACGTATCCACGTAGTCGCGTGGGTGCAGCGGCTTGCCGTCGATGGCGATGCGTTCGGTGACGATCTGCAGGTGCGGGCTGGTTGTCCGCCCGGTGCGACGGTGGAATGCGCGCATCAGCGATTCGATCATCCGCACCACGGAGGTCTTGCCGTTGGTGCCCGCCACGTGAATCACCGGGAAGGCGCGCTCCGGGTGGCCGAGCAGATCCATCAGCATCTCGACGCGCTCGAGCGTCGGGTCGATCTTCGTCTCCGGCCAGCGCTGGTTCAGCTCCGCGTCGACCTCCGCCAGCGCGGCCAGGTCTTCGGGCGTAATGGGGCGTTCTTTTACTGACGCCACCTCGGCCTCGTCCGCCCCCACACCGTCGATAGGCAGGGCTAGGCCTGCATCGTCGAGCGTGACCTCTTCCGGGTAGCTATCCCCGACCTTGTCGTCGGTGAACTTGTCGTCGGTCATGCCTTTGGCAGGCCTTCCAGGCGGGCAGTGATGCGCTCGAACTCTTCCTGTGCGACGCGCTGGCGCTCGCGGATTCCCTCGACGACCTTCTCCGGAGCCTTGGACAGGAAGTTTTCGTTGCCCAGCTTCTTCGCCGCGTTATCCAACTCCTTCTGAGCTGCCGCGAGGTCCTTCTCCAGGCGCTTGCGCTCCGCGGCAACGTCGACGGTGCCGGAGGTATCCAGCTGCACGGCGATCGTGGCCTGGGACAGGCGCACCTCGATGGAAGCGGTCTCCGCGAAGTCTTCCTCCGGGGTTTCCAGGCGCACCAGGGAGCGCACGGCCTCCTCGAAGTCGGCCAGGTCAGCGGCGGCGAAGTCCAGGGCGGCGGGCACCTTCTGGGAGGGCTTTACACCCTGGTCGCTGCGGAAGCGACGCAGCTCGGTGACCAGCTTGTCCACGTCCGCCATGCGGCGTACCGCATCGGCATCGGTCTGCACCCCACCGTTGGTGAGGTCTGCAGTCGGCCACTCGGCGGTGACCAGGGAGTCGGAGTAGCCCTCTTCCCCATCGGTCAGCGCCTTCCACAGCGTCTCAGTCACGAAGGGCATGGCCGGGTGCAGCAGGCGCAGCACTGCGTCCAGCACGCGGCCCAGCACGATCTGGGTGCTGATGCCCCGCTGGACCTGTGCCTCCGTGGCACTGTCCCAGTCACGCGGGATCTGCACCTTGGCGATCTCCAGGTACCAGTCGCAGAATTCGCCCCAGGCGAAGCGGTACAGATTCTCGTTTGCCAGGGAGAACTCGTAGCGGTCCAGCGCGTCGTCTACCAGCTGGCGAACCTCTTCCAGGCGATCCAGGATCCAGCGGTCGGCATCCGTCAAGGTCTCGCGGGCGGGCAGTTCGCCCACACGCGCGCCGTTCATCAGGGCGAACTTGGTGGCGTTATACAGCTTGGTGGCGAAGTTACGGGAGGACTGAGCGGCATCCTCACCCACCGGCAGGTCGGAGCCTGGGTTGGCGCCGCGCGCCAGGGTGAAGCGCAGTGCATCCGCACCGTAGTCGCGCACCCAGTCCATCGGGTCGATGCCGTTGCCCAGGGACTTCGACATCTTGCGGCCGTGCTCGTCGCGCACCAGGCCGTGCAGGAAGATGTCCTTGAACGGAATTTGCGGGCGGCCGTCCTTGCCGGCGCCCAGCACCTCAGGGGTGTGCTTGGAGGCGAAGGTGGCGAACATCATCATGCGGGCGACCCAGAAGAACAGAATGTCGTAGCCCGTCACCAGCACACTTGTTGGGTAGAACTTCTCCAGATCCGGGGTCTTCTCCGGCCAGCCCATCGTGGAGAACGGCCACAGGGCGGAGCTGAACCAGGTGTCCAGCACGTCCTCGTCCTGGCGCCACCCCTCGCCCGTCGGGGCTTCATCGTCCGGTCCGCAGCACACGATCTCGCCGTTCGGGCCGTACCAAATTGGAATGCGGTGGCCCCACCACAGCTGACGGGAAATGCACCAATCGTGCATGTCGTCCACCCAGTCGAACCAGCGCGGCTCCTGGGAGGACGGGTGGATCACCGAGTCGCCGGAGCGGATCGCATCGCCAGACATCTTCGCCAGCTCTTCGACCTTGACGAACCACTGCTCGGACAGGCGCGGCTCCACGGCCTCCTTGGAACGCTCGGAGTGGCCCACGCTGTGCACGTAGGGGAATTTGCGGGCCACGATGCGCCCCTGCTCCTCCAGCGCCAGGCGGATCTTCTCGCGCGCCTCGTAGCGCTCCAGGCCGTCGAACTCGGTGCCGGTGTTCGCAATGTGGCCGGTCTCGTCCATGATCACCGGCATCGGCAGGTCGTGGCGCTGGCCCATCGCAAAGTCGTTCGGGTCGTGCGCCGGCGTGATCTTCACCGCACCGGTACCGAACTCCGGGTCCACGTAGTCGTCGGCCACCACAATCATCTGGCGGTCCGGCAGGAACGGGTGCGGCAGGGTCTTGCCCACCAGGTCCGCGTAGCGCTCGTCCTCCGGGTGCACGGCAACGGCCACGTCGCCCAGCATCGTCTCCACGCGCGTGGTGGCCACGACCACGTGCGGCTCGGAATCGTCCAGCGAGCCATAGCGGATGCTCACCAGCTCGCCCTCGTCGTCGGAGTACACAACCTCGATGTCGGAGATCGCAGTCTGCAGCACCGGGGACCAGTTCACCATGCGATTCGCGCGGTAGATCAGGCCGGCGTCAAAAAGCTCCTTGAACATCGTCTGCACGGCGCGAGACAGGCCATCGTCCAGGGTAAAGCGCTCGCGCGACCAATCCACGGAATCACCGATGGCGCGCATCTGGCGCTGGATCACGCCACCGTACTGGTCCTTCCACTCCCAGACCTTCTCCACGAAGGCCTCGCGGCCGTAGTCGAAGCGGTCCTTGCCCTCGGTTTCCTTCAGGCTGGCCTCGACCTTCGTCTGGGTCGCGATACCCGCGTGGTCGGAGCCGGGCAGCCACAGAACCTCGAAGCCCTGCATGCGCTTGCGGCGGGCCATCGCATCCATCAGCGTGTGGTCCAGCGCGTGGCCCATGTGCAGCTGGCCGGTCACGTTCGGCGGCGGCAGCACAATGCTGAAGGGCGGCTTGTCGCTGGAAGGATCGGCCTTAAAGTAGCCGGAGTCCACCCATCCCTGGTAGAGGGTTTCCTCTACTGCGGCGGGATTCCATGCCGCGGGTAGCTGTGCCGAACGGTCGGCACCAATCGGGTTAGAGCCATTTGCCTTAGAACTGGAGTCACTCACGTCTGCCAAGTCTAGTAGACGGCCCGGACAGGGCATACACCCCGCCTACCACCCGCTCACCCACTGAGCGTTTACATCTCGAGCGCCGCCCGCAACACACCGGCAGCCTCGTCCAACGCCCGCCCGGAATTACGCCACACGCCCGAAGAATTCACGAAGGGGTGGATCAGGCCGGGGTGGCGTCGGAAAGAAACGGGCACACCTGCCTCCCGCAGCTTCTCGGCATAGGCCGTGCCCTCGTCGCGCAGCGGATCGAACCCGGCGACGGCGACATAGGCCGGAGCCACCCCGCTGACGTCGTCGGCGAGCAGGGGTGAAACGTCCGGGTCCAGCCGCTGCACGTCGTCGGTGAGGTACTGGTCGCGATACCACTGCATGTGCGCCTGGGTCAGGAAGTAGCCCTTGGAGAACTCCTTGTGGCTGGGCGTATCCAGCCTGGAAAGATCCGTGACCGGCACAAACAGCAGCTGCGCACGCGGCTGTTCCTGGCCTTCGCGCTTACGGCGCAGGCACACCACGGCGGCCAGGTTGCCTCCCGCGGAATCGCCGCCGACGGCCACCCTATTCTTATTGACGCCCTTAACCTCGCCCGCCATGGCCGCATCAACCACGTCACAGCAGTCGTCCGGCGCGGCGGGGAAAGGATGCTCCGGGGCCAGGCGGTAGTCCACGGAGAGCACGGCTACGCGGGCGGCTTCGCACAGCCAGCGGCAGGTGGAATCGTGCGAGTCGAGGGAACCAACCACCCAGCCGCCGCCGTGGAAGTACACCAGGGTGGGCAGGTCCTCGTCCGGCGAGACCGCCCCGGTGGGACGGTAGTGGCGTACGCGCACGCCCCGGATCCGCTCCTCCACCACGGAGCCGACCTGGGTGACGTGTCCGCCGGCCATGTACGCGGCGTCCTCCACAACCGCGCGGGTGGCTTCGACGGGCTGCTGGGAATAGTCCGCCGGGTGCATCAGGTCGGTGACCAGGCTGGAGGCGCGCACGTCGGAATCCAGTCGTTCGCCGTCGGAGTTAGTGCGGGAGCCGAAGATGCGCAGAACCGGCTCGGGGATCGCGGGCAACAGCCACCCGGCGCGGGCGATGAGCTGGCTGAAAAGCGAGTGCTGGAGTGGTTGGGAGTGGATAGGGGCTGTGGTGTCAGTGGGATTCGTCATGCCTAACATAAAACCACCCGACCAGGCGGCCGGGTGGCGATATGCAGAAAAAAGTTTATCCTTAGGAAACTACAGAAAAACTACCGAGAACTGCAGGAAACTACAGCAGGCCAGCCTCCACGACAGCGGCCTTTTCCTCCTGCAGCTCCTTGATGTTTGCATCGATGCGCTCCTGCTGCGCCGGGCTGATCTCCAGGCCCTGCACGATCTCCCACTCGCCGTTAACAGAGCGGCAGGGGAAGGAGAAGACCAGACCCTCCGGGATTCCGTAGGAGCCGTCGGAAGGCAGTGCGACGGAAACCCAGTCGCCCTCGGCGGTGCCGTTCACCCAGTCGCGCATGTGGTCCAGCGCGCCGCTTGCCGCGGAGGCTGCCGAGGAGCGCCCGCGGACCTCGATGATCTCCGCGCCGCGCTTGGCTACGCGCGGGATGAACTCATCGTTTACCCACGCCGCATCTAGCTTGTCGGCGACCTTCTCACCGTTCAGCGTCAGCTCCGTAACGTCCGGGAACTGGGAGGCGGAGTGGTTGCCCCAGACGGTCATATTTTTCAGGTCGCGCACTGCCACGCCCAGCTTGTCCGCCACCTGCGCCAGGCCACGGTTGTGATCCAGGCGGGTCAGGGCGGTAACGCGGCGCGGGTCGAGGCCCTCTGCGTGGGCCGCAACGATCGCCGCGTTGGTGTTGGCCGGGTTGCCGACGACAATCACGCGGACGTCATCGGCGGCGTGCTCGGCGATCGCCTTGCCCTGCGGGCCGAAGATCTTGCCGTTGGCGGCCAGCAGGTCTGCGCGCTCCTCACCCTTCTGGCGGGGCTTGGCGCCCACCAGGAAGACTGCGTTGGCATCCTTGAAGCCCTCGTCGAGTTCGGCGGTGATGGTGACCTCCCCCAGCAGCGGGAAGGCGCAGTCGGCCAGCTCCAGGGCCACGCCGCGGGCGGCCTGCAGGCCCTGCTCGGTCTCCAACAGGCGCAGGTTCACTACGCGGTCGCCGAAGACCTCCCCCTTGGCGATGCGGAACAGCAGGGAGTAGCCGATCTGGCCGCCGGCACCCGTGACGGTGACGGTAACGGCATTCTGGTTGTTGGTGGTCACGCGGGGCTCCTTAAGCAATGCGTTGGTGAGAGTTTTCTTAAATCCTCTCCCTACTGTAATAACCTGCCCGACACCCTGCACTCTCACTGCATTCGCACATCAAACCACCCCCGCACGAGCCTGGATTAACTGCACATCGCTGCAGGCTCAGCCCCTTCATAGATAAACTGAATTGGTGCAGAATAAGCCCCACCTTCCCGCCTCTGCGGCCTGGTATGGCCTCGGCGAACAGCAGTACATCCAGGCCATGAACACCGCCGTGACCATCGCCATCCGGGTCGGTGCCGCATTCACTCCTGAACACCTGGCCGCGATCACCCAGGCCGCACGCCTGCCGCAGAACTGCGAGCTGCTGGATTCCCCGGCTCGCCTGTACGAGGAAGCGCTGCGTTATGCCCACTCCTCCATCTGGCCCGTGCCGCTAAATGGTTATGACAACCCGGAGATGGAAAGCTCCCCTGTCCGCGAGATGCGCAAGCTCGTCGCCGCCACCTACACGCGCTTTGCCACCCACCCGGACGCAGTGCGCCTGATTGTGGCGGAGAATCTGCTGGGCGATCCGGAGCTCGTCCACCGCGTAGGCGTTTTAGAGGATTCCCCGGTGGTGCTGCACCTGGATCGCGTGCTAATGCGCGGCCACGATATTGGCGCCTTTCGCAGCGGCGTCTCCGCGGAGGATACCTATGCACTCATCACCGCGCTGTGCTCCTTCGCCGTCACCCAGGGCCCAACGTTCCATGCCCTGTACGGCATGGATTCCAGCACCCCCGAAAACGAGGATGGCCTGCGGACCCTGACGTGCGATGCGGTCATCGCCTTCCTCACCACCACGATGCCCACCAACCAGGGCGCGTCGTACACCCACGCTTCGCATTCTTCGGTGATTGGTACCTCGGTCGCCGCGTCGCTCTACAACCACGCACGGCATGAGGATGAAGAGGTTGATGACGCCCCCTCGGCGCCATCGGACCTATATCACGACTAGGCGCTCTTCTTATCCCGCTTGGCGACCTCTTCGTGGGTCAGCAGGGTCGGTTCCGCCTCCCCGCGGGCGCATGCGCCGGTGATGATGACCTCGCCGGTTTCCTCATCTTCAGGGATGGCGAACATGGTCGGCAGCAGCAGGGTTTCCATGATGGACCGCAGGCCGCGGGCGCCGGTCTCGCGGGCCAGTGCCTTCTGGGCAATCTCTCGCAGCGCCTCGTCCTCGAAGGTCAGGCGCACGCCGTCCATGTCGAACAGGCGCTGGTACTGGCGCACCAGGGAGTTCTTCGGCTCGGTGAGTACGCGCACGAGGGCGTCCTCGTCCAGGTGGCCGACGTGGGTCAGCACCGGCAGGCGGCCGATCAGCTCGGGGATCAGGCCGAACTTCACCAGGTCCTCCGGCTCCACGAACTGGAACGGGTTCGGATCCTCCTCGGACTTCGCGCTGATCTCCGCGCCGAAGCCCAGCCCCTTCTTGCCGCGGCGCTCGGAAATGACCTTCTCCAACCCGGAGAACGCGCCCGCCACGATAAACAGAACGTTCTTCGTGTCGAACTGGATGAACTCCTGGTTCGGGTGCTTGCGGCCGCCCTGCGGCGGAACGGCGGCAACGGTGCCTTCCAAGATCTTCAGCAGAGCCTGCTGCACGCCCTCGCCGGACACGTCGCGGGTGATAGACGGGTTCTCCGACTTGCGGGAGATCTTGTCCACCTCATCGACGTAGATAATGCCGCGCTGGGCCTTCGCCACGTCGAAGTCGGCGGCCTGGAGAAGCTTCAGCAGGATGTTCTCTACGTCTTCACCGACGTAGCCGGCTTCGGTCAAACTGGTGGCGTCAGCAATGGCGAAAGGCACATCGAGCATCCGGGCGAGCGACTGCGCCAGATAGGTCTTGCCCGAACCGGTCGGCCCCAGCATCAGAATGTTGGACTTCGCCAGCTCCACCTCGTCGTCGGAGCGGCGGGCGGCGGCGTTCGACTCCTCGACCTGGATGCGCTTGTAGTGGTTGTACACGGCGACGGCCAGGGTGCGCTTGGCCTCGTCCTGGCCGATCACGTAGCTATCCAGGAACTCGGCGATGGCCGCGGGCTTCGGCAGCTTCGCCGAGCTCTCCGCGGGATCGACCGCCAGCAGCTCCTCTTCGATGATCTCGTTACAAAGCTCGATGCATTCGTCGCAAATGTAAACACCAGGGCCGGCAATCAGCTTGCGGACCTGCTTCTGGCTCTTTCCACAGAAGGAGCACTTCAGGAGCTCTGCGCTTTCAGGCATGCGGGACATCAGGCTTTCTTGGATCGGGTAACTTGCGGGACAGCTAGATTAGCACCCTCGTAGGCCTTCAATTCTACTGCGCCACACCAAAAACCCCGCGGAAGCTGAAAGCCCCGCGGGTCGCTAGAGTTTGCCGGGTGCTACTTCTGCGCCGACAGCTTGCGGTAGTCGAAGACCTGGTCGACGATGCCGTACTCCTTGGCCTCCTCGGCCGTCAGGATCTTGTCACGGTCGGTGTCGATGCGTACCTGCTCGGCGGACTTGCCGGTGTGGCGTGCCAGGGTCTCCTCCATCAGCTTGCGCATACGCTCGATCTCCTTGGCCTGGATCTCCAGGTCGGAAACCTGGCCCTGCACACCGCCGGTGGCGGGCTGGTGGATCAGCACGCGGGCGTTCGGCAGAGCTGCGCGCTTGCCCGGGGTGCCGGCGGCCAGCAGCACGGCGGCGGCGCTGGCGGCCTGGCCGAGGCAGACGGTCTGCACGTCCGGGCGGACGTACTGCATCGTGTCGTAGATCGCCATCAGGCTGGTGAAGGAACCGCCGGGAGAGTTGATGTACATCGTGATGTCCCGGTCCGGGTCCAGCCCCTCCAGCACGAGCAGCTGCGCCATGATGTCGTTGGCGGAAGCGTCGTCCACCTGGGTCCCCAGGAAGATGATGCGCTCCTCGAACAGCTTGTTGTACGGGTTGGATTCCTTCGCGCCGTAGCTGGAGTGCTCCACGAACGACGGCAGGATGTATCGCATTTCTGGCATCTGCATCTCTGACATGTCTTAGCTCTCCTTCGCAGAGGTGATGACGTGGTCGACGAAACCGTATTCCTTGGCCTGCTGGGCAGTGAACCAACGGTCGCGGTCGGAATCCTTGGTGATCTGCTCAACGGTCTGGCCGGTGAACTCCGCGATCAGCTCCGCCATTTCCCGCTTGGTGTAGGCGAACTGCTCTGCCTGGATGGCGATGTCGGCGGCGGTGCCGCCCACGCCTGCGGACGGCTGATGCATCATGATGCGGGCGTGCGGCAGGGCGTAGCGCTTACCCTTTGTGCCTGCGGAAAGCAGGAACTGGCCCATGGACGCCGCCAGGCCCATTCCGTAGGTAGCGATGTCGCACGGCGCGTACTTCATCGTGTCGTAGATCGCCATACCCGCGGTGACGGAGCCGCCGGGAGAGTTGATGTACAGGCTGATGTCGCGCGTCGGATCCTCTGCGGACAGCAGCAGAATCTGGGCGCACAGCTCGTTGGCGATCTCGTCGTCCACCTGGCTGCCCAGGAAGATGATTCGCTCGCGCAGCAGGCGCTCGTAGACTGAGTCTCTATGGTTTGGGGTTTCCGAACTCAACTTCGCTCCTTGCCGAAAGTTTTACGAAAGTTCACTTTTGTATGCGCCCCAGCCTAGTCACACCCGTCGGCAAAGCGTGCCTTCCGGTGGGGTTGTTCGCTGTCAGCGCACGGCTTGGTAGCCGTACGGGGTGGCAGCGTCCAGTGTGTAAGCACACGGTATGACAGCGAGCCGGAGTAAGGCATGGCGGACGGGGCAAAAAGAAAACCGCCAGAACCTCGAGTAGAGGTCCCGGCGGTCAGGGAAAACTCTTAGTCTTCCTTCTTCTCCGCTGCCTTCTTGGCAGTGGACTTCTTCGCCGTAGACTTCGTAGCCTTCTTGGCGGTCGACTTCTTGGCGGTCGACTTCTTAGCGGTGGACTTCTTAGCCGTGCTCTTCTTGGCAGTCGACTTCTTCGCCGTGCTCTTCTTCGCAGTGGACTTCTTAGCCGTGCTCTTCTTAGCGGTCGACTTCTTCGCCGGAGCCTTCTTCGGCTTCTCCTCAGCCTTATCCGCCTTGTCAGCCTCGGCCTTGTCTGCCTTGTCGCCCTCAGCCTCAACGTCGCCGAAGTACTCCTTCGGGTCAACGTCCGCACCGTCGGTGTCCTTCACGGAGGTACGGGCGATGTTCAGCGCCAGAGCCTTGCCGCGACGGACGTCAGCGAACAGGCTGCCCAGCTGGCCGGCCTGCTGCAGCTGCATGATGAACTGGTTCGGGTCCATGCCGTACTGGTTTGCAGTGAAGGCGATGTGATCCATCAGCTCTTCCTGGGAAACCTCCGGCTGCTCCTTGTCCGCAACTGCGTCCAGGAACAGCTGGGTGCGCACGGAATCCTCAGCGGAGCTGCGTGCATCCTCTTCGAACTTCTCGCGAGTCATGTCCTGGGCAGCCAGCATGGACTCGAAGACCTTCTCGTCGCCGCCGAACTGTTGGATGATCTGCTGGATCTGAGCGTCGACCTGCTCCTTAACAACACCCTCCGGCAGCTCAAACTCGGTCTGCTCCAGGGCCTCGGCCAGAACCTTGTCGCGGATCTCGCCGGCCTGGGTGTTCTTCAGCTGCTGCTCGACCTGACCCTTCAGGGACTCCTTCAGCTCGTCCAGGGTGTCGAACTCGCTGGCCAGCTGCGCGAAGTCGTCGTCCAGCTCCGGCAGCTCGCGCTCCTTGACGGAACCGAGCTTGACGGTAACCTCAGCCTCTTCGTCAGCGTGCTCACCGGCAACCAGCTTGGAGGTGAAGGTGGACTCCTCGCCCTCCTTCATGCCGACCAGCGCATCATCCAGGCCCTCGATCAGGGAATCGTTGCCGACCTCGTGGGACAGGCCCTCGGTGGTGGCCTCGTCGACAGTCTCGCCGTCGATGGTGGCGGACAGGTCGATGGAGACGAAGTCGCCCTTCTTCACTGCGCGGTCAGCCGGCTTCAGGGTGCCGAAGCGAGCCTGCAGGTTCTTCAGCTCCGCGTCGATGGCCTCGTCGTCGGCCTTCAGCGGTGCAACCTCAACGGAGATGGCGGAGAAGTCCGGAACCTCGATCTCCGGGCGAACGTCGACCTCGGCGGTGAAGGTGATGTGCTTGCCGTCCTCCAGCTCGGAGATCTCGATCTCCGGCTGGCCCAGGGCCTTCACGTCGTTCTCCTCGACAGCCTGGCTGTAACGAGAAGGCAGCATCTCGTTGATGACCTGATCCAGGACAACGCCACGGCCCAGGCGAGCTTCCAGAATCTTCGCCGGAACCTTGCCCTTGCGGAAGCCCGGCATGTTTACCTGCTGCGCGAGGGTTGCGTAGGCCTTGTCGAACTCTGGCTTAAGCTCCTCGAATGGAACCTCAATCGTCAGCTTGGTGCGGGTGGCGCTCAGCTTTTCTACAGAGCTCTTCACGAATGCACACTCCTGTGTATTAATAGCTTCTTTGGCACCGCGGTCTCTCGTTTATCTCGCAGCGCTTTTTACGGTCGGTGCTCAATTTTATAGAACCATCGCCAGGCGCATCACGCTGGGGTGTGGTTTTCAGGCCCCCTGGCCACTAAGCGGATCGCCGAATCCCTCACCGATCCGGACTGCGAACCCCCATTTCACCTTTTCAATGCGACGAACCGCAGGGTGGCGTCACAAAGAAAAGAGTGAAAATAAAAAATGTCGGGATAACAGGATTTGAACCTGCGACCCCTCGCTCCCAAAGCGAGTGCGCTACCAAACTGCGCCATATCCCGATCTTTGCATGCCCCGAAGGGACGTTGCGCCCGCTACTTTACTGGCTGGTTGCTGGGAAATACAAAACGGCAGCTCCCCCGTCGTTGCGCTCGCCTGCGCTCGGGGGGGGAACTGCCTTAAAAGATTGGAGGGAATGACGGGAATCGAACCCGCGTCTTCAGCTTGGAAGGCTGAGGTATTAGCCACTATACGACATTCCCACTGGAAGCTTGCTTCCGTTACGTTGTGCGATGTTACACCATACACCCCGCTATCCAGCAAAATCACCCCAGCACAGTTGGCGAAAATAGCCCACAACCTGCATGGTTGCGGGGGTATGCAGGTGTAGCAAATGCGCCACTCTAATTGTATGGGTTACCTATGGGCTGTACATTCTAGTTTTATGGAACCAATTATCGTCGACAAAAATACCGGCACGGAGCTCTGGACAGCATCACAGTGCGCTGAGTACTCCGGCACAGCTCGTGGCACCTTCACCAGCTATGCAGGCCGCGGTCGCGCACCCCGGCCAGCGGCCAAGTACAACGGGCTGACCCTGTGGGATTCCAACGTGGTCAAGGAATGGCAGCAAAAACGCGATGGCGCCCCGACCTCGTCGGACACCACCGCGCAGAAGTAGTTCTCGCGAGCAGATCTCGCGGAGAAGTAGTTATTTAGTTCTCCGGCAGCGCCGGCGCCTCCCCCGTGCGCTCGTACTCAGCCAGGATGTCGATACGGCGCTGGTGGCGCTCCGCCTCGGACCACGGCTGGGTGACGAAAGCGTCAACAATCGCCAGCGCCTCCTCCTCGGAGTGCATACGACCGCCCAGCCCGATCAGCTGGGCGTTGTTGTGTTCACGGGCCAGCTTCGCGGTCTCCACGGACCACGCCAGCGCACAGCGCGCGCCCGGAACCTTGTTGGCGGCGATCTGCTCGCCGTTGCCGGAACCGCCGAGCACGATGCCCAGCGAGCCCTCGTCCTCCACCACGGACTTGGCCGCTGCGATGCAGAAGGCCGGGTAGTCGTCGTTCGCGTCGTAGGTGTGGGCGCCACAGTCCACAACCTCGAAGCCCTTGGAGGTCAAGTGATCCTTGATCACGTTCTTCATCTCGAAACCGGCATGATCTGCACCTAGGTAAATACGCATGGTGCCAGTCTAGCCGGTTGCCAGCTGCCGGCGGGCGCTACTCCGCAAGTGTTCTACCGCGGATGTCTTACTCCGCGACCGGCGCTTCGGTGCGGGAGCGCTTCAGCTCGAAGAAGTGAGGGTTCGCCGCCAGGGTCACGGAGGCATCGAACAGCTTGCCTGCCTCTTCCCCGCGTGGGATGCGGGTGATGACCGGCCCAAAGAAGGCCACGTCGCCCAGCTGAACGACCGGGGTGCCGACCTCGTCGCCCACCAGCTCGATCGCCTGGTCCTGAGATTCGCGCAGAGCCGCGTCTACAGATCCTTCGTCGTCGGCGGACAGGTGGCCCACCTTGGCCAGGTCGGCGGGCAGCTCGGCCTCTTCCAGAGCCTCGGCGATCAGTTCGTCGTAGCCGTGCGGGTCGGCTGCATCCGCGCGCTCCTCGTTGTGGATCTTGGTGCCCAGGGCGGTGTACCAGGCGGAGAGCTTCTCCGGGTGCTGCTGCCAAATCGCGGTAGCCACGCGCGCCGGCGCCCACGCGGCATCCATCTTCTCGCGGTAAGCGGGGTCCAGGTCACGCCCCTCGTTCAGGACGGAGAGGCTCATCGGCTGGAACTTCACCTCCACGTCGCGGACCTCCTGGACCTCCATCAGCCAGCGGCTGGTAACCCAGGCGAAGGGGCAGATGGCGTCGAAGAACATGGTTACGGTCTGGTTCTTTGTATCGGTCATGTCCCCCACTCTAGCCATGGCGCGGGAACCCTGTCCGGCGCGGCTACTAGGGTGGTCTGCATGACTTCCATCAACCTAACCCGTACCGAGGCCGAGCACCGCGCCAGCCTCATCAACGATGTTCACTACACCATCCAGCTGGATCTTTCCGGCGGCGAGAAGCCGGAAAACAAGCACTTCCGCTCGCTGACCCGCATTACCTTCACCTCCGGCGCCGGGTCCACCTTCCTGGACCTGCGCGCGGACTCGCTGTCGCGGGTGGAGCTCGATGGCGCGGCACTTGGGGACTTTACTTATGACGCCACCACGGGCATTCCGCTCGAAGGCTTGTCTAGTGGCCAGCACGAGCTGCTGGTGGAGGCCGAGATTCCGTACTCCACCACGGGCCAGGGCCTGCACCGCTTCTTCGACCCCAGCGACGACCAGGCCTACATGTACACCCAGTTCGAAACGGCGGACGCCAAGCGGGTCTTCGCCTGCTTCGACCAGCCGGACATTAAGGCGACCTATGACGTTGAGCTCACCACGCCCGCCGAGTGGACTGTGGTGACGAACAATGAGGTTTCCGTGGCGGAGGCTGAGGGCGTCAATAAGAAAAAGCACAGTGCGACCGTGGATTACCTGCTGTCGACCTACCTCATTGCGTTCTGCGTCGGCCCGTGGCACGTGGTGCGCGACGAGTGGCGTGGCACGATCACCGAGCACCCCGAGTCCGCAGCGGCGAAGGGAAAGAACCTGCAGACCAGCGGGGAGATACGCGTACCGCTGGCGCTGTACTGCCGCCAGTCGCTGGCGGAATACCTGGATGCCGACGAGCTATTCGAGGTGACCAAGCAGGGCTTTGACTACTACGCAGATAAGTTCGGCATCGGCTACCCGTTCTACAAGTACGACCAGATCTTCTGCCCCGAATACAACATGGGTGCCATGGAGAACGCGGGTGCGGTGACGATCCGCGACGAGTACATCTTCCGCTCCGCAGCCAGCCACTACCAGTACGAACGCCGTGCGGATACGATCCTGCACGAGCTGGCGCACATGTGGTTCGGCGACCTGGTGACGATGAAGTGGTGGGACGACCTGTGGCTGAACGAATCCTTCGCCACCTGGTCGGCCGCCATGAGCCAGGCTGGGGCCACGAAGTACGACACGGCATGGGTGACGTTCAACAGCAAGGAGAAGGCGTGGGCGTATGCGCAGGATCAGCTGTCCTCCACCCACCCGGTGTTCTCCGACGCGGGCGACATCGAGACGGTGGAGGCCAACTTCGACGGCATCACCTACGCCAAGGGTGCCAGCGTGTTGAAGCAGCTGGCGGCCTACGTGGGGCTGGAGGAGTTCTTCGCCGGCATCCGCGCGCACTTCGCGGCGCACGCCTGGGATAACGCGACGTTCGCGGACCTGCTGGGGGCGCTGGAGAAGGCTTCGGGGCGCGACCTTTCCGACTGGTCGGACCAGTGGCTGCGCACGACGGGCATCAACACCCTGACCCCGGTCTTTGAGGTAAACGACGGGGCTTACAGCTCCTTTGCGGTGGAGCAGTCCGGCGCGCAGCCCGGCGCGGGCGAGACCCGCACCCACCGCATTGCCGTGGGCGTGTACAGCTTTGAGGGGGATGTGCTGAAGCGCACCAAGCGCGTGGAGCTGGATATTTCCGGCGAGCGCACCGAAGTTCCGGAGCTGGTGGGCGTGCCCGCCGGCGATCTGGTGCTGGTCAACGACGATGACCTGGCCTACGGCAACATGGCGCTGGATGAGGGATCCCTGGCGACGGCGATCGGCGGCGGGGATAGCGGCGGGGCCGAGGGCGGCAAGCCGAACATCGTGCGCATTACGGACCCGATGGCGCGTGCCCTAGTGTGGTCCGCGGCGTGGCAGATGACGCGCAATGCGCAGATGCGGGCGCGCGATTTCATTGGCCTGGTTGCCGGCGGCGCGGCTGAGGAAACCGAGCTGGCGGTGCTGGAGCAGATTCTGGCTCAGGCCCGCACGGCGGCTGCAAACTACGCCGACCCGGACTGGGCGGACGAGGGCTGGGCGCAGCTGCGCAAGGCCTTCCTGGCGGCGGCGCGCGAGACCGAAGGCCCGGCCCAGCTGGCGTTCGTTCGCGCCTACGTGGGCTGCGTGCACTCCGCGGAGTCGGCGGGCGTGCTGCTCGCGCTGCTGGGCGAGGCTGATGCCGCCGAGGTGATTCCGGGTCTGAACGTGGATCAGGACCTGCGCTGGGCGATCATCATTGCGCTGACCGCCGCAGCCCGTGCCACCGGCGAAAACGCCGATCAGGTGGAGGCGCGGATTGCCGCCGAAGAGGCTCAGGACAAGTCCTCCAGCGGTGCGGCATTGGCGCTGCAGGCGCGTTCCTCCGTGCCGGACGAGCAGACCAAGCAGCAGGTCTGGCGTGCCCTCACCGTGGAGGCTCCGCAGCAGAGCAACCTGAGCCTGCGCCACCGCAACGCGGGCCTGGTGCACGTCGGCCACGCCGACCTGTTGCAACAGTTCAGCACGGATTACGTTGCCCACGCCGTGGAGTGGTGGAAGTCCCTGAACTCCGAGATGGCGCTGCGCACCCTGGAGGGCATCTACCCGTCCTGGGATCACAGCGACGCAACGGATTCCGCCATCGCCGAACTGGTGAAGGCGGAGGACACCCCGAGTGGCCTGCGCCGCGTACTTTCCGAAGGCCGCGACCGGGTGGCACGTGCCAAGGCTGCCCGCGCATTCGACGCAGCCGGCAAGTAATCGCCGGGGCTGCGCCCCTTCGGCGGGCGTGGCTGCACCTAACTAGCCCCGTCGGTTTCCACAGAACGGATAAGGTTGGAGGCATGACTTCTAGCTTCTACGACGCTGTTGGCGAAGAGACCTTCCGCGCCATCGTGCACGAGTTCTATCGCCAGGTCCGCACCGACGATATCCTCGCGCCGATGTACCCGGAACAGGATTTCGAAGGCGCCGAGGATCGACTGCGCTGGTTCCTGGTGCAGTACTGGGGCGGCCCTGCGGAATTCAACGCTCGCCGCGGCCACCCGCGCCTGCGGATGCGCCACGCCCCATTCCGCATCGACACGGCCGCCCGCGACCGCTGGCTGGAACTCATGGGCAACGCCATGGCCACCATCGATAAAGAACAGCTCCCCGACGAGCACCGCGCGGCCATGTGGGAACACATGGAGCGAGTTGCACACATGCTGGTCAACACTCCCGATCAGTTCTAAAAGTGTTAGCCGATCTTTCTGCCGAGGCGTTTTCACTCCTCGCAGTGGGATCCTTCATCGCCGGGCTGATTGATGCCATCGTCGGCGGCGGTGGTCTCGTCCTCATCCCCCTCATTTTGATCGTGGCACCCGCGACCCCCGAAGCCTCGGCAATGGCGACAAACAAGTTGGCGGCGGTTTTCGGCACCTCATCGGCCGCAGCACGTATGCTCCGATCCTCTGATATTCGCCAAAAGATCGATCGGCGCCTGGTGGCCTATGGGGTTCCGCTGGCTTTCGCCTGCTCGGCCTCTGGTGCGCTGCTGGTAGCAGCGCTCAGCTCCGAGGTTTTGCGACCTCTGGTGATTATTCTCTTGCTTGCGGTTGGCACGTATGTCGCCCTCAAACCCAGCTTTGGCACACCCCAACGCGCTCCATCGCAGAGCCGTCGCCGATGGCTCATCGCGCTGTTCGCGGTGGGAGCTATCGCCACTTACGACGGCTTCTTCGGTCCGGGCACGGGCACGTTTCTCATTATCGTTTTCACCGCGCTTCTTAGCAGATCCTTCGTAGAATCCGCCGCACTGGCGAAGGTCATCAACATCGCCACGAACCTGGGCGCGCTAACCGTGTTCGCCATCGGCGGTCACGTGCTTTGGCTGCTGGGCCTCGGCCTGGCGGTCTTCAACGTGGCGGGAGCGCAAATTGGGGCACGCCTGGTGCTTACCAGGGGAACCGGCTTTGTCCGCATCGCGCTGCTCGTCGTTGTCGTGGTCATGAGCACCAAGTTGGGCTACGACATGTACGCCGGTTCCTAAATCGCTCACGTCGCAGCACCTCCGCGTGCGGCGGCTCCCCAAACCTCTAGCGTGGCCCGGGAACCCGCGCCAGTCCACCGGGGCGTGGCGCGTACACGCTGCCAACCAGTGCATCCACCCGAATCCACGACCCGCTGGCGCTCACGCGCACATAGTCATAGTCCCGCAGCTTCTCCCCCGGCTCCGGAACCAGTCGCAGGCCGCCGAGCGCCGCGATCGTTCGCCCCTCCAGGGCAACGGAGGCGGTGGCGTCATTACCGCGCTGCACTGTGAGAACCTGCTGTTCTAGCAGGCTGCGCGCAATCCCCATCGGCCCGGAGTTAGCCTCGTTCTCCGTGGCCATGTCCGCGTGTAGGCCGCGCACCACGTCCCCCGGAACCGTGTCGATCAGCTCGAAGCCCTGCTGCGGAGGCGGCGAGCCAACCCACATCAGGTCCATGTCCGCGCCCAGGTCGAGGGTCTGCTGGCCGGGTTCAAACGCGACGATCGCCTCCAGCGCGTCGCTGGCGTAGGCCACAGTGCCGCCACTGCCGGCGCCGACGACCTGTCCGGGCACTCGGACGGAAGCCACGCAGCCTAGGGGCGTCGAAATAAAAAGATCCGTCGACCGCTCCCCCACAGCGCTCAGACGCACCAGCGCGCCCGGATCCATCACCAGCGCGCGTTTCATCACCGCCCCCGCGCGCCGCATGGCACTCACTGCCGCGGTCGCGGATCGCGAATCAATTGTTCCCTGTAAATCGATTGTGACGCCCATAGTTCCCCCACCTTAGCCCTCCCCAAAGCTGAAGCTCGCGCGGGCTGGGCGCTTGCGGGTCAGCGAGTCCGCGAGGACAGCGCCGGACTGCAAGCGCGCAAGTATTCATGCGCCGCTAGAAGCGCGCGGCGGTGGTGGCGCGGTCGGTGACCACCTCGTGGTCCTCCGGGATCAAGAATTGGTTGATGTTGTCGATGTCCTGTTCGCTCCACTCGCGGGACTTCCCAGTCATCACGTCGATACCCACCATGACCGCGTCGATGGTGCAGGTGATCCGCCCGACGGAATCCTGGACGACCTGGCGCATGGTGCAGGATTTGCGCCCGACGTCGATGAAGTAGGAGGCCACGGCCACTTCCGACTCCCCCGGCGACAGCGGGAATGGGTAGTCGATGGTGGTGTGGCGCGCGAACATCGGGGGCACGGCAATGTCCATTTCCATCAGCACGTCTTTGAGGAAGACCATCCGCGCGTCCTGGCCGAATTCCAGATACTTGGCGTTATTGACATGCTGGTATTGGTCGAAGTCGGACCAGCGGAGCTCGCGGTGGCAGGTGTGCCAGCGAGTCCCGGTGGCCTCGTGTTCGATGAAGGGCATTGCGTTTCAAACCTCGCTTAGAACCTCACAGATAACTTTTGTTTCGTGAACCAATACTGCCACATCGTTCACACAGGTTCACGTAGTTACACGGTTTAAACGAGAAAGGCGGCGCAGGCCAGCAAATTGGCCTGCGCCGCCGAGCTACTTCAGCGTGCTTCCCGACTAGCGGGTCAGCTTGCGGTGCGTTACGCGGTGCGGACGTGCAGCCTCCGGGCCGAGGCGGTCGACCTTGTTCTTCTCGTAGTCCTCGAAGTTGCCCTCGAACCAGTACCACTGGCCTTCGGCAACATTGCCCTCCCAAGCCAGGATGTGGGTACAGGTACGATCCAGGAACCAGCGGTCGTGCGAAATGACCACGGCGCAACCCGGGAACTGCTGCAGAGCGTTCTCCAGGGAGGACAGGGTCTCAACGTCCAGGTCGTTTGTCGGCTCATCCAGCAGGATCAGGTTGCCGCCCTGCTTCAGCGTCAGCGCCAGGTTCAGGCGGTTGCGCTCACCACCGGACAGCACCTTGGAAGGCTTCTGCTGGTCCGGGCCCTTGAAGCCGAATGCGGACAGGTACGCGCGGGAAGGCATTTCGTTCTGGCCGACGTGGATGTAATCCAGGCCGTCGGAGACAACCTCCCAGACAGTCTGCTCCGGGTCGATGCTCTCGCGGTTCTGGTCCACGTAGCTCAGCTGCACGGTAGAGCCGACCTTCACCTCGCCGGAGTCCGGCTGTTCCAGGCCAACGATGGTCTTAAACAGGGTGGTCTTACCTACACCGTTCGGGCCGATGACGCCCACAATGCCGTTGCGCGGCAGGGTGAACGACAGATCCTTGATCAGGGTGCGGCCGTCGAATCCCTTGTTCAGATCCTTGACCTCGACCACCTGGTTGCCCAGGCGAGGCGGGGTCGGAATCTGGATCTCTTCGAAGTCCAGCTTCTTGTACTTCTCCGCCTCGGCAGCCATCTCTTCGTAGCGCTGCAGACGCGCCTTGTTCTTGGCCTGGCGGGCCTTTGCGCCGGAGCGGACCCACTGCAGTTCTTCCTTGAGTCGCTTCTGCAGCTTCGCGTCCTTCTTGCCGGCGACCTCCAGGCGCTTGGCCTTGGTCTCCAGGTAGGTGGAGTAGTTGCCCTCGTAGGGGTACAGCTTGCCGCGGTCGACCTCACAGATCCAGCCGGCGACGTGGTCCAGGAAGTAGCGGTCGTGGGTGACGGCCAGGACGGCACCCTTGTAGTCCTTCAGGTGCTGCTCCAGCCACAGCACGGACTCGGCGTCCAGGTGGTTAGTGGGCTCGTCGAGCAGCAGCAGGTCCGGCTCGGAGAGCAGCAGCTTCGCCAGGGCCACACGGCGGCGCTCACCACCGGAGAGGTGGGTCACCGGCTCATCGGACGGCGGGCAACGCAGCGCTTCCATGGCCTGTTCGATCTTGGAGTCCAGCTCCCACGCATCTGCAGCGTCGATCTTCTCCTGCAGAGTCGTCATCTCTTCCATCAACTCGTCGGTGTAGTTGGTGGCCATTTCTTCGGCGATCTCTTCGTAGCGCTGGCGGATTTCGAAGATCTCGCCCATGCCCTCTTCGACGTTCTGGCGAACGGTCTTTTCCTCGTTCAGCGGCGGCTCCTGCAGCAGGATGCCGACGGTTGCGCCGGGGTCCAGGAAAGCCTCGCCGTTGGAGGGCTGATCGATGCCCGCCATGATCTTCAGGATGGAAGACTTACCTGCACCATTCGGGCCCACCACGCCGATCTTGGCGCCGGGGTAGAACGCCATCGTGACGTTATCCAGGATGACTTTGTCGCCGTGCGCCTTGCGCACGTTCTTCATGGTGTAAATGAACTCGCCCACGGTGAACTCTTTTGACCTTTCGTGGTTAGTGTCCCAATGTATTCGCCCACCCAGTGTACGTGGTGCCACCGTGCGAAGGCCGACCTGGGCTACTCCCCCGAGCGGCCCAGGTCGGCCTCACCATTTAGCGCCCATTAAGCGCTTGGATTAGCGCTGAGACTAGCGCTTAGAACGCAGGTTCCACTTCCTCTTCCTGGCCGCCTGCGCCGACTCCCACCAGCTCCGGCGAGCCACCGTTCTGCGCCGTGTTCTGCGCCAGGTTCTGCTGAACGTTCTGTTCCACGGCCTGCTGTGCGTTTTGCTCCACAGCCTTGCGGACGTTCACCAACACGTTCCGGGCGCTCAGGTCCGGACCCACGTGAGTCGCACGCACGCGCAGCACGCTGCGGGTCACGGGCTGGCCATCTTCGCCGTTGGCTTCCCACGTGCTCTGCACGATGCGTCCGACGACGATCACGGACATCCCCTTGCACACCGTCGCGCTGACGTTGTCGCCCAGCGCTCCCCAGCACTGCACTTCCATGTAGCACGGGTCGCCGTCCTTCCACTGCCCGTCCGCGCCTTGGTAGCGGTGGTTCATCGCCACGCGGAACGTGGTGAGTGTGGGCCCGCCGTCCAGCCCTTTGATCCGAATCTGCGGGTGGTCAACCGCGTTCCCCACCAGATATGCCTGCGCCAGATTGTTGCTCATCTGACTTGTCCCCTTCCTTGTTGTCGCACCGAAGCTTGTTCCCCGGCGCGTGGCTTTATTGTTAGCGCGTTTCGGGGTTTTTCTTTTTCTTCGTGACGCCACCCTGTGGACAACTCTGCCCTTCAAAGGCGCTTATCCACAGGTTGAAAAGAAGGGGGTTGACAGTTCGCGGCCGGGTGTGCGTTAGTCCGACTTTCCGCGGGATTGCTTGTTCTCGGCTTTGGTTTCAGCCTTGCCTTGAGCCTGGTTTTTGCCCTGCCCCTGAGCCTGGCGCTGGGCTTGGCTCTGGCTCCTATGTTGGGCCTTGTGCTGCGATTTGTGCTTGGCCGAGTGCAGAGTGCTCTGCACGTCCTGGTCGTGGTAATCATCGCCGTAGTACGCGCGGTTGCCAGTATCGATCTGCCCACTGGAAAGCCCAGCCAGCATCGCGTTGTACGCCTCCAGCTCTTCGTCACCCGTGCGCTCTTCACGGCGGTCGAAACGCTTGGCCTCGCGCCGGTCGGAACGCAGCCATTGGAACCCGTGGGCGATGGAAACCACCAGCAGCGGAATCTCACCCAGAGCCCAGGTGATGCTGCCACCCAAGTACTGCTGGTGGTCCAGGTCCACCGGGAATGGGAAGTCCAGCTGGTTGTAGAACTCCGCGTTCAGCGGCTCGGAAATCTGCATCATTGCGATACCGAACCACGCGTGGAAGGTCACCATCGCAAACAGGGTCAGCATCTTGATGAACGGCGAGAGGTTCCGCGGTGCAGCATCCACGCCGATGATCACCCAATAGAAGATGTACCCCGAGATGATGAAGTGCAGCATCATAAACAGGTGGCCGGCGTGCTCACCCGCAATGGCGTCAAAAAGCGGCGAAAGATAGAGGTAATAGAAGCCGACAACGAACTGCGTTCCGGCGACAATAGGGTGCGTCAGGAAGCGCGAGAACGGGTTGTTGATGAACACGACCAACCATTCGCGCGGGCCCGCCACGCCGTCGCGGCCGGCGGCGGGCAGGGCGCGCAGTAGTAGCGTCATGGGGCCACCAAGGACCCAGAACACGGGCACGGCCATGGAGAGAATCACGTGCTGCAGCATGTGTGGGCCGAACATCGCCATGGAGTACATGCCCAGGCCGGAGCTGGTGGCGAACAGCAGGGTGACGTTGCCGGCGGTCCACCAGATCAGGCGCTGGATGGGCCATTCGATGCCGCGCTTCCGGATGCTCAGCCAGGCCCACATGTAACCGGCTTGGAGGAGGATCGCGCCCACGCCGAAGATGAGGTCCAGGCGGAACATGGTGAAGTAACGCCCGATACTCGGCGGCTCGGTGAGGGTGTAGCCCAGCAGTACGTCCTGCTGCGTGAGGTCAACGATCTGCTCGATCGGCGGCGGGATGCGGCCCAGGGAGACGGCGATGCCGATGGTGGCGGCCATGATGAAGATCTCCAGTGCAGCGAAGCGGATGAACGGCTTGCGCTGAGCGTTGGTGGTTTTACCGCTTTCGCCCTCGCCTTCGCGTAGCTTCGGGATGATGCGGGAGCGCTGCTCCCAGCCGAACCAAGCCAGGAGCAACGTCATGACCATTTTTGCGACGATGACCAGGCCGTACTGGGTGGTGAAGAGCTCGTCCAGGTGGACGCGCAGCAGTGCGTTGATGAAGCCGGAGATCGCAACGGCAATGATGCAGAACAGCGCCAAGGTGCTGTAGCGCTGGACGAGGAGGGCCAGGTGCGGGCCGCGGCGCTTCGCGTGCGCCAGCAGGGCCAGCAAGCCACCCACCCACAGTGAGACGCAGATGATGTGCCAGAGCAGCGAGTTCACACCGTAGTCGTGGTTACCGCCCGCCGCGGAGTGCCCCTCCAGCGCCAGCGGGATCAGCGAAAGAACCGACAGCGCCAGGAAGATCGGCTGCCAGATCCACTTGCGCGTGAGCAGCGAAAGCCCACCGGCCACGCCAGCGAAGATGGCAACCCAGAGCCAAGCCTTTGACGCCGACACCTGATCCAGCGCAATCCCCCAATACTCGGGCTTGAGCACCTCTTTGAGGG
This sequence comes from Corynebacterium evansiae, assembly GCF_027570065.1. Classification (NCBI taxonomy): domain Bacteria; kingdom Bacillati; phylum Actinomycetota; class Actinomycetes; order Mycobacteriales; family Corynebacteriaceae; genus Corynebacterium; species Corynebacterium evansiae. Next base: position 141,615 of record NZ_JAKMUT010000004.1, on the reverse strand, counting down.
GGCTGCCGGAGATGTCCGACATGTACATGGGGATCAGCAGGATCGACAGGACTGCGAAACCGATCATTCCCCAGGTGCCCGTGCGTGCGGCACGGAAGCCGTCGAGGGTGAGATAACCCTGCTTGTCCGGGGGCGTGCCGAAGGCGGACATGAGGAACCCGCCGAGGCCCAGACAGCCGATGAAAATCGCCGCGCCGCGGACGAAGGGCAGACCGATGGTGGTCAGCGGACCGGGATCCGGAATGCCCAGCAGGGCGAGCGATTCGCCGAGGAAAGAGTAGCCGATGACCGCGCCGAAACACCCGGCGACGAGTGCACCGATGAGGTACACGAGGCCGGGGTTGCCCAGCTTCGCGGGCTGGGTCGGGGTTTGCGCTTCCGCCTGTGCGGGCTTGGCTTGCGCTGCTTGCTTAGCTTCCTGATCTGCCTGGGAGGACATGTTTGGAACCTTACCCTCCGCTCCGGACAGGGTGAACTTCCCGGTTTTGTGTTGTTGGTTGCGTCACAGTGGTGGCGCACTGAACCCCCGCGACAGTGCCACGCTGCCCCGTACCGACCTGCGCGGCTGTGCCACGCTTACGGTATGGCTGCCCCGCAAATTCAGCGCACGTGCGCGTGCATTATCATCTACTCGTATGCCTCCGTAGCTCAGTGGATTAGAGCAGTGGGTTTCTACCCCATGTGTCGCGGGTTCGAGTCCTGCCGGGGGCGCCATTGTCATGAGTCACGACATAATTGACACTTCAGTCGTGGCAAGGTTGCCAGTTCGGCCACGGCATCGTGGACACGTTGGCGCCTCAGCCCCCTACTTGTGAGTTGCCGTGGATGTGAAACGCGTCTCATCTAAGAAAGGGTTTAACGTTTCCTGAGCGTCGACCCCTTTTCTTGGTCTAACCTAAGAGCGATTGCAATAGAAATTGCATGTTTTTGAAACCTCAAAAGGAGACCCCATGAAGCGTTTTGCTACTGCTGCCGTCGCTGCTGCGACAGCCCTCAGCCTCGCTGCTGCCCCAGCTCAGGCTGCCCCGAGTACGCCCACTGACGCTCAGAAGATTGAAGCCGCAAAGCTAGTTGGTATGTTCGTCCTCCGTGGAACCGGTGCTGCACCGAACACCAAGGCGACCGGAGAGATGGCTGCAGGATCCGTCATGGCAGGTTCCTCTGCCAAGACTGCTTACGGCGCCACTCAGTTCGGCTGGACCCTCACCTGGATCGCCGTGGCTGCCGCAGGCATCGGCCTGATCGGCGCCGCTGCAAAGCAGGCTGGCCTCCTGCGTTAAACCACTGCATCACTTTTCTGGCCACGAAGGTGCCTGACAGTTCTCGTCAGGTACCTTCTTCCGTGAAAAGTCCCTTCTTACTAAGGGACATGTAGCGCTCTCCCCTGTTAACCGTTATTTCGGCCACGAAGTAACGGCCCTTTTCGTCAACGATTTTCCACGCGCGCTGATACTCCTCGGGTTCAACTTCTTCGACTCGCCAGTCTGGTCGCATGTGGGAAATACCTTCGATACTCCACGCTGGTCATCGCAGTGCGAAAGTATGCGATCCCACTTAACGAAGATCTCTTCGATAGTCATCTCTGGTATAGGAATGCTAAACCCATCCAGCAAGAAGGTTGCGAATGTGCCGCTCTGATTGATGGGGACGTACAAGAAAACGGTCTGTGGGCCAAAAATCTCAAACGCGGCATCGCCAACGTCCCCCGCAACCGAAGTAACAGCATCCTCGCCCGGCTGATATGGAACCTCCTGATTAACAAAGCCAGGTAGATCTTGTTGTTGCCCCACTTTCGCATCGCTTCCGCAGCGTTGCTGACATTCAGACCGGCTGTATTCCCTTCCTGAGCTTGCCCAGACCATCGCCACAGAAGCGTTGGAGGGTTCTCAGCGACAGAAGCGATCAGGTGGGCATTAGCTGTTAGCTCCCCCTTAGGCCCCTGGAACACAAAGCGGTGAATGCCGCCATAGGATTCAATGTTGTACTGCCACCCCTCGCCGGTGTGGTCGATTATGAAGTCAATAATCTGCTCGTTACGTGCTGTTGCGTAGAGAGTCGCGTGCTGCCCGACTCTGCGAATATCGGGGATCATGCGGTTAAACTAACACCGCCCAATTCAGCTCGCCCGCTGAACCTCGACCCCCTGTCCGAGCCGCCCGCTATGGTTGTAGCCATGACTGCGAATAGCCGCTTTAACCCTATTGACGCCCTCCGCTCCCTCCCCCTGGGCAAGTCCCAGAAGTCCGTAGAGCTGGACCTCCCCGCCCCCACCCCGGGCTCCTACGCTGTGATCACCGGCGCTTCCTCCGGCATCGGCAAGGCCATCGCCGAGGAGCTCGCCCGGCGCGGCTACGACCTACTTCTAGTCGCCCGCACCGTGGCCCCCATGCAGGAGATCGCGGATGCATTCCCGAACCGCGATGTGCAGATCCGTTCCGTCGACCTGGCGGATGCCCCCGCCCGCACAGAGCTGCTGGAAGAGCTGCGTACCACCCCGGTCAGCATCATCATCAACTCCGCCGGCATTGCTACCTTCGGCCAGTTCAAGGACCTCGACTGGGATTACGAGCGTCTGCAGTTCGAGCTGAACGCCACCGCACTCTACGAACTCACCCAGGCCGTACTACCCGGCATGCTGGAACGCGGCGAGGGCGGCATCGTTAACGTCGGCTCCGCCGCCGGCAACATGGCCATCCCCGGAAACGCCACCTACGTCGGCACTAAGGCGATGGTCAATACCTTCACCGAGTCCCTGCACTACGAGCTCAAGGACCACGGCATTAAGTGCACCCTGCTGGCACCCGGCCCTGTGCGCGAGGCCCGCAAGGAAGACGAGCAGCTCACCGAGGTTGACGATGCCGTCCCGGATTTCCTCTGGACTACCTACGAAGACTGCGCCATCGACACCCTGACCGCCCTGTCCAAGAACAAGCTCCGTGTAGTCCCCGGCCCACTGTCCAAGGCCATGAACTTCGTCTCCACGTACCTGCCGCGGAAGGTCACCGCGCCGATCGTGGGTAAGTTCTATGCCCAAATGGCAACCGAAAGCGACTGATTCCGAGGGGGCGTCACCAAAAAAGACATAGAATTATCAACAACAGAAAGGAACATCCGTGAACACCACCCCGAATCAAGTTGCCAAAAACGATCGACTCGTGTGGGTCGACTGCGAAATGACGGGCCTCGACCCGGACCAACACGTGCTCGTCGAGATTGCGGTGATTGTGACGGATGCGGACCTCACCCCACTCGACGAGGGGCTGGACCTGGTGATTCACGCAACCGAACGCGACCTCGCCCGCATGGATGCCGTCGTGACGAAGATGCACGGCGAATCCGGCCTGACGGAACAGATCCGCGCCTCCGACATCACGCTGGAAGAGGCCGAGGAGCAGGTGCTCGACTACGTGAAGAAGCACGTGCCCACCGCAGGCGTGGCACCGCTGGCTGGCAACACCATCAGCGCGGACCGGAAGTTCATCAACCGCTACATGCCACACCTGGACCAGTACCTGCACTACCGCATGATCGACGTCTCCAGCCTGAAGGAGCTCGCCCGCCGCTGGTACCCGCATGTGTACAACGGCCAGCCTGCCAAGGGGATGGCGCACCGCGCGCTGGCGGACATCAAGGAATCCATCCGCGAGCTGGATTACTACCGCCGGGCGATGCTGGTGGAGGCCGACCCATCGAACGCGGACGCGACAGCCGCGGCGAAGGCAGCGACGGAGCGCTTCCCTATCTAGGCCAGTTTCACCCCTTGCGAGCTGGCCTTTTGGTTAAGGCGCAGGGCGTGGGCTAACATGAAATCCGCTGTTTTCAACAGCAATGGTGACTGTAGTTCAGCTGGTAGAGCACTAGGTTGTGATCCTAGGTGTCGCGGGTTCGAGTCCCGTCAGTCACCCCAAATTTTTCCAAAGGTCTAGTGATGCTAATGAGTAACACCGATCTTGAAGCAGCGTTTCGAGATGTCTTCCGCGGACATCCGGCGGGGGTAACGCTGATCACCGCGACCGTCGACGGCAAGCCTGTCGGCCTGACCGCATCATCTGTTGCTTCACTGTCGCTCGACCCACTATCGATCAGTTTCTCGCTGATGAAGCGCACGGGCTCGGCAGGCAAATTGTTGCGGTCGAGCAGCATGTTGGTGCACTTTCTTAATGACGCCCAGTCCCCCATCGCGCACTCCTTCGCCACCTCAGGCGCGGACCGCTTCGCGGAATCTCAAGGGTGGGTGACCGCCGAGACGGGCGAGCCGCTGCTGCCGAACTCCCGAGCCGTGATGCGGGCGCGCATTTCAGATACGGCCCAGGCGGGGGAATCTACGCTGGTGGCGGCGGAGGTCCTGGACGTGTCGGAGATCTCCGACGATTCTGCGCTACTTTTCCTGGGCCACCAGTTCTACAGCATCGCTGGGCTGCGCCCCTTCTAGCGGCGGGGCGCTCGTGCGCAGCGCGCACAGTTTGCGCGGCGGTGCGCCTCCCCGCTCCCCCCTTCGGGGCACGCACACGTCTCACCGCGCTCCGTGCGCCAAAGCGCGCTGCACTCTCGCTATGCGCGGGTGGCTTCGTAGCCGGCCTCGTCGACTGCGTCGATGACCTGCTGATCCGTCAGCTCCCCTGCTGCCCCGTCGTGCTCGAACGTCAGCAGCCCCTTGTCTGCGCTGACCTCAATGTTCGAAACGCCCGGAAGGTTGGAAACTTCCTCCTTGACGGCGTTCTCGCAGTGCCCGCAGCTCATTCCAGTGACGTTGTAGGTGTATGTGCTCATGACGTTCGCCTCTCTTTGACGTAGCTTTCGTAACCTTCTTAATATTCAGCGCTTCGGAACGCGCTTTATTCCATGGTATGCCTTAGCGGGAACGCCATAGTGGGGATTCCTTAGCGGGCATTACCTAGCGGGTACGCCATAGCGAGCATGTCTTTGTGGGCTGCGTGGGCTCACAACGCCTGCATTCTCCAAAATATGCGCGCGGATGTTCGCGGACTTCACCCTCCCCTCTAGAAGGCGAATGTCCCAAATCTTCCACTTTCGAGATTTTTTCGGTTTTGACGAATACGTCAAAACGTCCTTACCAGCGCAAACATAATAGATATAAAAGCAGAGTGGAAGATTTGGGACATTTGCCCTCCCAGGGCACTCCCCAGCCTCCAAACCCTCGTGGGCTAGCATTAATCACCATGGCCCGCCTGCCCAAACTCCCCTTTCGTACACGCCCCAGCGCCACCGTCACCACACACCCCAGCGCCAGCCCCACCACACACCGCAGCGCCAGCGCTACCGCACACCCCGCCACCAGTATCCACGACGACCCCGGCGCGCTGTACACGCAGGCCTCCACCGCCGCGGCCTCCCGCATCATCCGCCACTACTCCACCAGCTTCTACCTGGCCAGCGAACTCCTCGCGCCCACGATCAAGCTGCACATCCGCAACATCTACGCGCTCGCCCGCATCGCGGATGAAATCGTCGACGGTACGGCTGAGACGCTGGGCGTGCCGGCCTGCGGCGTCACAAAGACCCTCAACGATTACGAACAGACCACCCTCACGGCGCTAGACACCGGCTTCAGCACCGACCCCATCGCGCACGCATTCGCCACCACCGCGCGCTGGGCGGGGTTCGAACGATCCTGGACGGTGGACTTCTTCGCGTCCATGCGTTCGGACGCCCCCAGCTCCAACCCCTTGCCACTTGCCGCCTACGTGCACGGATCCGCGGGCGTGATCGGGTGGATGTGCAACGCGGTGTTCGCCACGCACGCCGAGCAGGCCGGGAACCCGCTGACCGCGGAGCAGCGCTCCCGCACTGACGAGGGCGCCTACGCGCTGGGCAGCGCCTTCCAGAAGGTGAATTTCCTGCGAGACTACCAGGAGGACACGGTCGGGCTGAACCGCTCTTACCTGCCGAAACTCACCGAAGAGTTGAAGGCTGAACTGGTTTCCGAGATCCGCGCGGAGCTTGCCCAGGCGCGCGGCACCATGGCTTTGCTGCCGCTGACGGCCCGGGTGGGGGTGCTCGGCGCGCACGACTTGTTCGCCGCGCTGAACGAGCGGCTAGACCGCACCCCAGTCGCGGAACTAAAAACGGCCCGCGTGCAAGTGCCGCGAGCCGAAAAGGCGAAGATCATCGCGCGCGCAGTCCCCCGCGCCGCGCGCCTGCGCTAACGCTAGCGCTAGCGCTAGCCTGCACTAGCCAGCCCCAGCTACCCCTCCGAGTTTCCGGCCTTCCAGGTCTTCCACGGGATGTTCCAGTCGCCCAGACCATCAGAGCCGTTCAGCGTCTCACCCTGCGTGTTCTTCACCTCAACGATGTCGCCGCGCTTCATGTTGTTAAACACCCAGGCGGCATTCTCGACGGTCACGTTGATGCAGCCATGCGAGGTGTTGGTGTTGCCTTGCGCGTACACGCTCCACGGCGCGGCGTGGATGTAGATGCCGGAGTAGCTCATCTGCGTCGCGTACTGCACGTCCGTCACGTACGACCCCGCACCCGTCAGGCCGAACGTCGAGGAGTCCATGGTCAGGTGCTCGAACTGGTCGCCGATGATGTACTTTCCATTCGGCGTGGGGTACTGGTAGTCGCGCCCCAGGGAAACCGGCATGGTCTGCACGGTCTTGCCGTTCTTCTTGATGGTCATCATCTTGGTGCTGTCGTCCACGATGGCCCGCATCGCATCACCGATGGTGAACTTTGCGCTGCGATCTTCACCGCCGTACACGCCTTCGCCGATCTTCGTGCCGTACAGGTCGGCCTTCACGCTGACCTTAGTGCCGGGCTTCCAATACTTCTCTGGGCGCCAGCGCACCTCCTGGGCTGTGATCCAGTAGAAAGCACCTTCCACCTTCGGCGTGGTTTCCACGGTAATGGCATCTTCCACTGCCTTGCGGTCTTCCACGGGGGCGTCAAAACGAAGAGAGATGGTTTGGCCGATGCCCACGGTCGACCCGTCAAGCGGGGCCAGGGCACCGTTGAGCGTCATACCGGGGGTCATGGTGGTGAAGGTCTGCTCGAGCTTCTGGCCGCCGGACTTCGCAGTGAGGGTGTAGGTGCGCGAGTAGCCGAGCTTGGTGGGAACGGTCCACTCGGTCTTGTCCTCGTTGAACTTGCCCTTGACTTCCTCGCCTGCGTCGTTGGTCAGCGAGACCTTGTCGATCTTCTTGTCGCCCTTGACCTGCACGTGCTCGGTGACGTCGACCTCGGTGTCGCCGTCCTTCACGTTGGAGGTCAGCTTGTTTTCATCCTTCTTCTCTTCGCCCTCGCCGTTCTCGCCGGTTGAGGCATTAGAGCTGATCTGCGGGTCGTCGCTGTCGCGGTCGATTGTGCACGATGCGGTGAAGGTAACTAGGGCGATGCTTAGTGACGCCGCAGTGATCCGTGAGAAGGTTTGTCCGAAAACCTTGGTGTTGCGCAAGACTAACTCCAAGAAAGGGAAAGGTGTGTGTAAGAAAAGTGACTGTCCTAAACCTTAACGCTTGGCTGCAGTGGAGCGTTAGTCATTTCGGCGGGTTCCAGCAGTTCGTAGCGTAAACGTTATAAACGGTGATTGGGTCGGCGAACCGTCCGAGTGCTCCCTGCCGCACGGGCCGGACGAGCACATTGCGGATGCGGGCGTATGGGTGCGGATTGATCGGTCTCTTTGCCACACACAGCGCGGGGTACCGTCCCGAATTCTGTACGTGGACAGTCACATAAGCCGCTTAAACAACACATCAATTTACCCACCCTGACCAGGCGATTTGTATTGTCATGCTACCTGGGTATAAAGTTTTCCACGTTGCCGAGGCGCACAGCGCTTCGAATAACACGGGCTATTAGCTCAATTGGCAGAGCAGCTGACTCTTAATCAGCGGGTTCGGGGTTCGAGTCCCTGATAGCCCACATTCTCACCCCTCGCTCGCTTGGAATCATATCCAGCGGGCGAGGGTTTTGCTTTCGCTTCATCGACTTCAACGGCCGCGCCCTGTTGTCGCCTCTGCGTTATATACTTCAGATACACCGTTCGCACACAACGATTGGAGAGATCATGGCCACGCCATTAACTCCGCGCACCCATACCAGCGCCGAGCTGCGTGCTGAACGTACCAAGGTTGTGAAGCAGATGGGTCCCCTCGGCGTGGATGGCCTACGTCGCCTTCGCGCAGCAGATGCGCTCGACGTCAAAGAGGCTGACCTTTTAGATCGCTACGAGTCCCTCACTTGGCTGATTGAAGGCTAATCACATTGGATCGCGCGACTTTCGAGGAACAAGCCACGGAGTTCGCGCAAGAAATCGCTACTCTCCTCGACGTGACCCTCGTAGGGGAGATCACGGCTAATGCTTTCGAGATCAACGAGGAAAAACTCAGGGCGGTAATCAAACGTTCGAAGCAGCTTGAGATTGGCCGCTCAAACAGTAAGAAGCTGCAGTTAGCCTGCGAATTTCGCCTATGCACTAATTCAACAAAGAAACATCTGGCGATAGAGTCAAGCACCTTCAAAGTTCAGTACCAGTCTGGCCAAAAGTATCGCCCGGTAGTTCGCTTCGAGTACGACAGAAATTCTCGTAACAAGCCTGCCAGCCACTTCCAGTTTCATTCCGACTCAGTCCCCCTTGGCCTCTTACTTGCTAGAGCAGGAAGGTATGATGCCGCGGCTCAACAGCAAGATATTCATTATCCGATGGGAGATGAGCGTTTTCGCGTCTGCCTTGAAGATGTGATTGAGCTTCTTGCCAACGAATTCAATGCGCCGACGCATGACGGTTGGCAACAGCACATAGCACGAGGCAGAAACCGATACCTGTCAAAACAGGCGGAGACCGTGATCCGCAAGAACCCGGACCTTGCCATCAAGCTCTTGGAACAGCAAGGGTACAAAGTGAAGCCACCTGCCCGGTATCCGCTATGGAAACGGTTAAAGAGCCGAATGTCCCAAATCTTCCACTTTCGGGATTCTGGGCGATTTGACGGTTCCGTCAAAAGCCCCTGACCAGCACGAACAGAAAGGTTATAAAAGTAGAGTGGAAGATTTGGGACACTTGCCCTCGTTTGCCAGGCAGTCGTCGGCCGCTGCGGGGTAGTTTCCGCCGAAATCGACCCGCTCGCGCCGTTTCTCTCTCCCTCCCCACCCAACCGGAATATGTACTCCTCCCCCAACGGGAATATTCGCCCTGTCAGCGCGGTTGTCGTTAGTTAAGAACGCAAGCGCACCGACAACGTAAGTCACTCAGCGCCGAAAGCAGTGCAGGCCCGCAAACCCCAACCAAACCCCAAACAGGAGGCATCAACCCCACCATGACGGACACGACGGCGAACGGAAGCTCCCAGGCGAACGGCAGCACCCCGGCAAGCGGAAACTCCCCGGCCAGCAAGGCAAACTCAGTGCACGCCGAAACCCCAGCGAACGAGGAAAACCCAGCCCACTCCCTCGCCCCGCTGAGCCTCCTCGACTTCGCCACCGTCTTCAAGGGCGAACGCCCCGCGGATGCCTTCGACCGTTCCGTCCAGTGGGCCCAGCAGGCCGAAAAGCTCGGATTCGAGCGCATCTGGTACTCCGAGCACCACAACATGAAGTCCATCGCCAGCTCCGCCCCCGCGGTCCTCATCGCTCACATCGCGGCGAAGACTTCCACTATCAACCTGGGCGCGGGTGGCGTCATGCTCCCGAACCACGCCCCGCTGGTCATCGCCGAGCAGTTCGGCACCCTCGCGGAGCTGCATCCCGGCCGTATTGACCTGGGTCTCGGCCGCGCCCCCGGCACCGACCAAATGACCCTGCGCGCCCTGCGCCGCGAGCCTTCCGCTGCGGAGACGTTCCCGCAGGACGTCGCCGAGCTCTACGGCTACTTCAACGGCCCGTCGAAGATCCCCGGCGTGGAGGCCGTGCCAGGCATGGGCACGAAGGTGCCTCTGTACATCCTCGGCTCCTCCCTGTTCGGCGCGCAGCTGGCCGCGCACCTGGGCCTGCCGTACAGCTTCGCCAGCCACTTCGCCCCCGCCGCCCTCACTCAGGCAGTGCAGGTGTACCGCGATAACTACAAGCCCTCGGAGCGCCACCCGGAGCCCTACGTCATCGCCGCGGTCAATGTCACCGCCGCAGACACACAGGAGGAAGCCGAGGAGCAGTTCCGCCAGGTCTGCCGCACCCGCGTGCGCGTCATGGCCGGCCGCGGCCGCAGCCTCACGGAGGAGGAGCTGGACATGCTCATCGATTCCCCCGCCGGCCAGCAAATCCTGGATATGTTGCGTTACTCCGCTGTCGGCACGGGCGATGTTGTCCGCCGTTACCTGGAGGAGTTCCGCACGCACGCTCAAGCCGACGAGCTCATGGTGTCTCTGCAGTCGCCGTCGACGGCCGAGTCGCTGCGGTCGATGGAGATTCTTGCGGACGCCGCCTCACTCTCCCCCGCCCAGCGCTAACCACTAGGCCATCAGACCTGCTCCCCTATCGCAGCCCACTAGCGCTGCGTTTCGCGCGGCTCCGGCCGCCCGTCGGCCGCGCCCGCGCCGAATACCCACCGGATGATCTGCGGCGCGTAAGCGCCCACCACCAGCATGGCGATCATGCGCATCACTTGAATGACAGTGACGATCGGCTGGCTGCCAGCGTCGTGCGCAAATGCGAGAACTGCGTAGATGCCGCCCGGCACGGTGGCGAGGTAGGCGTCCAGAACCTTAAAGTCCCACAGGCCCGCGATGGCGAAAGCAGTGCCGATAGAGCTGGCGATCATCAGGGCAATCACGCCCAGGATCACGGGCAGGGCCTTCACAAATTGCCGCAGCGCGCCCTTCGTCAGGGTGCCGCCGGCCTGCACGCCGACGAGCGCGTACGCCAGCTTCTCCAGCAGCCCGTTCGGCGCGATGAACTCGTGCGGCACGCCAAACACCATCACGCCGATCATGGCGAACGCGATACTCAGCAGCAGGTACGGCGAGCTGATGCTGAACCACCGCGCCGTCGCCCGCGTGAACGCCCACACGGCTAGCCCCACGACCACCGCGCCTACCACGCCCTGCCAGTTCGTCTGCAGGCCGTTGAGGAGACCTTCTTTTCCTGTTGACGCCCCCTCGGCCGCATCTGCCTCGTCGCCTTCGACGCGGCCGAGCAGCGTGACCAGCCCGGGAAGTGTGAGGACGATGATAGATACGCGCAGGTATTGGGTGAGGGTAACAAAGCGCGTGTCCGCGTTGAGTTCTCGGGAGAGCATCACCATCGCGCTGGCGCCGCCTGCGAGCGTGGCCAGCACCGACGTGGCCGGGCCGACCCGGTGGATGCGCACCAGCAGCCAGGAGGCCAGCAAGCAAACCGCCAGCGTGACGATCAGCGACATGGCCGTCGGCCCGGCATAGGAAACGATGGTGCCGAAGTCGATAGTTGTCAGGGGCGAGGAACACAAAAGGGCGATGATCACCTGGGAGGGGATCATCGCCTTTTTGGGCGGGCTGACCTGTCGGTCGCTGAAGATGGCGTAGACGCCGAAGACGATCAGGAAGGAAAAGATCCAGGCAGCGGGCACTCCCACCGCTTCGCAGGCGAAGCCTGCGGCGATCGACAGGACGGTCAGCAGAGCCAGCGTGGCCAGCTTCGCGGGGCTGGGTAGTGTGAACCCGCCCGGCCTGGCGCTGCGTATGGTTTCGCCAGGCAGTGAGTCTGAGTCGGGCAACGCTACCCGCTTAGCGGGTTGCGGCCAGCAGGCGCTGGATTTCCTTGATCTGCTTCTTTTCCTTGCGCTTGGAGCCAACGGCCAGGGCGGTAAGCAGTACAACACCGGCGACTACGCCGCCGATGACCATCTGCACCTTCGGCTCCTTGAGGGTGTTCACGGCCTGGCCGCGAGCGTCATCCGCCAGGTTCTTCGGATCCGCACGGACGGACAGCTCCTCCAGCGTCCGTCCCAGCTGGTTGCGGGTGCGTTCAATGTCGCGCTGGATGGCATCGATGCTACGGGCCACGGAAGTTTCTCCCTTATTCGAACGTTTAAGTGCTACCTGAACATTGTAAATGATCGCACCCTCCGGCGCTTTCGCTAGGGTGGAATGCATGACTGATAACAGCAACACCACCGCAAACCAGCCCATCCGACTTGAGGTCGGCGACAAGGCCCCGGAGTTCACTCTTCCCAGCGATTCCGGCGAGAACGTGAGCCTGGCGGACTACGCGGGCCGCAAGGTCATCGTGTACTTCTACCCCAAGGCTGATACTCCCGGCTGCACTACCGAGGCCTGCGATTTCCGCGATTCCCTCACCGAGCTCAACGGTCAGGGCGTGGACGTGGTCGGTATCTCCCCCGACAAGGTGGAGGCTCTGGAAAAGTTCCGCGATAAGTACGAGCTGACCTTCCCTCTCCTTTCTGACGCCGACAAGTCCGTCATGGAGAGCTATGGCGCATTTGGGGAGAAGAAGAACTACGGGAAGATCGTCCAGGGCGTGATCCGCTCCACGTTCGTTATTGACGAGGAAGGCAAGATCGCCGTGGCGAAGTACAACGTGAAGGCCACCGGCCACGTCGCGCGTATCGCCAAGGAGCTCTAGCAAAGGAGCTCTGAAAAAATTTTGTGCGCCTGGGGAGACTTGAACTCCCACGTCATAAGACACTGGAACCTAAATCCAGCGCGTCTGCCAATTCCGCCACAGGCGCAAAAAGAACGCGGACAACCGCGTTTCCCCCTTCATGCTAGCAAGCGATCCGGCGTGAAAAGAAATTAGGCGGAACAGGCAGTACAGGTAGAATGTTGCAGTGTGAACGAACACTCAGACAATGACGGCAAGGCACCCGCCCACCCGTTTCCGCTGCGCGTTCGCATCATCCAAATCATCTTCCTCATCCTGGCGGTCATCGCCACCCTCCTGCTGGCGTGGTGGCAGTGGGATCGCTGGCAGTCCAACGGCGGTAGCTTCCAGAACTTGGGCTACGCCATCCAGTGGCCGATCTTCGGCATCTTCTTCGTTGTGGCGTACCGCAAGTACATCCAGTACGAAAAGGAGCGCCTACTGGGAGACGAAGCCCCGGCCGCTCCCACCCAGCCGACTGATGAAATCACCGAGGTTCCGGAAGACTTCCTGCAGACCGAAGAGCCTGCTAAAGAGACTGAGGATATTTGGGTAGATGATAGGCGCGAGCGGGCGCGGATGAGGGCGTCCAAAGATAAAGAGCGCGAGAACAACGACCAGAAAGGGCACTAAGCAATGACCAACGAGCAGACCACTGCGATCCACCCGGAGCGCCGGGCGCGCGTGGCGAAGTCGCTGAAGTTTTACTCCGTGGCGGCGGTGGTGACGGGTATTTGGCTGCTGATTCTGCTGGTAGAGATGATTGTTAAGTATCTGATCCTGGGCAGCGAGAACGCGCCGGAGTGGTTTAGCTACATCGGCCCGGCGCACGGCTTGGTGTTTATGGTGTACGTGATTTCCTGCCTGGATCTGGGCACGAAGGCGCGGTGGGAGCCGTCGAAGTGGGTGACCACGATGCTGGCGGGCGTGGTGCCTTTCCTGAGCTTCGTGGTGGAGAAGCGGCGCCGCGACGAGGTTAAAACCGCGTTCCAGCTGGACTAGCGGCTACTCGACCAGCGAGGTCTCCACGGCGACTGCGTCGATCTCCTCGTCGGTAGGCACGGGCGCGCCCATCGCGTGCGGCTCCGCTTCCGGCTTCTCCCACGCGGACTGCAGGCAAGCCAGGATCGCTACGGCCGCCGCGCGCGTGGAGACCTGCAGGGTTGAAAGGTCCGGCAGGAAGCCCGGGTTGTGGTTGGTGGGGATGTCGATGTCCAACCGCCCGGCGGATTCGGCGCGCTGCCACTGGCGGCGCGGGGTAATGCCGATGGTCCAGAGCATGTAGGGGCAGCCGAAGGACTTCGGGATCACGGAGAAGTCTTCGGAGGCGGTCCAGGGCTCCATTTCTAGGGAATCCTCGCCGAAGGTGCTATCGAAGTGGGGGCGGACAACGTCGTAAACCTCGGAGGCGTTGTCCGTAGCGCCCAGCAAACCAACGAACTTGAAGTCCGGCTCGCGGTCAGCACCCGCGGCCAGCGCCTCGGCACGCACCACGCGCTTGATGGCATCCACACACTTCTGGCGCAGTTCCTCATCGTAGAAGCGGCAGGATAGAGAGATTTTCGCGGAGTCGGGGATCACGTTGTTCGCCTTACCGGCCTCCACCGAGGCGACGGTAATCACCGCGAACTTATTCGGCGGGACTTCGCGGGAGACGATTGTCTGCAGCTTCATCACCGTCGAGGCCGCCAGCACTACCGGGTCTACAGAACGGTGCGGCATGGAGGCGTGGGCGCCACGGCCGTGGAGGGTGATTTCGATGGTGGTGGAGGACGTCATCACCGGGCCGGGCGCGGAGTAAACCTGGCCCGCCGGTCCAGCGACGATGTGTTGCGCCAGGCAGACGTCGGGCCGGGGGATGATGCCGCCCAGACCGTCGGAGACCATCTTGTGCGCACCGATGGACGCCTCTTCGGCCGGCTGGAATAGTGCCACGACCGTACCGGACCAGCGGGCACGTTCTTCGGTGAGGATGCGCATGGCTCCCAGCAGGCTGGTGGTGTGCTGGTCGTGGCCGCAGGCGTGCATGGTTGCCACGCGCTCACCGGATGCGTTGAGCTGCGAGTAGGTAGAGGCGTAGTCCACGCCGGTTTTCTCCGCGACGGGCAGGCCGTCGAAGTCGGCGCGCATCAGCACTGTCGGCCCGTCGCCGTTTTCCAACACGGCGGTGATGCCATAGCCGCCGATATTTGTGGTGACTTCCCAGTCTGGGAAGTTCTCCAGCTCCTTGGCGATCCGCTGTGCGGTGACTTCTTCCGCCCCCGAGAGTTCGGGGTGCTGGTGGAAGAACTTGTACACATCCTCCATCCAGCTGAGGTCGGCCTGCGATCCGGCCACGATGCCGCTGGGGCTTGTGGGGCTAAAAGTGGCCTGGTCGCTGTCTGTGCCGGGGGCGGTCACGCGGGGGATCCTTTCACTTGTTTGTCGTTCTTCGGGTTACACGTTTGAGCTTGCGTCTTGCCCTATCATACGTGGGTTGCACACGCCCGGCGCCAAGGCCTGCGGCGCACTGGCCCGCGGCTTCTTCGGCCTCTTGTGGGGCTTTAGTCCGCTAGTTGCGCCAGGATCTCCACCAGCTGGCGCAGGGCCTTGCCACGGTGGGAGACAGCATCCTTCTGCTCCGCCGTCAGCTCGCCTGCGGACTTACCCGCCAGCTGATCTTCCTGGCCTTCCGGTAGCTCGTCGGGGGCGAACAGGGGGTCGTAGCCGAAGCCACCCTCGCCCTGCTCGGCGCGCAGTACTCGGCCATACCAGCGCCCTTCCACTGCATACTCGGTCTCCATGCCGCGCTCCGCCGCCACTTCGGCGGGCAGCTGCAGCACGCAGGAGGATACGAAGTGCGCCCCGCGTCGCTCGTCCGGCACGTCACCCATCTGCGCCAGCAACAGGTCGTTGTTGGCCTTGTCGTCGCCGTGGCCGCCGGACCACCGGGCGCTTAGTACACCCGGCATGCCGTTCAGCGCGTCGACGGCCAGCCCGGAATCATCGGCGATCGTCGGCAGGCCGGTGCGGCGCACGCCATCGTTGGTCTTAATCCGCGCGTTGTCCACGAACGTCGCGCCGGTCTCCGGGGTCTCCGGGTATTCCGGCACGTCCCCCAGCCCGACGAGTTCGATGCCGGTCACGTTCGCCGCCTCCAGCATGCGGTTCAGCTCCGCCAGCTTCTTCTTGTTCCTTGATGCCACCAGTACCCGCACGGTGCTACTCCCCTTCTCTTGTCGCGTTTGCTTCTGCTGATCTAGAGTTCCTGCGCCAGCGCCGCCCGTTGCGCTTCGATGAGCTCACGCAGGCCGCCCTCGGCCAGGTCCATCAGGGTGTTCAGTTCCTCGCGAGTGAACTCCGCGTTCTCTCCGGTTCCCTGGATTTCTACAAAGCGCCCCTCGGCCGTCATCGCCACGTTCATGTCCACGTCCGCCCGCGAGTCTTCCTCGTAAGGCAGATCGAGGCACGGCACGCCGTCGATGATGCCCACGGATACTGCGGCGACGGGTGCGCGAAGCGGTTGCCCTGGTACGACGCCCCTAGCTTGCAGCACGGCCAGCGCATCAGCCAGAGCCACGTAGGCGCCGGTGATGGCTGCGGTGCGAGTGCCGCCGTCGGCCTGCAGAACGTCACAGTCGATGTTGACGGTGTTCTCCCCCAGTTCCTTCAGGTCCACGGCGGCGCGCAGCGCGCGGCCGACGAGGCGGGAGATCTCCTGGGTACGCCCCTTGACCTTGCCTTTCATGGATTCGCGCGGCATGCGCTCGTGGGTAGAGGCCGGCAGCATCGCGTACTCGGCGGTCAGCCAGCCTTCGCCGGAATCCTTCTTGAAGCGAGGCACGCCCTCTTCCACGCTGGCGGTGCACATGACTCGGGTGTTGCCGAATTCCACCAGCACACTGCCTTCGGGGTTGCTGGTGAATCCGCGGGTGATGCGCACCGGGCGCAGCTCGTTGGTGGCGCGCCCGTCCGCGCGGGTGAAGTTGCTGCCTGCGTTGGAGGTGTTTTCTACGTTGGTTTCCGTCATGGGGCTTAAGTTTACTAGTCGCCCCGGACGGGCTACTTGCCGACGCTTGCGACGTTGCGTGGGAGCAGCTCTGGCGCCTAGCCGACGGTCAGGCGCATGCCGGGGCGGGCGACGAGGATCTCGCCGTCGTAGTGGCGGGCCGCGCCGCGGACCGCCGCGTCTGCGTCGCCCCACGGTGGGATGTGGGTGAGGACGAGCTTGCCCACACCCGCTGCCTGCGCTGCACGGCCTGCGTCTTCGCCGGAGATATGCATGCCGCTGGGTTGGCCATCCGCATTTTCGCCCCAGGTGGCTTCGCAGAGGAATACGTCTGCGCCCGCTGCGATGTGGGCCAGGTTGTCGGTCCAGGCAGTGTCCCCGGAGTACACCAGGGAGTTGCCTGCGTTGTCTTCCACGCGGAGCAGGTAGGCCTCTGTGGGGTGTACGGCGGTGGCGGCGTAAAGGGTGAATGGGCCGATTGGGTGGGCTGGGTACGTGGTGGCGTCAAAAAGACCCTCGCCTACCTTGTAGGCGTTGATGTCGAAGGTGTCGGTGAAGTCGTCGGGATGCTCGGGCGCGTCGGCGCCGGCTGCGGAGAGGTGGCGCTGGGCGATGGTGGGGCCGAGTAGTTGGTGGCGTTGGGTGGAGGAGGCTGTGGGGTGGAATCGGCGCCAGACGAGTAGCGAGGGGAAGTCTAGGCAGTGGTCGGCGTGCATGTGACTGAAGGCGACGTGGCAGGCGGAGGGGTCGATGCCGTCTGCGCGTTGCATGGCGCTGAGTACGCCGGGGCCGCAGTCGAGGAGGAGGTCGGGGTTGGCCGTGGTTGTGTCGCGGACGAGATATCCCGATGCGGCGCTATCGGGTCCTTCGACGCTTCCGGAGCATCCCAGCACTACCAGTTCCATAGGTTGTCATTCTGCCACGAAGCGGTGGCAAATGTGCGAAAGGGCGACCACCGTTGTGTTGGTGGTCGCCCTTTCTTTCGCAGGACTAGCCGGAACTGGCTGGTCCGCTAGGCGCTAGCGCTGAACGCTAGTGGCGGTTAGGCCTCGCCTTCTTCGCGGCGGCGGCGCAGCAGCGGGATGGCACCGATGATCAGCGCCAGGCCGACTGCGAACACGCCGAGCACGTTCGCGCCGGTGGAGGCCAGGGTGCTCATCCGCGGGCTATCAACCTGCTTCTGAGAGCTGGAGCTGCCGCTGCTTGCGGAGCTGCCGGTGGACGTGCCGCCCTTGGAGCCCGGCTGGCTCGGGGTGCTGGACTTGCCAGGGGTGCCCGGCTTGTCTGCGTTGCCCGGCTGGCCCGGCTGCTTTGCGTCCGGCTTGCTCGGGGCACCCGGCTTGCCCGGCTGCTTGGAGTCCGGTTTCGGGGTGGAACCAAGCGATCCGCTGCCCACGATGGCCCCGCCGATTCCCAGGGAACCGATGATGCCAGGCAGGCTCGGCTTCGGGGTTACCGAACCAGTGGAACCGCCAGGCGTGTTCGGGTCCTTCGGATCTTCCGGCTTCGGGTCCTCAGGCTTCGGGTCCTCAGGCTTCGGATCTTCCGGCTTCGGGTCCTCAGGCTTCGGGTCCTCAGGCTTCGGGTCCTCAGGCTTCGGGTCCTCAGGCTTCGGATCTTCCGGCTTCGGGTCCTCAGGCTTCGGGTCCTCAGGCTTCGGGTCCTCAGGCTTCGGATCTTCCGGCTTCGGGTCCTCAGGCTTCGGATCTTCCGGCTTCGGGCCCTCAGGCTTCGGATCTTCCGGCTTCGGGTCCTCCGTCGGCTTGCAATCGCACTTGGTGCCCACGCGGATCTTGCGATCCTGCTTCGGCTGCGTGATCTCCTCGGAGGTCTCAGGCTCGCCTACTGGCTGGCCGTCGACGAGCTTCCAGGTCTTAGTGATCTCCTTCGAACCGGTCTTGCCAGCCTGGTCCTCGACGACCTTGCCAGCTTCGAGGTCCGGATCATACTCGATGACGGTGTCGTACGGAATCTCTTCGGTGTGCTTGTCCGTCAGCTCAGTCTCGACGCCCTTAGCTGGGCCAACCTCGATGATGCGCGGAGAAGGCTTGCTGATCTCCTCAGAAGACTCTTCCTTGCTTACCTCACCGTTATTCACAGTCACATTGACTGTGTGCTTGATCTCACCAGGCGTACCCTCCTGCACAACCTTGGTCTCGCCAGGCTGCAGGTCAGGGTTCACGCGGATCTCGGTCTCGAATGGGGTCATCTCGGTCCACTCGACCTTCGTAGAAACCGGCTTGGTCTCTTCCGGCTTCGTACCGACGCGGATAATTGCGTTGGTCGGTTCCTTGGTGCGCTCAGTGGTTACGGTCGGCTCGCCGGAAGGCTTACCGTCAACAATCTTCTGCGTAGAGGTAACAACCTCAGTGCCCAGCTCGCCCTGCTTATCGACGACCTGTTCGCCCGCCTTCAGTTCCGGATCGAAGACGATCTCGGTCTCGAACGGAACCGGCTTCTCCAGCTTGGTCACAACCTCGCTGTCATCAGCCTTCGGGCCGTACTCGATGATCTGCTGGACCGGCTGCTTGGTCACCTTCTCGGTGGTGTTCACCGTGGAGGTGTTGTCCTTTGCAGTGAAGTCGGCGGTGAATTCCTTCTCACCGTACTCACCCTTCTGGACAACCTTCATCTCACCCGGCTTCAGTTCCGGGTTCACGCGCACGATCGTGTCGTACGGCAGCGGCGCAACCCAGGTTGCCTTGTTGGTCGCCTCAGCCGGCTTGGTGCCGACAGTGATGATCTTCTCCACCGGCTCCTCGATGGTCTCCTCGGAGATCTTCGGGTCGCCCGGCTTGGAGTTGACGATGTCTCGCTCGATCGTCACCTTCTTCTTGCCCGGCTTACCTTCCTGAGTGACCTTGGACTCGCCCGGCTTCAGGCTCGGGTCGTAGACGACCTTCACATCGTACGGAATCTCAGTCTCAACGGACTCAGTGTTCGTGCCGGTGGTCTTGGTACCAACGCGGATGATCTGCTTCTTTGGCTCCTTGGTGCGCTCAGTGTTCACCTCAGGATCACCGGACGGCTTGCCGTCGACGATCTTCTGAGTCGAGGTCACAACCTCAGTACCAAGCTCACCCTGCTGATCAACCTTCTGCTGTCCCTCTTCAAGAGAGTCATCGAAGACGATCTCGGTGTCGAACGGAACCGGCTTCTCAACCTTGGTCACCACAGTGGTGTCCTCAGCAGCAGGGCCGTACTCAATGATCTCGCTAACCGGATCCTTGGTCTGCTTCTCCTCAGGGGTCACCGTTGCCTGATCACCCTTAGCGGTGAAGTCAGCCGTGTAGGTCTTCTCACCAGGCACGCCCTTCTGGACAACCTTGACCTCACCCGGCTTCAACTCCGGGTTCGGGCGGGTCTCAACCTCGAACGGAACCTGGGCAGTCCACGTGACCTTCGAAGACGCCTCGGACGGCTTGGTGCCGACCTTGATGACCTGATCAACCGGCTGCTCGATGACCTTCTCCTCAACGGTGGCCTCGCCATCCGGCTGAGAGTTGGTGACCTTCTGAGTCACGGTGATGGTCTTCTTACCCGGCTTGCCCTCAGTAACAGTTTCAGAGGTGCCAGCAGGCAGGTTCGGATCAAACTCGATCTTCACACCGAACGGAACCTCAGACTCAACAGTCTTCTTGGTCTCACCAGTGGTCTTGGTACCGATGCGGATCTTCGCGTTCTTCGGCGCCTTGGTCTGCTCGATGTTGATGCTCGGCTCGCCGTCCGGCTTGCCGTCCTTGATCTTCTGGGTAGAGGTGATGGTCTGTTCACCCGGAACGCCCTCTTCGTCGACAACCTGCTTGCCGGACTCAAGAGTGTCGTCGTAGACGTACTCGATCTCGAACGGTACCTCTTGGGTCTTCTTGCTGGTCAGTTCCTGATCAGGGATACCTGGGCCGACCTCGATGATGCGGGGCTGGGGCTCATTGGTTACCTTCGACTCGCTTACCGAGGCCTGGTCGCCCTTGGAGGTGAACTTAGCCTTGTAGGTCCGCTCGCCGTTCTCGCCTTCCTGAATGACCTTCATCTCACCAGGCTTGAGCGCCGGGTTCTCGCGAACCTCGGTTGGGTACGGGATCGGGAACGTCCATTCGACGTCCTTCGCGCTCTCGGCAGGCTTGGTGCCGATGACAACGACCTCGTTCTTCGGCTCCTCGGTGCGCTCCCAGGTGCCGTCCTTCTTCATCTTTTCTTCGCCCGGCACGCCCTCGGTTTCAACCTTGTACTCGCCGGCCGGAATGGTGTCGTCGTACTTATACTCAACGTCGAACGGAACCTCACGCTTCGGGACGTCGATGACGTTCACGGTAGCGGTGGTGTTGTCCTTCGAGCCGTCCTCGTAGGTCACGATGACCGGAACGTCAATCTTGTCGCCCGGCTTCGCGGTCTCCGGCGCGGTCGAGATGACGTTGCCCTTGTCATCCAGGCCGACGATCCAGTCGCCGTTAGCCGTCTTCACCTTGTAGGTCGGGTTGCCGAACTCGTTGTTCTCACCCGTGGCCTCAAGGCCCTTGCCCTCCGGGTTGATCATGAACGGCTTGTCCGCAGCAAGGTTGATGCCTTCCGGCTTTTCGACGCCAATCGGCGAGGTAGCCGTACCACCCGGGTAGACCGTCTGCGACGGAACAACCGGCTCTGCTTCCCAGTTGTTAGACAACTTCACCACGGTGGTGACCGGCACCAGCGGGGTGGAGCCATCCGGAGTGGTCACAGTGACGTTGATGGTCTTCTTGTCACCCGGCTTGGAGTCTGCTGGCGGGGTAGAGGAGACAACACCGGTCTTCGGGTCAACCTTGTACTTCCAGCCGTCAACTTCCTGTTCAGTGATCGGGGCACCGTTCTCATCGTTACCGAAGGAGAACTTGGAACCCTTCGGTGCGTCCTGCACCTGGTGGTTCACGGCCTGGTTCGGGCCAGTCGACTCCACAGAGTAGGTCGGGGCGTGGTCGCTCTTGAGAACGACGACGGTGCCCTTGACTTCCTGCGGCTTGTCAGCGTTGTCGTAGTACGCGAGAACCGGGACGTTCAGGATGTAGCCCTCAGGAGCGGTGCGCGGAATCGTCGTGGTGATCTCACCAGTGTTCTCGTCAATCTTGACGGTCCACTTACCGCTATCGTCCTCGACGGTGTACTCAGTCTTACCGTCCGGGAAGGTGTAGCGCTTCGGCGCTTCGTCGGTCGTGTTACCGCTCAGGCCACGCTCCGGAACCTGAGGCTTGAGTGAGA
This sequence comes from Corynebacterium evansiae, assembly GCF_027570065.1. NCBI lineage: Bacteria > Bacillati > Actinomycetota > Actinomycetes > Mycobacteriales > Corynebacteriaceae > Corynebacterium > Corynebacterium evansiae. The sequence goes on along the minus strand of NZ_JAKMUT010000004.1, from coordinate 119,867 downwards.
CCTTTGCCGCCGGCTTATTGGTGACCGTGTCGTAGGTCGGGATCTTGATATCCACGATCGCCTGGAACTGGGTCTCGATCTCGTCCGTGGTCTGGTCTGGGTAGGTTGCCTTGACCTTCGGGGTGATGATCGTGCCCGGTGCGACGGTGTCGTCAGCCTCCGCGGTGACCTTACCGGTCTCGTCAACCGTGACGGTCCAGCCGTCCGGCACGGTGGCTGGGTCGATCTCGAACTTGGCCGGGTGAACCGGCTTGTGGCCCTTCATGATGGACTTGGTGCCCACCTGAGCGGTGATCTTGGTACCAATGGTGCCCTTGGCCAGGCCTGGGCGCACGAGGTCGGTGACCTGGGTGTTGTTCGGGTCAACAACCACGAGGAGTTCCAGCTTGTCAGTGGAACCGTTGGAGTACTCCACCGTAACGACAGGGCGAGCGAAGGTGCCCGGCTTCGGGTTTTCCGGAGCGGTGACGGTGACGTTGTAGTTCTCGTCCATCTCGACAGTCCAGCCGTCGTAGACGTACTTCTCATCCAGCTCGACCTTGGCCTCGTAGCCGCCGTCGCCCTTCTTCTTTGCCAGGTCCTTGATCAGATCCGGAGTCTGGGTAAAGGTGACCTTCTGCGGCTCAGTAGCCAGCGGGCCGGTAGCGCTATCAACGCCGGAGATGATCGAAGCATCCGTCTTGTCGTACTTCGGGGAGTGGTACTCGGTGTCGTCCAGGGAGAACGCCTTGGAGTCGATGACGTTCGCCTTGTTGTAGCGCGTCAGCGAGTTGGAGCTGTTGAAGGCTCCGTCGTGCTCGATAAACTCATTGTTGCTCTTAGCAGCAGCCTGGAGCTGGTCCACGCTGCGAGGCTTTGCCAGAACGGAGAAGTTCACGTTCTTGTCAGTTGCCAGGTCAGTACCGCGGTACTCAGGCCAGGTGAAGTAGATCTCACCGGTCTTTTCGTCGATACGCAGGTTCTTGGTGCCGCCAGACGCCGCTGGGTCGGTGGTGCCGATGAACTTGCCGTTGCCGTCGTAGGCCTCCACAACCATGCGGGACATGGAGTCATCCGTGCCGCCGCCCGTCACATCCGGGATGTTGATCTTACCGACCTTGGTTTCATCGCCAGGGACAATGACGTGCTTTTCGAAGCTCTCCCACGAAACCGTGATCGGGTTACATTCGATGTTCTCGCTCGGCCACGGGTTCACGACGGCCGCAAAGGCTGCGCTGTCCCCCCTGGGTGGCAAACGGAGAGGAGGTACGGTCAGTCTTATAGTTTCCCTGCCAGGCGTAACGTACCGGGTTCGCGGCAGTGGCCTCAGCGAACTGCTTGACTTTCGCATCGGTCAGTTTTGCGTTGAGGTTCAGGTTTCGCTGTTGCCTAAAGCCATCAATGACGAGGGCTTCGTCGGCCTTGTGCGTGACTTTCTTGTCAACAAGGGTCTGACCGGCATTCATAGCGGGAATTTGAGCCTCATCGAGGTACCCACCCATAAGGCCTGAATTGGTAAAACTCCAATCAGCGAACGTGCGATCCTTTGAGTTATCAAAGGCGACGCTCAAGCCCCAGGCTTTCTTGTCGGGGCTGCTCCCAGACGGCTCAGAGGTATTCCAGCTGAAACCAGCCTGGCTACCCTCCGGAGCGCTCTCCGAGACAGTACACGAACCAGCCGGCAGGTCGGAGGCCTTCTGAGCATCCTTCTCCACCGCGCCGGACTTATCGCGAATGCCGCCGGAGAGTTCTGCGGCGGTAGCCTCGGGCGCGAAGTCGCTGGGGGCAAAGATACTGAGTGAGCCCAACGCGAGCGTGATGGCAGACAGTGCGGCAGCGCCCTTACGAGCGTTCCGCCATGAAACCTTGTTCTGAGAGGAATTCATTCCCCAGTCCTTCCTGAAAAACTTAAACGCGCCTACCCGCTCCGTTAGAGTTTCCACAGATCAGGTAGCCACAAAGGCTGAGAATGTACTAAATCTTGATTCATTAAACGACAGTCAGCCTAAAAGTGCACGAATAGTCTAACCGTATTCAGGGTTCAGAAACAACCGGAACAATAGTTCTAAAAACAGCAAAACTCCTGGGTGCACTTCATAAGAGAACCCTAAGCGTTAGCGCACCATCTCCGGTATCTGCGACACCGAACTAATCGCCGGCCCCAGGAACCTCCCAGCCAGCTTCGCAAACCTCTGCGGATCCCCCGTCGACTCGAAGGAAAGGTCCACCGCCCGCTCCGGATCTTCATCCGCCAGCAGATCCTGCTCTGCCAGCGTGCGATAAACAGTCTTCGCCGTCTCTTCGGCGCTATTAATCAGCGTGACGTCCTCCCCCATCACCAGCTGCACCACCCCGGCCAGCAGCGGATAGTGTGTGCACCCGAGCACCACGGTATCCACCCCCTCGGCCTTCAACGGCGCCAGATAGTTCTCCGCCAGCCCCATCAGCTGCCGCCCGCTGGTCATGCCACGCTCCACGAAAGGCACAAACTGCGGGCAGGCCTGCGCATACGCCTCGACCCCCGGAATCGCCGCGAAAAGATCCTGATACGACCTACTGCTCACCGTCGCCTGGGTGCCGATCACACCGATCTTGCCGTTGCGGGTCGCCGCCGCCGCGCGCCGCACCGCAGGCAGGATCACCTCAACCACCGGAATGGAGTACCTCTCCCGTGCATCCCGAATAAACGCCGACGAGGCAGAGTTGCACGCCACCACAATCATCTTGCAGCCACGCTCCGCCAGAGTGTCCGCAATCCCAATCGATAGCTCGCGCACCCGCGCCAGAGGCTTGTCCCCGTATGGAGAGTTAGCCGTGTCCCCGATGTACACCAGGTTCTCGTGCGGTAGCTGGTCCACAATAGCGCGCGCCACGGTCAGCCCACCCACGCCCGAATCAAACACTCCGATCGGCGCATTGTTTGCTTGCGTCGCCTGTACGTTAGCCCCAGCAGTCTCAGCAGCCTCAGCCACGGCACTCACCTTTCACTACATCTCCTTCACTACGTCGCGCCAGCTCGGCACACCAAACGCCGATTCCGCCGCCAACACGGCATGCACAATCGCCCGCTCTACCGTGTTGGCCGCGACCGCCGAAAGCAGGCTCATGCCAATGTCATCCACGCCCCTCTCAACTCCAGTAGCCCCCGAACCGTGCTCACCTGTCGCCATCGCGAACAGCGTGTCCCCATCCATCGGCATGTGCGCCGGCCGAATCGCCCGCGCAATCCCGTCGTGCCCCGCCAGCGCCAGCCTCTTGGCCTGCGCCTTCGTCAGCGGCGCATCCGTCGATACCACCCCGATCGTCGTGTTGAGCTTCGGCGCCAGCATGTCCGCCGTGATCTTCGTGCCGAGCACGTTCTTGCTCTTTAATCTATTGACGCCCTCAGCCCCCACCGGCTCACCATCAACCAGGCCGTCGGCCAGTCCGTATCTGGCAAACTCCCCGTCCAGCTCCGCGGCGAGTCCCCACGGCAGGCCGGTTGCTGGATCGAAAACCGCGCCCTGCGGGTTCACCACAATGCCCGCGGCCACAGTCACTCCCGCCAGCGGGGTGCCTTCGGGGAACACGGCGCTGGCCTGACCAAAGCCGCCCTTCAGCGCGCCAGCCGAGGCTCCCAGCCCCGCGCCGACGTTGCCGTTCAGTACTCCCCGCCCTGACGCTCTCTGCTCCGAAGCGCCCTGCTCAGCCGCGCCGACGACCCCGCCAACCGCATCTCCAACCACAGCATCCAGCGCCGCCGCCGTCGCTGCTGCTCCCGTGGCCGCATCCGGCCGCGAATCCCAGCGCCCCAACAGCAGATCAAGAATCACGGCCCCCGGTACGATCGGCACCAACTTATCCGGGTGTTCCGGCCCCAGCACGGGGAAGCCGATCCCCCTACGCTCCAGCTCGGCCATTGCCCCCGTGAGGGCGTCAAGACCAAAAGCAGAACCACCGCACAGACCAATGGCGTGCACGGCCTGCACCGTGTTGTGCGGCGCCAGAAGATCTGTTTCGCGCGTGCCCGGGCCACCGCCTCGCACATCCACGCTGGCGGTGGCGGATTTCGGGGCGACGATCATGGTCACGCCCGAATCCCCCGCACCGTCCTCGCACACCGCGTGCCCCACGCCAATGCCTGCCACGTCCGCCAAAGAATTAGCGGGCCCCGGCTGGCAGCCGAACAACTCTATGCTCATTACTCACCCATCATCGCCGACAACAGACTGTCCTGGTGGTAGCCCAACCAATCCAGGTAGTTCTGCGCCGCCGTCGCTTGGTCGGAATTCTCCTCCCCCTCCAGCAGCTCCTTTTTGAACTCCTCGTACTGGGCGGAGTGGTACAGACGAATGTCGTTGATCGCGCTCAGCCACGGGTGGACCTCGTCCTGCGTCAGCGAAACATTCACCGAACCATTCGGCCCCAGGTAGTCCACCACGAAGCGCAGGTTCGTCAGCTTCGTCTTGATGATGTCCGTCTCGTTCAGCTGGCGGGTCAGCGCCGCATCGCCGTCGACTTCCTCGTCCCCCTCGCGGAAGAAACTCGGCAGCAGCCGCGCCAGCCCCGGATCCTTCGGCGCATCGGCATGCCCGCTGGCCATGCCCGTCATCTCGGCCAGCTCGTCCTTCGGGGCGGTCCGCGCGCGCTCCATCAGCTTATCGGAGACGGCCACCGCCGAATCCCCCAGCATCTCGCGCTCGAGCGGCTCCAGCTGCGTATTAAAGCGAGTCCCGCGCAGCAGGCTGTTCTTCTTCGTCCACGGCTGCATGTTCGTTCCTTCTTTCTTTATTGACGCCTACCCGTCCGCCCGCTGCATCGTCGCCCATAGCCCGGCGGTCTGCAGCTTCTTCACGTCCCCTTCAACCTTGTCGCGCTCGCCCGAGCTCACCACGGCCTTACCCTCGGTATGGACCTGCATCATCAGCTCCGTGGCGCGCTTGCGCGAGTAACCCAGTACGGTCTGGAAGACATACGTCACGTAGCTCATCAGGTTCACCGGATCGTCCCAACAGATGCACATCCACGGCAGGTTGGGCTCCGTCAGTGTTTCTGGCAGTTTGTCCGCCACAGGGGTGGCAGAGGGAGCGGCTGGGGAAGTCATGCTTTCCAGAATACCCACATCGGCCATCTTCGCTGCCGGGTCCGTGGTGGGGCGTGGACTAGCATGGAGCGGGTGAACGAATACAGCACCCGCTCCTCCGCACTTCTTACGGACAAATACGAACTCACCATGCTCGAGGCCGCGATCCTCGACGGCACTGTCGACCGCGCCTGTACCTTCGAGGTGTTCACCCGCCGCCTGCCCAACGAGCGCCGCTACGGCGTGATCGCCGGCACCGCCCGCGTACTGCAGGCCGTACGCGATTTCGTGTTCACCGACCAGCAGCTGGACCGCATCGACTTCCTGCGGGACGAAACCCTGGAATACCTGCGCAACTTCCGCTTCTCCGGGCAGATCGACGGCTACCGCGAGGGCGAGCTGTACTTCCCCCACTCCCCCGTCCTGACAGTCCGGGGCACCTTCGGCGAGTGTGTGATCCTGGAGACGGTGATCCTCTCCATCCTGAACATGGATTCCGCCGTGGCCAGCGCCGCCGCTCGCATGGTCACCGCCGCCGGCGACCGCCCCATCATCGACATGGGCGCGCGCCGCACCCACGAATACGCCGCCGTGACCTCCGCCCGCGCCGCCTACCTGGCTGGGTTCGTCGCCACCTCCAACATGGAGGCCGCGCAGCGCTACGGCATCCCGGCCTCCGGCACCGCAGCCCACGCCTGGACCTTGCTGCACACCCGCCCGGATGGCACCCCCGACGAGCTCGCAGCCTTCAAGGCACAGATCGCCGCCCTGGGTACAGGAACCACCCTGCTGGTGGATACCTACGACATCACGCAGGGCGTGGAAAACGCCGTTGCCGCCGGCGGCACGGAACTGGGGGCCGTGCGCATCGACTCCGGCGATTTGGGCGTGCTGACCCGCCGTGTGCGCGACCAGCTAGATTCCCTGGGGGCAAAGAACACCAAGATCGTGGTCTCTTCCGACATGGACGAGTTCTCCATCGCCGCCCTGCGCAGCGAGCCGGTGGATTCCTTCGGCGTGGGCACTTCCGTCGTCACAGGCTCCGGGGCACCCACCGCCGGGCTGGTCTACAAGCTCGTGGAGGTAGACGGTGTGCCCGTCGCCAAGCGCTCCCGCGGCAAGGCCAGTCTCGGCGGGACGAAGGATGCCGCCCGCTTTAGCCGCCCCTCCGGCACGGCCGTCGAGGAAGTCACCTTCCCCTTGGGTGCGGAACTGCCCCAGGCCGAGGGGCTGAACAGCACTCAGCTGACCATCCCCATGGTGCGCGACGGCGAGCTCGTGGACGGCCTGCCCACCCTCGAGGAATCTCGCGAGCACTGCGCCAAGCAGCTAGTTTGCCTTCCCTGGGAAGGCCTGGCTCTCACCCGCGACGAGCCCGCCCTGCAAGTTCGCCACATCAAGGCCTAACAACCCGTATGAGCTCCAACGTCCTCGACCTCCTCAGCCTCGCAGTCACCGACCTCGGCGGTGCCCCGCGTCCGGGCCAGCAGAAGATGGCCAAGGCCGTGGCCGAGGCCATCGACAAGGAACACCACCTGGCCGTCCAGGCCGGCACCGGCACGGGTAAGTCCCTGGCCTACTTGATCCCCAGCATCGCCGCGGCCATGGATTCCGACTACCCCGTCATCGTCTCCACCGCGACGATCGCCCTGCAGCGCCAGCTGGTGGAGCGCGACCTGCCACGCCTGGCCAAAGCCCTCGAACCGGAGCTGCCCCGCCCGCTTGAGTTCGCCATCCAAAAAGGTCGCGGTAACTACGTCTGCCTGAACAAGGTGAATAACGCGCAGACCGACAGCGGCGTGGAAGAGGCCGAAGAGTCCCTCCTGGATCCCTCCCAGCTTTCCGCCACCGGCGCCCAAGTCGCCCGCCTGCACGAATGGGCTGGCGAAACCGAGGATGGCGACCGCGATAATCTCCCCCAGGGCGTCAGCGATCGCGCGTGGCGCCAGGTCAGCGTGTCCTCCCGCGAGTGCCTCGGTGCCACCCGCTGCCCCTTCGGCGAGCAGTGCTTCGCCGAGCGCGCCCGCGCCCACGCCGCGGACGCCGACGTTGTCGTCACCAACCATGCCCTGCTTGCCATCGATGCTCTTGTGGACGCCCCAGTCTTGCCGGAGCACGACACAGTGATCGTAGACGAGGCCCACGAGCTGGAGGATCGCATTACCTCCGTCGCCACCGCCGAACTATCCCCCACCGCCATCGCCGTGCTGGCCAAACGCGCCGCGAAGCTGGCCGTCTCCGGCGCAGACGCTGCCGGGGACGAGCTGGCCGAAGCAGGCGACAGGTGGACGGAGGCGTTAAAGGCGGAGGCGGCGGCGTCCAAAAACAACGACCGCTTCGGCACCGGCATCGAGGGGCGCTGGACCGGCGTGCCCGAGGCACTGCAGGTGCCGCTCGCGGCGCTAAGGGACGCGGCGTGGAAGACGAACCGGCAGGTCAGCGGCATACCCGCCTCCGAGTTTGCGAATGATTCAAAGAAGGCCGCCGAACGCCTGGCGGTGATCGTGGCCACCGAGGAGCTCAACGATACGTGCGTGCGCATCCTCAACGCCTCGCGCGTGGGCGAAGGCAACAGCGCGGATGACGAGGATCTGCTCGGCGAGGACGTCATCTGGTACACCGCAGACTCCGGTCCGCGCGCACCGAAGCACGTCGTACGGGTCGCCCCCTTGAGCGTTGCCGACCTGTTGCGCCAGCGCCTTTTCGGCCGGAACACGGTGATCCTGACCTCGGCGACGCTGGCGCTGGGCGGCAAATTCACCGCTATGCTCAGCCGCTGGGGGCTGCCGAAGAGCACCCCCACGCTGGATGCCGGCACGCCCTTCGACGCCCGCACCCACGGCATTCTCTACGTCGCCCGGCACCTGCCCCCGCCCGGGCGGGACCGCGCTAGCGACGCCTCCGTGGACGAAACCGCGCGGCTGATCAACGCCGCCGGCGGGCGCACCCTGGGGCTTTTCAGCTCCCGGCGCGCGGCCGAGGACATGGCCGAGCAGCTACGCACGGTGGTGCCCTACGAGATTCTGCTGCAGGGCGAAGACTCCATGTCCACGCTGGTGGAAAAGTTCCGCAAGAACCAGTCCGCCTGCCTCTTCGGCACCCTCGGGCTGTGGCAGGGCGTGGACGTACCCGGCAAGTCGCTTTCGCTGGTGATCATCGACCGCATCCCCTTCCCGCGCCCCGACGATCCGCTGCAGCAAGCCCGGCAGGAGGCCGCCGACCAGCGCGGCGGCAGCGGGTTCATGGAGGTGGCGGCGAACCACGCGGCGCTGCTGATGGCGCAGGGCGCGGGGCGCCTGCTGCGTTCCGTGGACGACCGGGGCGTGGTGGCGGTGCTGGATCAGCGGCTGGCCACGAAGCGTTACGGCAGCTACATCCGCCGCTCGATGCCGGACTTCTGGTACACGGAAAATGGCGACACAGTGCGGGGTGCACTGCGTCGCCTGGTTGAAGCTTAGTCGGCTAAGGCCTTAGGGGCTGGCCCCTTAGGCTGACCCCTTAGGCCAGATCCGCGCCGTCGTTGCCAGCGGCTGCGCTGTCGCCAGCGCCGCCCAGCAGGTCGTCGAAGGTCGGGGCGATGTCCTCGGTGTAGGTTTCCTCGGCGGACTCGTACACGCCGTCGCCGTCGTGGTCGTACACCTTGGTGTCGCCGATGCCGTCGAAGTCGGTATCCAGCAGAGCCTCGTCGGTGAAACCGTCGCCGTCGGTGTCCACGTGGCGCTCGTCCACCTGGCCGTCACCGTCGGTGTCCACGAACACGGTGTCCGTCTGGTTGTCGCCGGTGGTGTCGATCTCGAGTGCGTCGATCTGGCCGTCGTTGTTGGTGTCGTATGCAACACCGTCTGCCAGGCCGTCACCATCCAGATCCACGTACTCGCCGCCGTTCGGGGCTGCGCTGTCTGCACCGGCGGACTGCAGGTCAGTGTCTGCGCCACCCTGCGGGGCTGCGTCTTCTGCCGGCGCCTCTGCATTGTCCTCGTTGTCCTTGGCGTCCTCGGTGCGCGCCTCGGGCTTGTCCTCAGCGGGCTTGTCCTCTGCCGGAGCCTCAGCCGCCGGAGCCTCAGCCTGCGGGGCTGCGTTCTGCGGGGCTGCATCCTGCGGTGCTGCGGTCTGGCTCTGGGAGCCCCAGATGCCCTCGCCTACCGCCTGCTGCGCCGCGGACGGCGGAACCTCGCCGCTGGTGCCGTCCACGATACCGTTGCCGTCGTGGTCGAACTCGGAGTAGTCGGAGATTCCATCGCCATCGGTGTCATAGGCAACGCTGTCTACCTTGCCGTCGCCATCGAAGTCGTAGGCGGTCACGTCGTAGTTTCCGTCGCCGTTGGAGTCGATCTTCACGTTGTCGGTCACACCGTCGCCGTCGTAGTCGGTGGCCTTGGTGTCCAGCTTGCCGTCGTTGGTGGTGTCTACCGCCATGTTGTCGATCACGCCGTCACCGTCGATGTCTTCGTAGACCGTGTCGACGATGCCGTCCTGGTCGTAGTCCATCTCCGCGCGGTCGGTCACGCCGTCGCCATCCTTGTCGTAGACCGTGCCGTCCGGGCGTCCGTCGCCGGTGATGTCCACCTGGAAGGCGTCCGCCTTGCCGTCGCCGTTGGTGTCCTGCGCGCCGACGATGTTGCCCTGGACCATGTTGCCGTCTGCGTCCAGTACATCCCAGCGGCCCAGGGAGTGATCCGGGGCGCCCGCGTTGTCGTTGGTGGTGAGGCCGTTGTTGTTAGCGTTGTTTCCGTTGTTCAGGTTCTCGTTGGACATTGTGTGCTCCTTTTCAGTGTTCTTCCTAGTATCCTTCAGGCTCTTCCTGGCTGCCTGTCAGTTATTGAATGCCCCTCCCCTACAAGTTGTTCCTTGGGGGTATTTATTATGGACGCCCCCTCGCCCCAGAAACCACGAAATCCCTAGTAAAAGACATTTCCGCCACCTGAATCCTGAAAGCAGTTCCGGGGGTGAAAGCATGCATAGTGCTTAAGCTAAACTTCCGGAGAGTCTTTTTATCGGCATACTAGAATGGCATTCTCGCACTACCGTGCACTTGCAGCGCGCTAACCGGACACTACAAAGAAAGGCGATATACACCGTGACCCCCATCCCAAACGCTGCGGGCCGATCCCCCCAGGCAAGCGTCGAACGCGGGGCCACTATCGCCAGGAAATACAAGATGCACGATGCCGCGGATCGTGTGCAGAACCTCGTGAATGCGAAATACCGCACCTCCGCCGTGGTCATCATCGGCGAGGTCAAGCGCGGAAAGTCCTCCCTCGTCAACGCTCTGGTCGGTCGGCGCGATCTGCTGCCGGTGGACGTCATCACCGCCACCAGCGCCCCAATCCGTATCCACACCGAGCCCGACCAGGATCCGGACCAGCCAGTGCTGGCGCGCCTGGTGCGGGGCACGGAGTACGACCCGATCGAGCCCGAGGATCTAAAGAACTGGGTCACCCAGGAGGCCGTGGATGCCATCAACCGCGCGCCGAAAGATAGTAAGGAAGTAGCCTCCCTACCCAGCGCCGCCGAGCTGCTGGTTCCCTACTCTGGCATGGGCAAGGTGACCATCATCGACACTCCGGGCGTGGGCGGCCTGGACGAGCATGCGGTGGCGGCCTCCTTGGCGGAGGCCCGAAATGCCGGCGTGCTGCTCATGGTCTGCGACGCCTCCACCCCCATCACCGCCCCGGAGATGGATATTCTCCGCCGCGCCCGCGAGCAGGTCGGCAGCGTGATCGTGGCCGTCACCAAGACCGATAAGAATGTGCGCCGCTGGCGCTCCATCGTTGCCGACGACCAGCGCCTCATCGCAGAGCACCTAGGCCTGGACATCCCGGTCATTGGAGTGTCCTCGTTGCGGGCTTTGGACGCGGCGGAATCGGCGTCACCAGAAAAAAGAGCACAGATCGAGCAACGATGTGGCGTCGCCGAGCTGCGCCAACAGATCATCGACCACGTGAACTCGCCGGGCAACCTCGGCACGGTGACCGCGCTCGAGATCACCAAGTCGACGATGCACACCATCACCACCGACATCGAGCGCGACATCAAGCTCTACGACAAAACCAGCGATGCAGTCGGCGAACTCGAAGCAGAAAAGCGCAAGCTCGAGGCGTTCCGCGATGCCACCAGCGAGTGGGAACAGCTGTTCATGCGCGACATCCAGCTGAGCCGCAACAAGGTCTCCGCGGCAATGGACGAGGCGCTGACGGACGTAAAGACGCGCTGGACCAACCGCGTCAACGCCGAAGGCATGCGCGTGCTGCGCAGCAAGCCGCAGGTATTCACCAGCCAGATCGAGATTGAACTGCGGCAGATCATGGAGCAGATGGTGATGGCAATGGTCAGCGAAGTGACAGCCCGTGCCGCGCAGCTGTTCCAGGGGCGCCAGGACATGGTGGACCAGGTGCAGCAACAGATCTTCGCCGCACTGGCCCCGCCGAGCTCCCTCAGCCACGATGTGGAGAAGAAAACCACCGGCCTGGTGGATCCGTCGATGCTCACGATGGGCATTGTCGGCGCAGGCGCCCTGACAGTAGTCATCCCCTTCGCCCCCGTGGCTGCAGCCGCCTGGATCGGCGTGAACATGGGCTACCGAGCAATGCGCAACGGCAAGCAACACCTACTTATCTGGCTCCGCGAGACTATTGCGACCACCCGCACCTCCATCAATCGCATGATCGACATTGCGATTACCACCGGTAGGACGGAAATCCTGCTGCGCCACCGCTCCGCAATCCGTCAGGAGCAGCGCAACCTGCAGTCCAAGATCGAATCCGCACAGAAGATCGCCCGCGAATCCGAGGCCCAGCGCAAGCAGACCATCAGCAGGCTGAAGAAAAACCTGGAGATCGTGAAGCAGACCATCGAAGAGCTAGATGAGCACCTGGCGGCGCTGAAACGCACCCGGCGCGGGGCGGCGAGCATGGCAGAACACGCGAAGGCGGGGATGTAAATGGAGCAGGGAAATCAGATCCAGTCGGCCTCTGCGCATTTGAGCCAGCGCGTCTCTGACCTAACGCTGCTGCTCACCCAGGCTGTCGACGCTTTGGCCGGCGGCTCGCCGGACCTGGCGCGGCACGCCGAACAGCTGCGCCTGATGGTCACCCGTCCGCCGCGCGTGGCTGTGGTTGGCCGCCTGAAATCCGGAAAGTCCACGCTGGTCAACGCTCTCACGGAGAACCTCATTGCCGCCACCGGCGCCCTGGAGTGCACCATGGCGGTGAGCATGTACCACAACGGTGCGCCCGCCCGCGCCGAGATCCACACTGTCGACGGGCAGGTCATCCGCGTGCCGCTGAACAACGGCCCGCTGAATAACCTCACCGTGCCGGTGAATCAGGTGGACTTTGTGGACCAGTTCCTGCCCAACCGGCGCCTGCAGGAGCTCACTCTGATCGACACCCCCGGCACCGCCACCCTGACCGTCGAGAACGAGGAGCGCACCCGCCGCGTACTCGTCGACGGGCAAAAAGACACGCGCCGCGCCAGCGGTTGGGCCGACTGCCTCGTCTTCCTGTCGGACTCTGCCCCGCGCGAGGACGAGAAGCGGTTCCTCTCCCAATTGGGAATGACGCCCCTAAATACCGTCGGCATCCTTTCCAGAGCGGACTCTTTCGGTTCCGGTGCCTTCGGCCCCATCGATCCGTTGCAGCACGCCCGCCAGCACGCCGACAGCATTCAGAAGCGACTGATGAGCACTGTGCAGCGCACCATTCCGCTCTCTGGCCTGATGGCGGAATCCGCCCTGACGGGCAAGGTCACCGGCGATGTGGCTCGCAACCTAAGCGCACTGGCGCACCTGGACCGCGAAGGCCTGCTGGACCTGCTGGAGGCAGAGGATCCGCGGGAGATCGTGCCGGAGTGCAGCGCCAACATCCGCGACGACCTGCTGGACGTTATGGGCGAGTACGGGGTGTTCGCCGGGCGCCGCATCGCCGCCGAGGGCGGGGCGCCAGCGCTGGTCAAGTGGATGGTGGAGACCTCCGGGGTCTCGGAGCTGGTGCACCTGCTGACTGGCGACATCACCTACTTCGCCGTGCTACAGCGCGCCGCCCGAATGCTGGACGTGCTGGACGACCTGGCCTCCAACCACCCGGACCTGCAGCACGTGCGCTGGGTGCAGTCGGTGACGCTGGCGCAGCCGGGCATGCACTTTGTGATGCTGTACCGCAGCTACCGCAATACTTACGCCTCCACCCCGGATTCGCGCCTACTGCCGCTGCTGCGGTCCGCCGTGACGGCCGGGCACCCGGCAGAGACCGTGAACCTGCCACGCGATACGCCGGTGGAACAGGTTCGCCAGGCGCTGGAGGAGAAGATCTCCGAGATGCAGCAAATGTCCATGTCCCCGCTGTCCGCGGCGGAGGATGAGGCCCGCGAGCGCCTCCTGGGCTCTTTCCAATCAGCTCTACAAGCGACGCACTAAAGGCCAACCGAGGCGCTAAAGTGTAAGCTACTTATGCCTTAAACGCTTTTAAACCCTTAAGTTTTGTCAGGAGCTGTACTTTAAATGACTAACGCATGGCATCTGGCGGTCGACTTCGGTACCTCGAATACGGCTGCCGCTCACCAGAGCCCCATGGGTAGGGAGATCTCCGCCCTTGCGTTGACACACCGCTCCAACATCATGCCGTCGGCCGTGTTCCTGGATGCCCCGCACGGTGCGCACGCCGCCGCCGACGAGGAGCCCACGCTGCTCAACGGGGATTCCGCCCTCGCCCGTGGCCGCCGCGACCCTTCCCGGCTGCTGCTCAGCCCCAAGCGCTACATCGACCACGATGAAGTTCAGCTGGCTGGCCGTAGCCTGCCGCTGACGAAGGTCGTCGGCTCCGTGATTGCCACCGTCCTGCGCTCTGGCAAGGCGCAGCACGCCAACCAGGATCCCGAGACCGTTACGCTGACCCACCCCGAAGCGTGGTCGGCGCACTCCGTGGAGCAGCTGAAGCGCAGCGCCGTCGCCGCAGGCGTGCCGGAGCAGAACCTGCGCGTGCTGTCCGAGCCGCGCGCAGCTGCGATCCACTATGCCTCCCAGCAGTCCGTGCAGTCCGGTTCCCACGTGGCAGTGTTCGACTTCGGTGGCGGCACCCTGGATATTGCCGTGCTGCGCGCCAAGGGGGATGGCAACTTCGAGGTCGTGGCCGCCAAGGGCGATAACAGCCTGGGCGGGCGCACCATCGATAACCTGCTCTACCGCTGGGTTCTGGACCAGCTGGAGCACGACGACCCCGACCTGGCAGACTTCGTTCGCTCCGCGCCCATCACCACGGTGCACGCGCTGGAGTCCAGCATTCGAGAGGCCAAGGAGATCCTGTCGGACACCTCCTCGGCCACCATCAGCGTCTCCACTCCCCACGGGGAAACCGACCTGCTGATCACCCGCGACGAGTTCAACAACGTTATCGAGCAGTCGATCATGCGCGGAGTTGAGCTGACTCGTGCGGCGCTGACGCAGGCGGGCGTCGATTCCACAAGGACCCCGATCTACATGACCGGCGGATCGTCGCGCATTCCGTTTGTGCAGGACCGTCTGGGTGAAGTCGGCACCGTCATGACGCTCGACGACCCGAAGACCGTGGTGAGCCGCGGTGCGCTGGCCGCAACCCTGCGCGGGTTCACCGGTGGCGTAAACGGAGCTCAGGGGGCAGGTTCTCGCCCCGGTGGCGCCGGTGTCGGCAGCACTGGCGCAGGTGCCGCCGGTGCTGCCGGACTAGCTGGCGCCGCTGGCGCTGGGCTGGGCGCCGGTGCTGCCTCAGCTGCAAGCCGTTCCGGCCAGTCAAGCCAACCCGGCCAGTCCGGCCCGGCAACTCCGCCCGGAATGCCGCGTGCGGGTCAGGGGCAGAACCAGGGATCGCAGTCCTACAACACTTCCCCGCAGACCGCTGCCTTCGTGCCCAGCTCGGCGAACGCATACGGCGCCAGCAACTTCGCCAGCGCTCACGCAACGAGCTCCTCGAAGCCGAAGAAGTCCAACACCCCGGTGATCATCACGGCGTGCGTAGCCATCCTGGCGGTCGTGATAGCCATCGGCTTCGTCGCACTGAACGGCGGCGATGACAACGGTGGCGGCGGCAGCGGCGGAGGCGGCAGCAACAGCGATGGTGGTAACCCGCCGTTCACCGAGGCCAACCCCTACACCCCAGCGCGGGAGCCGTACGAGTCGGATATGTACAAGCCCTTGGCCTCCCTGCTCCCGGAGGTCAAGGACTACACTCCGACGAACTTCTACAACCGCATCGATAGCTGCAGCACCAGGCAGGATAAGGCAAGTTTCGCTGGCGCGGCCTACGACGGCATGGATACCAAGATGTACTCCTGCATACCGAGCCGCGATTCCCTCGAGGATCACAAGGATGAGTTCCTCTACAACAACTTCCGGTACACACAGACTGGCGACGATGCGCAGAAGGTCTACGACCACGGAAAGAACTCTGCCGTGAAGGGGCAGGTCCTCCAGGAGGCCGGCAATGGTTGGCCGGAGATTATCTTCTACCCCAGCGCCAACTACTCCAGCCCGAACGTTACGGTGTGGTACCCCGAGGAGAAGCTGGTCGTGCTGTCCAACGGCAAGTCTGATGACACCAAGGAAAGCTTCATCGAGATGCTGAAGTTCTACAACCTGATGCCGCAGGACTAGCCCCTCAGCGATCGGCACAAGTTAGAGCCCCACCCACCGAGCAAAGCTTGAACTGCTCGATGTTGTGGGGCTCTTTGCTGTGCTTGTTTGCGGAAGGGCAGTGCCTGACTGTTTATGCGCTGGTGACGCCAGCCTCCACCAGTGCCGCCTTCAGCTTCGCACGCGCGCGATTGATGCGTGACTTAACCGTTTGAATGGGAATCCCTTGGTGGGCGGCGATGTCCTGGTAGCTCATGCCCGTGTATTCGCGCAGGACGATGACTTCGCGGAAGTCATCCGGCAGCTGTGCCAGCGCCTGGCGCACGACCATTGCCGAGGTAACCTGCGAGCCGACCTCCGGGGTCTGCGCGACCTCGTCCACGCCCGCGTCTTCCTCCGGGACGTCCCGGCGGGAGCGCACGATCTGCAGCGCTGCGTTGGAGGCAATGCGGTAGGCCCAAGTGGAGAACCTGGCGCGCCCGTCGAACTTCTCAATGTTCTTCCACGCGGAGGTCAATGCGTTCTGCAGCGCATCCTCCGCGTCGGCGCGGTTGCCGGTGATGGACAGGCAGACAGAGAACATCCTGCCCCATGCCTGGCGCGCTAAACGCGCGAAAGCCTGCTGGTCGCCCTCATGGGCTTTGGCCAGCAGGTCGCGTTCCTCTTCGCGGGTGGGTTCTTTCCGTGCGGCACTAGATCCGTTAGACATTTCTGGCTCCCCCCCCTACATTCCGCTGAGGTCGGTCAGATCGTCCGGGAGATCATCGCCGTAGTCGTGGCCATAATCATCCTCGCCGTAATCAGTGACGTCGGCGGCGGGATCCACAGCGGGGTCCACAGCGGAATCGGTCACCGGATCAGCGAGGTCGCTCAGATCGTCAGAACCACCCAGATCGTCCAGATCCTCGTGCTCTGCTGCGCCGGTATCCACGTCGTCGCCCGAAGCATCACTGGGGAGGTCCTCCGCCGAGGTGGCGTCATCAACCAAAGAACCAGAATCGTCGAGATCCGCAAGATCAACCTCGTGCGAAGCCTCATCTGCCGAAGGGTCTTCCGCACCTTCCTCCGGGAAGGAATCCAGGTCGGGAATCAGATCCCCCTCGGGCATCTCGGTGTTCGGATCAACGGCGACGTCCAACATCGAGTTGAACAAGTCGTCGAGATCCTGCGCTTCGTTGCCGAACAGTTCCTCCAGCGGGGGAAGAATTGGTGCGTCTGCCTCGGTATCAGCGGATGGGCCAGCCATGTGTCCTCCGTTTTCGATCGAATCACTCTTCGTGCTCATCGTTCACCTCCTTCCACCAGCATCCGCAGAACAACAAAGAACGCGCTGAAGCAGATGAACCACTCAAACCTGCTTCAGGACGATTGTGTAATGCGTGCAAGGCGGCGAAAGTTCCCGCGAGTAATAAAAGAATTACCTTAAGAGATTACGCCCGATCTCGCACGCAGTTCAATAGGACGGGCACGAAGTTCAATACCGATTCGCACCATTGGAAAGTTAGCGGGGCGAAACATAAAAAGTGATGTCGGCTAAAGCGCATGCCGACTACAGTGGAGGCGAAGAATAACCGCGAACGGATAGGAGCCCGACGCAATGCCCATTAAAAGTGACCGCCCGGACATCGCACTCAGCCCGCTAGGTCTCTACGACTACGTCTTCGGCAACCTCACCACGGAAGAAGAAGACCGCGTCGCCGTCATCGACATCGCCGATGGCTCCGAAACGACCTTCGCGCAGCTGCAGAACTACATCGAGTCCACCGCAGGCTGGCTGGTCAGCAAGGGCATCAAAAAGGGCGACGTGGTGGCGCTGCACCTGCCCAACTCCCTGAACTTCATCGTCGCCGCCTACGGCCTGTGGCGCATCGGCGCTGTCGTATCGCCGCTGTCGCTGCTTTCCACGCCGGAGACCGTGACCGCACAGGTTAAGGACTCTGGCGCGAAGATGCTGCTTACTGTTGCCGCGCTTGGTGACGCCTCGTCTCAGGGAGCGAAGGATGCCGGCATCGCAGAAGAAAACATCATCCACCTGGATACCTCCAAGGGCATGCAGCAGATCATGGCGGAGCGCCGCACGGCCCCCGAGGTGGAGATCAACCCGGACGAGGATCTGGCGGTACTCCCCTACTCCTCCGGCACCACCGGCCTGCCGAAGGGCGTGCGTCTGATGCACCGCCAGCTGGTGGCCAACGTGCAGCAGGGCCAGGACATCGACCTGCTGCGCCGGGACGACACGGTGTACGCGGTCCTGCCGTTCTTCCACATCTATGGCCTGACCGCGCTTGTGAACCTGGCGCTGGCGCAGCGTGCCAAGCTGGTTGTGGTGCCGCGCTTCGAGCTGCAGAGCTTCCTGGAGCACCACCAGAAGTTCGAGGTGAACTTCACGCTGATCGCCCCGCCGATCGCCGTGCAGCTGGCAAAGCACCCGATGGTGGATAACTACGACCTGTCGCGTATGCGCGGAGTGTTCAGCGGTGCGGCCACGCTGGATGAGGACCTGGCCCTGGCGCTGGAGAAGCGCCTGGGCATCCACGTGCAGCAGGGCTATGGCATGACCGAGACTTCGCCGCTGGCGCACGCCAACGTCTCCAAGGACATCAACCGCGGCTCCATCGGCAAGCCCTGTGCCAACACTGAGAGCAAGCTGGTGGATCCGGAGACTCTGGAGGAGATCCCGCTGCCCAGCGAGGGCGTATCCGAGGTGGGCGAGCTGTGGGTCCGCGGGCCGCAGATTATGGCCGGTTACCTGAACAAGCCGGAGCAGACCGCCGAGGCGCTGCCGGGCGACGGCTGGCTGCGCACCGGCGACCTGGCGAACTGCGACCCGGAGGGCAACGTCCACATCGTGGATCGCCTGAAGGAGCTGATCAAGTACAAGGGCTACCAGGTTCCGCCCGCAGAGCTGGAATCCGTACTGCTGAGCCACCCGGAGATCGCAGACGCCGCCGTGATCGGCGTGCACCGCGCTTCCGATGGCGAGGAACTGCCGAAGGCCTTTGTTGTGGCTCAGCGGGGTTCTGCCCTCAACGAGCAGCAGGTGATGGACTTCGTGGCCGAGCGAGTGGCGCCCTACAAGAAGATCCGCATCGTTGAGTTCGTGCAGGGCATTCCGAAGTCCTCCACGGGTAAGATCCTGCGCCGCGAGCTGCGCGAGCGCGCGGTTTAGAACCGCATTCGCGGATTAGAGCGTGGCCGCCGGGGGCGCCAGTTAGTTTTCGACGATCGGCACTCGGCGGTACGTGCCGTCGCGGAGGTCGGCGTCCTCAATCTCGTGGCGAGAAATGCCAAGAATGAACAGCACCTGATCCAGGAAGGGGTAGTTCACAGAAGCATCGGCGATCTCCTTGAGGGCGGGCTTCGCGTTGAAGGCGATGCCCAGGCCGGCCGTGGAGAGCATATCGATGTCGTTCGCGCCGTCGCCAACCGCGACAGTCTGGTTCAGCTGGATGCCGTTGGACCAGGCGAACTCCTTGAGGCTTTCTGCCTTCGCCTGGCGGTCGATGACCGGGCCGATCACGCGGCCGGTGAGCTTGCCGTCGACGATCTCCAGGGTGTTCGCGCGGGCGAAGTCAAGGTCCAGATCGCGGGCTAGTGGCTCGATGACCTGGATGAATCCGCCGGAAACCACGCCAGCCTTGTAGCCCAGGCGCTTCAGCGTCCGAATGGTGGTGCGAGCGCCAGGGGTCAGCTGGATGTCGTGGGCTACCTTCTCCACCACCGCAGCGTCCAGGCCGGCGAGGGCCTTCACGCGCTCGTGCAGGGATTCGGCGAAGTCGAGCTCGCCGCGCATAGCACGCTCGGTGACGGCGGCAACCTCTTCTTCGCGGCCTGCGTAGGCTGCCAGCATTTCGATGACCTCGTGCTGGATGAGGGTGGAGTCCACGTCGAAGCAGATGAGGCGCTTCGCCCGGCGGGCCAGGCCCGCACGCTCAATGGCGATGTCCACGCCCACTTCCGAGGTGAGGGTCGCCAGCGCCTTGCGCAGCGGCACGCCGCCACCGGGTGCCGGGTTCGCGACGGTCAGGTTAAGCTCCAGGCCGGTGACCGGGTAGTCCGCGATGCCGGTGATCGTGTCGATATTCGCACCGTAGTCCGCCAGGGTCTGGCCGATGCGGGAGATGTGCGTGGCCGTCAGCGGGCGGCCCAGCACCACCATCACGTGCGTGGAGTGCGGACGGGTACTGGAAAGATTGTCGTCAGCCTCGACGCTGACGCGCATGCCGTAGGAAGCCAGAGTTTCTTTAAGTCCCTCGCCGAGCGGCTCTAGGTCTTCTTGTCCGACGCCCACTAGCGCCGCCAGTGACAGCTTCCCACGAAAGACTGACTGCTCAATGTCGAGGAGTTGCACTCCGTAGGAGGACAGCACGCGGAAGAATGCCGCGGATACGCCGGGGCGGTCGGGTCCGGTAACGGTAATCACGCTGGGGGCGAGGCCTTCCTGCAGCGTGTCCTCGAGTGCGGTCTCGAAGTGCGGGTCGTTGACCAGGCCAGCTGCGGGCTGGGCAGCAGCGGGCTGGTCGGTGGAAGTGTTGAGGTTGCTGGCGTTATCAGAGGTAGTCACGGGCTATATTGTCCCACTTCCCCGCAAGAAGTGATAACCGAAACTGCATAGCCCCCATTTCAGTTCCCCCGCGTTGCCAAGCTGCCCCACTTATCCCTTTCACCCCACCTGCCACACTTTTCCCGGTACCCAGCCGCTCTGTGCTGCTCTCAACCGACCAAATGTCGCTGAATCGGGATTCTGTGAGAGCAAAATCAGACCCCGCATTTCCCCCGAGCCCCTGACCAGTACTTTTATCTATTGCAAACTACTCCCATTAAACAGATTCCCGATCTAGCGACATTCTGGGCAATTCCGGGCCCCACCAGCCGGCGCGGTGGACAGGAATGCAAGTCAGCGGGCAGGCATGCAAGCCACCAGACGGCTGCCGACGCAGCGGGCAGGCTGTCGGCGCAGCAGGCTGACGGCCGGCATGCAAGCCCCCGCCAGGCTCTCAGCCCAGCCCCGCCCCCAGACCCCGGGAATGCGAAAATCCACACCCCGCGTAGTTGAGGTGTGGATTTAAAGCCTGGCCAGCCGCCAGGCACCTAGCGACTGCGCTGGGCAGTGGCCGGGTGAGGGGGCGTCACTAGAAAGTGCGCTTAGAAGTGGCGACCAACGTGAGCCTCGTCGCGCATGCGCTTGACCATGTGCGGGTGGTGCAGCTCGAACGCCGGGCGCTCGGAGCGGATGCGAGGCATGGAGTTGAAGTTGTGGCGCGGCGGCGGGCAAGAGGTTGCCCACTCCAGGGAGTTGCCGTAGCCCCACGGGTCATCAACGGTGACGACCTCGCCGTAGCGGTAGGACTTAAAGACGTTCCACAGGAACGGAATCATGGAGATCGCCAGGATGCAGGCACCAACCGTGGAGATCTGGTTCAGGGTGGTGAAACCATCCGTCGGCAGGTAGTCAGCGTAACGACGCGGCATACCCATGTTGCCCAGCCAGTGCTGCACCAGGAAGGTGGTGTGGAAGCCGATGGTAACCAGCCAGAAGTGGATCTTGCCCAGCTTCTCGTCCAGCATGCGACCGGTCATCTTCGGGAACCAGAAGTAGATACCAGCGAAGGAAGCGTAGGTCACGGTACCAAACAGGGTGTAGTGGAAGTGAGCAACCACGAAGTAGGTATCCGAGACGTGGAAGTCCAGAGCCGGGGAAGCCAGCATGACACCGGTCAGACCACCGAAGAGGAAGGTGGCGAAGAAGCCGACCGCGAAGATCATCGGGGTCTCGAAGGTCAGGCGGCCCTTCCACATCGTGCCCAGCCAGTTGAAGAACTTCATACCGGTCGGCACGGCGATCAGGAACGTCATGAAGGAGAAGAACGGCAGCATCACGGCGCCGGTCACGAACATGTGGTGCGCCCACACGGCCATGGACAGTGCAGCAATCGACAGGGTTGCGAACACCAGGCCGACGTAGCCGAACATCGGCTTGCGGGAGAACACCGGGAAGACCTCGGACACGATGCCGAAGAACGGCAGTGCCAGGACGTAAACCTCAGGGTGGCCGAAGAACCAGAACAGGTGCTGCCACAGGATAGCGCCGCCGTTACCGGCGTCGTAGATGTGGCCACCCAGCTTGCGGTCGTAGAAGACACCCAGGGCTGCAGCGGTCAGCAGCGGGAAGATCAGCAGAACCAGCAGAGAGGTAACCAGGATGTTCCAGGTGAAGATCGGCATGCGGAACATGGTCATACCCGGTGCGCGCAGGCACAGGATGGTGGTGATCATGTTCACAGCGGAAGCGATGGTACCGATACCACCAACGCCGACACCCAGGATCCACAGCTCAGAGCCCACACCCGGAGAGTGCGTAGCGTCTGCCAGCGGCATGTACATGGTCCAACCGAAGTCAGCAGCACCACCCGGGGTCAGGAAGCCGAGCAGCATAACGACACCACCGGCGGTGGTCATCCAGAAGCCGAAGGCGTTCAGGCGGGGGAATGCCACGTCAGGCGCGCCGATCTGCAGCGGCAGGATGTAGTTCGCGAAACCGAACACCATCGGGGAGCCGTACAGCAGCAGCATGATCGTGCCGTGCATCGTGAACAGCTGGTTGAACTGCTCATTGGACAGGAATTGCTGACCCGGAGAGAAAAGCTCGATACGGATCAGCAGGGCCATCAAGCCACCAATCATGAAGAAGGTGAAGGACATGATTAGGTACATGATGCCCAGAAGCTTGTGGTCGGTCGTGGTCAGCATCTTCCATGCGAGGCTGCCACGCGGTGCCTCACCGAAAGGCGCAGGCCGAGCCGGGGAAACCTCATGGCTTTCCCTAGGCGCTACTGCGGTCATTAGTTCCTCCTGACTACGCGTGACCTGCCCTTTTCCTCTTGCGAGCCTTAAGCAACTCACAGGATTCTTTGAGCCGGTCACCCAAAAGAATGTTTCCTCTACCCTGTTCCCGCTGGGTCGGCTTCGTCAACAACCGACCCGAACAGACGCAGAATGCTTACATAGTATCCCGTCAACGCGCATTTCAATAGCCGTGGACGGTGCTCAGCTAACAGATCCCACGTTTTCGGGGGTGCTAACCGGGGTGATAGCTATGCGGCGGCTTCGAAGTCGCCACCTAGAAGTCGCCGCATATGAGTCGCCTACTAGAAGTCCCAGTCGTCGTCGACGGTGTTCTCAGCCTTACCAATTACATAGGAAGAGCCGGAGCCGGAGAAGAAGTCGTGGTTCTCGTCGCCACCCGGGTTCAAGGCGGAGAGGATCGCCGGGGAGACGCGAGTCTCGTCAGCCGGGAACAGCCCCTCATATCCCAGGTTGTTCAGCGCCTTGTTGGCGTTGTAGCGCAGGAAGCGCTTCACGTCCTCGGTCCAGCCGAGCTCGTCGTACAGATCCTCGGTGTACTGCGCCTCGTTGTCGTACAGCTCCAGCAGCAGGTCGAAGGTGTGCTCCTTCAGCTCCTCCTGGCGCTCCGGAGTCTCGTTTTCCAGTGCGCGCTGGTACTTGTAGCCGATGTAGTAGCCGTGCACGGACTCATCGCGGATGATCAGACGAATAATGTCCGCGGTGTTGGTCAGCTTCGCGTGCGAGGACCAGTACATGGGCAGGTAGAAACCGGAGTAGAAAAGGAAGCTCTCCAGCAGAACGGAGGCGATCTTCTTCTTCATCGGATCTTCACCCTCGTAGAAGTCGAGGATGATATTCGCCTTGTTCTGCAGCTTGTCGTTCTCCTCGGACCAACGGAAAGCATCGTTGATCTCCGGCGTGGAGGCCAGCGTCATGAAGATAGAGGAGTAAGACTTCGCGTGGACGCTCTCCATGAAGGAGATGTTCGTCATCACTGCTTCCTCGTGCGGGGTGGCCGCATCCTCGATCAGCTTCACCGCACCGACGGTGCCCTGGATGGTGTCCAGCATGGTCAGGCCTGTGAACACGCGCATGGTCGCCTGCTTCTCCATGTCGTTCAGCGTGGACCAGCTGGGCACGTCGTTGGACAGCGGCACCTTCTCAGGCAGCCAGAAGTTGGCGGTGAGGCGATCCCACACCTCCAGGTCCTTCTCGTCCGGAATGCTATTCCAGTTGATGGCGGATACCGGATCGCCGTCGACGCGGTGTACGGGAGTGTGGGGTGCGTGCGCACTCATCGCTTGCGTGTCTCCTTCTTCACAAAACGTGCTGATTTTCTCGCTGACCCTCAGCTTGTGCACTTCGCCCCATCATACCCCGTTTCCTCGACGCGCCTACCCCTCGGCCACTACACCCATTTTGGGGGTCTTTCTTAATGACGCCCTCAGCGCGCACTGGAGTCGATTTCAGCCCGGAGCTGGGGGCGTCACTACCTAAAGAGCACGTCAGGATTGGTTTACAGGGCAGCCTAAGTAAAGACAGCCTCACCGACTAAACAACAGGCTCTGACCTGCATTGATAAAATAAGGGTAGCCTGCGTTTGCTAGCCGATTGGATAAACCCTGAGTACGTTGAGCTGCATGGAAATCAACGAGAAATTTCAAAAGCAATTGAACGAACAGGTCACCGCCGAGCACCAGGCTGCGCTGGTTTACACGCAGCTGGCTTATGAGCTGGACCGCCTCTCCTTCGACGGCATGAGCAGCTGGATGCAGGCACAGGCTGATGAGGAGCGCGAGCACGCTCAGAAGTTCGCGCAGCACCTGCTGGACCGCGACGCGCGCGTGGACATCGAGACGGTTGAGATGCCTTCCCTGAAGATCTCCACCCCGCTGGATGCCTTCGAGGCATCCCTCGAGCACGAGCGTAAGGTCTCCGCACTGATCCGCGATCTGGTGAAGACCGCCGACGAGGTTGGCGACATCGACTCCCGCAACCTGCTGAACTTCTTCCTGGAGGAGCAGATCGAGGAGGAGGCCACCGTCAGCGCCATCATCGACCGCATCAAGCTGGTGGGCAACGATGGTTCCGGCCTGCTGCGCATCGACGCCGAGCTGGGTAACCGCTAACAACCGACGCTAACAACCAATAGGAACGGCCGCTCAAGGTCAACAAAAAAGCCGACTGGGATTCCTCCCAGTCGGCTTTTTCGTGTTCAGTGCAGGCTGCCGTCCACTTAGAGCAGGCCGCTCCCCCACTTAGAGCATGCAGCTGACGCAGCCCTCAACCTCCGTACCGGTCAGGGCCGTCTGGCGGAGGCGGATGTAGTAGATCGTCTTGATCCCCTTGCGCCACGCGTAGATCTGCGCGCGGTTGATGTCGCGCGTGGTGGCGGTGTCCTTGAAGAACAGGGTCAGCGACAGTCCCTGGTCCACGTACTTCGTGGCCACAGCGTAGGTGTCGATGATCTTCTCGTAGCCGATCTCGTAGGCGTCCTCGTAGTACTCCAGGTTCTCGTTCGTCATGTACGGAGCCGGGTAGTACACACGGCCGATCTTGCCCTCCTTGCGGATCTCAATCTTGGAGGCGATCGGGTGGATCGAGGACGTGGAGTTGTTGATGTAGGAGATCGAACCTGTCGGCGGGATGGCCTGCAGGTTGCGGTTGTACAGGCCGTGGGTCTGCACATCGTCCTTCAGCTGCTGCCAGTCCTGCGCGGTGGGCACGTGGATGCTGGAGTTACCGAAGATCTGGCGCACGCGCTCCGTCTTCGGGGCGAAGTCGGCCGGGTCGTAGCGGTCGAAGAACTCGCCGGTCGCGTACTGGGAGTTTTCGAAGTTGTGGAACTTCTCGCCGCGCTCCTGGGCGATCTTGTTGGAGGCCTTCAGCGCCTCGTACATCACGGTCGCGAAGTAGGCGTTGGTGAAGTCCAGCGCCTCCTCAGAACCGTAGTGAATGTGCTCGCGCCCCAGGAAGCCGTGCAGGTTCATCTGACCCAAACCGATGGCATGGGAGTTGTCGTTGCCCTGGCGCACCGACGGCACGGAGTCGATGGAAGTCTGGTCCGCCACGGCGGTCAGGCCACGGATGGCGGTCTCGATGGTCTTGGAGAAGTCTTCCGAATCCATCGCCTTCGCAATATTCATGGAGCCCAGGTTGCAGGAAATATCGTCGCCGATCTTCTTGTACGTCAGGTCAGCGTTGAATTCCGACGGGGTGGAGACCTGCAGAATCTCGGAGCACAGGTTCGAGTGAGTAATGCGGCCTTCGATCGGGTTGGCCTTATTAACCGTGTCCTCGAACATGATGTACGGGTATCCGGACTCGAACTGGATCTCCGCCAGGGTCTGGAAGAACGCACGCGCGTTGATCTTGGACTTGCGGATGCGCGGATCCTCCACCATCTCCTCGTAGTGCTCGGTGATGGAGACGTCGGCGAACGGCTTGCCGTACACGCGCTCGACGTCGTACGGGCTGAACAGGTACATGTCGTCGTTGCGCTTGGCCAGCTCGAAGGTGATGTCCGGGATCACCACGCCCAACGAGAGGGTCTTAATGCGGATCTTCTCGTCCGCGTTCTCGCGCTTAGTATCCAGGAAGCGCAGGATGTCCGGGTGGTGCGCGCTCAGGTAGACCGCACCGGCACCCTGGCGGGCGCCCAGCTGGTTGGCGTAGCTGAAGGCATCTTCCAGCAGCTTCATCACGGGGATCACGCCGGAGGACTGGTTCTCGATGTGCTTAATCGGCGCGCCGGCTTCACGCACGTTCGACAGCAGCAGAGCCACACCACCGCCGCGCTTGGACAGCTGCAGCGCGGAGTTGATGGAACGGCCGATGGACTCCATGTTGTCCTCGATGCGCAGCAGGAAGCACGAAACCGGCTCGCCGCGCTGCTTCTTGCCGATGTTGAGGAAGGTCGGCGTTGCAGGCTGGAAGCGGCCATCCATGATCTCGTCGACGAGGTTGGACGCCAACTCGGTATCCCCCGCCGCCAGGCCCAGCGCAACCATGCACACGCGATCTTCGAAACGCTCCAGGTAACGGCGGCCGTCGAAGGTCTTCAGTGTGTAGGAAGTGTAGTACTTGTACGCACCCAGGAAAGACTGGAAGCGGAACTTCTTCGCGTAGGCCTGCTTAAACAGGGACTTCACGAAGCTGAACTCGTACTGATCCAGCACCTCGGGGTCGTAGTACTCGTTGTCCACCAGGTACTTAACCTTTTCTTCCAGGTCGTGGAAGTAAACGGTGTTCTGGTTAACGTGCTGCAGGAAGTACTGGTTTGCAGCCTCGCGATCCTTGTCGAATTGGATCTCCCCTGCATCGTTGTACAGGTTCAACATCGCGTTCAGAGCGTGATAATCCAGCTGCTCCCGCTGGTCAACGGGCTCCTGGACGGTCTTGCCAAGCTCGGTGCCAGTCATGTGTATGCGTCTCCTCAAAAACTCGCGCTAAGAAAAATGCCTCGCGCTCGTGTGTTCGTTTCGATTCTAATCAGTGCCCCGGACATGTGCGGGGCGGGTCAGCTCGCCAGATCCCACCGGCCCTCGTGCCGCAGGGAGGCCTCAAACTCCGCCAATCCCTCACGCACTCGGTGGACGTCCTCCTCCGTTCCCATCAGCTCAAAGCGGTACAGGTACGGCACCTGGCACTTAGCGGAGATCACCTCGCCGGCCTTGGCAAAGTCCGACCCGAAGTTAATGTTCCCCGCGGCGATCACCCCGCGCAGCCACTTGCGGTTTTGCTCCACGTTGAGGAACTTGATTACCTGCTTTGGAACTGGTCGGGCGTAGTCGCCTGTCATTCCCGCTCCCCCGCCGTATGTCGGCACGACCAAGACATGCGGTTGGTCGACGAGCAGTGGGGCGTCATTACGCTTTAGAGGGATGCGGGAGGAAGGCAACCCGAGCTTGCGCACGAAGCGGTGAGTGTTCTCCGTCGTGGAGGAAAAATACGTGATTAGCATTGAGCCTCATTCAGACAGTGGCGCGCGCAAAAATAGTCCCCACCTGATAGACGGTGAAGGCGAAGCGACGCGCGGGGGTTAAGCAGCCTTGGCGGTCAGGGAACGAATGCGATCCGGGCGGAAGCCGGACCAGTGATCTTCACCGGCGACAACCACGGGAGCCTGCAGGTGACCCAGCGCCATTACGTAGTCACGAGCCTCATCGTCGAGGCTGATGTCAACGAGCTCGTACTCCAGACCGGCCTTATCGAGGGCCTTCTTGGTGGCGTTGCACTGAACACATGCGGGCTTGGTGTAGACGGTGATCATGGTGGCTGTCATTCTCCTGGTTCGTGGGCGCTATCAGTGTTGGTCTTTGTCAGTCTTTACGCTGGCCGTAGCAACGACCTCGGCGGGCGATAGTCAGGCGTACTGTGCCTTCATCGCCCCTCATCGACTTGCTTAAGACTACACATCACATGCGTGTAAGACAACCGCTAAAACACAACATTTTGGGGCTTCCTTAAAACTGAAACACAATATCTAGTAGTTACATCTTGAGTATTCGCAGGTGGGGAAAAATCCCACCACTACATCTAGCCACATAAAAAACATGTTTGTAATTTCAAAGCCGGGATTTGAGACAAAAAATCCCCCGCCTCCGCGGTGCTTTAAGCACTCTCAGCGGAAGACGGGGGGAAGTGGAACCTTGTGGTTCTTAGCCCTGGCGAGCCTTGAAGCGGGGTTCCTTCTTGTTGATCACGTAGACCTTGCCGCGGCGACGAACGACCTGAGCGCCCGGCTTGTTCTTCAGCGACCGAAGGGACTTGCGGACCTTCATCGGGCGCTCCTTTCCTCATCGACTTTCTTACATCGCCAGGCAGTACAGGCTAACAGGCTAAAGCCCGCTTATGCCGCCCGGCACAAACACAAACGATGAGTTTACCCATCGCCGACTCCAAAACCAAATAAGTGCAAATAGACTACCCGAGCACCCCGCACTCCCCTGCGGACTAGCATCTAACCCATGAGCCCTTCCGCAAACCAGCCGAACCACACCCCCGACAACCCCGGCAGCACTAGCAGCGCCGAGCGCCCGGGCGCGCGCCCGCTACACGCGCAGATCATCGCAGAGTTGGGAGTGCGCCCCACCATCGACCCCGCCAAAGAGGTAGAGCGTCGCGTGCAGTTCATCGCCGACTACATGCAGGCCACGGGAGTTCACGCCCTTGTGCTAGGAATCTCCGGCGGCCAGGATTCCACCCTGGCGGGAAGGCTGTGCCAGCTGGCGGTCGAGCGCCTCAACCAGGAAGGCACACAAGCCCAGCAGACAGAGCAAGCAGATACTCCCCAGCCCTACCGCTTCTGCGCCGTGCGGCTGCCCTACGGAACCCAGGCGGACGAGGAAGACGCACAGGTGGCGCTGAAGTTTATCGCGCCGAGTATGGGCGTCACAGTAAATATCAAGGGCGCAACCGACGAATCGGCGCGCGCGGCGAGCGAGGCCCTCGGCATCGCGCAGGTTAGCGACTTCAACAAGGGCAATATCAAGGCGCGCGAACGCATGATCGCGCAGTACGCGCTGGCAGGCGAACTCGGCGCGCTGGTGGTTGGCACGGATCACGCGGCAGAGGCAGTCACCGGCTTCTACACCAAGCATGGCGACGGTGCGGCGGACCTGGTGCCGTTGGCGGGGCTCACGAAGCGGCAAGGCGCGGCGCTGCTGCAGCACCTCGGCGCCCCGGACAGCACGTGGCAGAAGGTACCCACCGCGGATCTGGAGGAAGACCGCCCCGCGCTCCCCGACGAGGAGGCGCTGGGCGTGACGTACACGCAGCTCGACGACTACCTGGAGAGCACCAACGGCGCTGCCGACATCGACCCGCAGGTCGCCGAGCACATCGAGAAGCTATGGTTCCGCTCGCGCCACAAGCGGCACTTGCCAGTCACCCCGCACGACGAATGGTGGCGCAGCTAGGCCCCCACACCGCTGAGCCGTGGCGCAGCTAGAAAACGAACTGATCCAGAATCAGCGCGGTAAACGCCAAGAACCAGGCGATAACCACCACCAGCGGCATACCCAGCGCGGAGTGCGGAACATCCTCCCCCGCCTCGCGCCGCTTCTCGCGCTGGATGTGCACCAACGTCATCACAAACATCGGTAGGGTCGCCGCCCACACGGCCATGCAGTAAGGGCACAGCGCTCCGATGGAGTAGATCGCGGAGTAGGCCAGCCAGTGCACAAACACCACGCCCAGCCCCAGCCCGGCAAGCGTGCAGTACCACATCCAGCGAGGAAGTTTCGCGCCGACGATCAGTATCACGGCGAGGGTCATCATCACCGGGAAACCGATCATTCCGATAAATGGGTTTGCGAATCCAAACGTAGCCGCCTGATCCGAGGCCATCACATCCGTACACGAGATGACCTCGTTGAAAGTACACGCCGGCTCGAAGTTAGGATCCAGCGCCATCTGCAGCTTGTCGTGCATGATCAGCGTGGAGAAAACCAGCCCGATCGTGGATAGCACCAGGAAGGTGTAGCCGAAGCGTTTCGTAGCACCTAAACCGTTCATGTGCTCGCTCTCTTTATTTACTGACGCCCTCACGTCCCACTGCGCTCACATCGGCGCTTTCAGGCGCGGAGTGAACCGGTTTGGGGTCGCCGTCCATCGAGGAACTGGGCGATTTCCAACGAGGTTAGATTAGCACGGTGGATCCCCCAGCAAAGACAACAAAACCCCAGCTCATTTCTGAACTGGGGTTTGTGTTCTGTGGAGCTAACGGGATTCGAACCCGTGACCCCCACACTGCCAGTGTGGTGCGCTACCAGCTGCGCCATAGCCCCGTTGCTCTTTGCAAGCGAACGGGTCTAAAGCTACAACACTAGAATTGAGTTCTCCAAATCGCCTGGTGGCAATGGGGTAACGCGCGGGCGCTACTTACCTTCCAGCGCGACCGGAACCCAGGAGCTCAGGGTCTGGTCCGGGTTGGACGGCGGATCGAAGCGCTTGCCGTCCTTGTACAGCAGTGGCGAGGAAACGTCACCCTCGCGCTTCTCGACTTCCTTGCCGTTCTTCTGGGCGACCTTCACGCCGTCTTCCTTCACGGACTCGTTGCGGATCTTTTCGACCACATCGCCATTCACGCCGATCTTGTCGGCCGCGTTAGCCAGGTCTTCCCAGCTCCACTGACGGGCAACGGTGGATTGCTCCTCCATAATCAGGCGGTGGATGTTCCAGAAGGCATTCACGTCGCCGGCCTTAGCCACGGCCCAGGCAACGGACGCACCACGGGTGGAAGGACCGGTCTCATCACCACGGTCCAGGAAGTTCAGAAAGTTGAACTTCACCTTCAGCTTGCCCTCTTCCAGCGCACTCTTCAGATCCTCGCTGGATGCGGATTCCAGCTGTGCACAGTAGTGGCAGCTGAAGTCCTCGAAGACCTCGATGGTCGGCACGTCGTCGCCGGCGTTCTCAGACTCCAGCGTGACGGTGCTCTCGTCGGTGGTCATCTTCACATCCACCTTGTCATCCGGCAGGGTGATGTTATCGACCTTGTGCTGCTGGTTGTTGTACACAATAAAGCCGATGGCTACGGCTGCGATAACGAGGATCGCAATGATTCCCCACAGGAAGCCATTGCCCCCTTTAGAAGCGTTAGGGGCCTTGATCTTCTGGCTCACTGAGCGTTCCTTTCGAGATGATGACGTGTCTACTGGGCATGAGGGTATCGCAGTTTTCTGGCAATACCCTGAATCGACCCCGTGATTTTACGCATACCTGCAGGGAACCGCGAAGTTATCCCAGCACGCCGTCGACGACGACCTGCGCTTCCTCCAGCACCTTGTCCAGGTGCTCGGCGCCGTTGAAGGACTCCGCGTAAATCTTGTACTTGTCCTCCGTGCCACTTGGGCGGGCGGCGAACCAAGCATTTTCGGTGGTCACCTTCACACCACCGATGGCCGCGCCGTTGCCCGGCGCCTCGGTCAGGATCGCCTCGATCTTCTCGCCCGCCAGTTCGGTGGCCTCCACGTCACTGGCGCTGAGCTTCTTCAGGCGTTCCTTTTGCTCGCGGTTCGCCGGAGCGTCGATGCGCTTGTACTGCGGCGCGCCCAGCTCCTCAGCTAGTTCCTTGTAGCGCTCGGACGGGCTCTTGCCGGTCGTTGCCTTGATTTCGGACGCCAACAGGTCAGCGATAATACCGTCCTTATCGGTGGACCAGACCTGCCCGTCGCGGCGGAGGAAGGAAGCACCTGCCGATTCTTCTCCACCAAAGCCCACGGATCCGTTGACCAGGCCCGGCACGAACCACTTGAACCCGACCGGCACTTCCATCAGCTTGCGGCCCATGCGCGCCACCACGCGGTCGATCATGGAGGAGCTGACCAGGGTCTTACCCACGGCGGCATCCTGCGGCCAGTTCTCGCGGTGGCTAAAGAGGTACTCGATAGCGACGGCGAGGTAGTGGTTCGGATTCATCAGGCCTGCGTCTGGGGTGACGATTCCATGGCGGTCGGAATCGGCGTCATTACCAGTAGCGATGCCATAGGAAGTAGAACCGGCGCCCGCGACCGCATCGACCAGAGAGGCCATCGCGGACGGCGAGGAGCAATCCATGCGGATCTTGCCGTCGGAGTCCAAGGTCATGAACCCGAAGGCCGGGTCGATGGTGGGGTTAACGACCGTAAGGTCCAGGCCGTGCACGTCGGCGATGCGCTCCCAGTAGGCAACGGAGGCGCCACCCATCGGGTCGGCGCCGATGCGCACGCCCGCGTTGCGGATGGCCTCAATGTCGATAACCTCCGGCAGGGCGGCAACGTAGTTGCCCAGGTAGTTGTGGCTTTCCACCAGCTCGGTGGAGGTGGAGCGCTGCACGCCGGACAGATCCGCATCCAGGTACTCGTTGGCGCGGCGGGCGATCCAGCTAGTGGCATCGGTATCCGCCGGACCGCCGGTCGGAGGGTTGTACTTAAAGCCACCATCGCGCGGCGGGTTGTGGGAGGGGGTGACGACGATACCGTCGGCGCGGCCAGCGTCGCTGCCCTCCGGGCCGCCGGGCAGCTGCTTGTTGTATTCCAGGATGGCGAAGCTGACCGACGGGGTGGGCACGAAGCCACGCTCCTGGTCGACCTTCACGGTCACCTGGTTGCCGGCCAGAACCTCCAGCGCGGTGGCCTCGGCGGGCTCGGACAGGGCGTGGGGGTCGCGGCCAATGAAAACCGGGCCGTTGATCCCCTGCTCGCGGCGGTAATCAACGATGGCCTGGGTGGTCGCCAGGATGTGCGGCTCGTTGAAGGCACCGTCGAAGGCGCTGCCGCGGTGGCCGGACGTGCCGAAGCTCACGCGCTGGCCCGGGTCAGCCAGGTTCGGAACCGTGGCGGAGTAAGCCTCCAGCAGGGCGGGAATGTCGGTGAGGTCGTCGGGGGTGGCGGGCTGGCCAGCACGTGGGTGCATGATGTTTCCTTCGGTCGGTGCCTGAAAGCATTTTCTTGCTACTCACCATTTATCGTGCCCGATTCCGGCGGGTTTTTCAGCGCTGTCGCCGCGCCCTTCCACCCCGCCCTCGCCCCTGTCGCTACTCCTTGCCACAACCACTGCCGTTACCCGGCAATTGCAAACAGCCTCAACGAATTTGTCTAAACTCTTCTTCCTCACTTCTTTACAGGCGTAACCTCTGTAGTCCATGCAAGACGTTTCCTTCGCCGAATCCCTCCAGAACACTCTGGACAAGATCGACCAGTTCATCTGGAGCCAGTGGCTCCTGATCCCCTTACTGCTGCTCACGGGCCTGTGGCTGACTATCCGCCTGGGTGGCGTGCAGTTCCGCAAACTGTTCGTCGCCCTGCGCCACGGGCTTATCGACAGGAACGATGAGGGCGGCGAAGGTGACATCACCCAGTACCAGGCGCTCACCACTGCGCTGGCCGCAACTGTCGGCGTGGGCAACATTGTGGGTGTGGCCACCGCCATCTCCATCGGCGGGCCTGGCGCGCTGTTCTGGATGTGGATCACCGGCCTGGTGGGTATGGCCTCTAAGTACTCGGAGGCTTTCCTGGGCGTGCGCTTCCGCGTGGCCGATTCCAAGGGCAATGTCTCCGGTGGTCCGCAGCGCTACCTTTCGCGGGGCATCCCGGGTGGCCTGGGCACGTTCCTGGCGTGGTTCTTCACCATCGCGGCCATCATCGCCTCCTTCGGCATCGGCAACCTGACGCAGGGTAACGCCGTTGCTGCGGGCCTGGAAGACACCTTCGACGTCAGCCCTACCGTCACCGGTGCGGTGATGTTCGTGCTAGTCGGCGCGGTTCTCCTCGGTGGCATTAGCTCGATCGGCAAGGTGACCTCGGCCTTCGTTCCACTGATGATTCTTATCTACATTGGCGGCGGCATTGTGGTGCTGGCTTTGCACGCAGGCGACATCCCGAATGCTCTGGGGCTTATCTTTAATGACGCCTTCACGGGAACCTCTGCCACCGGTGGATTCGTAGGCTCGGGCATCATGCTGGCTATGCAGATGGGTGTGGCCCGCGGCATTTTCTCCAACGAGTCCGGCATGGGCTCGGCGGCAATTGCAGCGGCTGCGGCGAAGACCACCCACCCAGTGCGTCAGGGCCTGGTCTCTATGACTCAGACGTTTATCGACACGATCATCGTGGTGACCATGACCGGCCTGGTGATCGTCACCACCGGCGTATGGGATACGGGCGAGGAAAATGCGGCAAACATGACGGCCCAGGCCTTCAGCAAGGGCATTGGCTCGGAGTGGGGCGGCACCATCGTCTCCCTCTCCGTCGTGTTCTTCGCCTTCTCCACGATCCTGGGATGGTCCTACTACGGCGAGCGCAACGCGGAGCGCGCTTTCGGCTCCTGGGCTTCCCTGCCCTACCGCATGCTGTTTACCTGCGTGGTTTTCGTCGGTGCTACCACGGAAATCGGCCTGGCCTGGACCTTCGCGGACATCGCCAACGGCTTGATGGCACTGCCGAACCTGGTGGGCATGCTGATCCTCTCCGGACTCATCGCCCGGGAGACCAAGGCCTACCTGGACTTCGACCCGACCCTGCGGGCGCGCCCGGAGGATGTGGAGAAGTTCCTGGTGGATACCAAGAACCCCTGGCGCAGCGCACTGTAAGCAGCGCGCTATAGCCAGCGCCTTATAGCCAGCTGGCCATAAGGCGGCCTTTAGTTGGCGCAGGTGAACTCCACGGTGAGGGCGATCGTACGGTTCGAATCGTCCTCCACCGGGGTGCCTTCGACAACATAGTTGTCGCCCTGGCGCTTCACCGTGGCCGAGCCGGCGTGGTCGTCGTCGATCTCGTATTCCACGTCCTTGTATTCGAAGTCCAGGGACTCTAGAGCGGGCTGGTCGGTGTAAATGTCGATGTCCAGCTCATTGCGGTCATCATCATCCTTGCCGAAGTCGACCTCTAGCACTTCGCGTCCGTCGTCCTCATCCAATTCGCAACGCACCGGGGAGAACAGTTTGGTATCAACGGGCTTCCCATCGACGGTGATCCTGTGGAGTTTGCTGCCCGAGCTTCCCTCGGCGGGGGCTTCCTGAGTATCGCGGGACTGCTCCGACTCCCCAGGAGAATCAGAAGAATCAGAAGAATCAG
Source organism: Corynebacterium evansiae (assembly GCF_027570065.1). NCBI lineage: Bacteria > Bacillati > Actinomycetota > Actinomycetes > Mycobacteriales > Corynebacteriaceae > Corynebacterium > Corynebacterium evansiae. Next base: position 84,823 of record NZ_JAKMUT010000004.1, on the reverse strand, counting down.
TAGCTTCGGAAGCCTCAGCGCTTTCCTGCACCGTGGTGGTCACGGTCTCCTTCTCTGCAGCGTCGTCGCCGGAATCATCAGACGCGCAGGCAGCAGCTGAGATACCCAGTGAAGCCGCCACTACTACTGCGGCGCTGCGGCGAGCGATGCGCGAAGTGGGACGAGCGATTTGCGAACTTGCGGTTTTCTTAGCGAATCTTAAATACCTCATCGCACCCCACCGTAGCAAAATTCATTTTCCGCAAACCTCGCACAGAGATTAGTGATCTGGATTACAGTCGCGGACATGACTTTCGCATCGCAGCACGGCCTCAATGCCCCTCTGACACCCCTGCGCTTCCTCCAACGCTCCGCGCAGGTTCACCCCAATAAGATCGCCGCGGTCGACGGACCACGGCGCATCACTTTCCAAGAGTTCAACGAAGACGCACAAGCCTTCGCCCACGCGCTGATCGCCGACCAGGTGGCCGAGGGCGACCGCGTGGGCATTCTCGCTGCTAATAGCTACGAGGCTCTGCTCGCTCAGTTCGCCGTGCCGCTGGCTAATGCGGTGACGGTGCCGATCAACACCCGCCTCGCACCCAAGGAAGTTAACTACATCCTCGACCACTCCTCCATCGACGTCCTCGTCGGTGAGAAGGAACTGATCGACCCCATCCTCGCCAGCGGTGAACGAGACCTCCGCCGAGCCGTGTACATCGCCGACAAGGAAGGCGTAGAGCCCCCGGTTGAAAACGGGGCAACTGACGCGCAGGGGGCGTCACTAGTAACAACATTTAGCGACTACCTGGCCGGGCACCGCGACGAAGAGCCACTGCCCTACCGCGTACACGATGAGAACGAGACCATCGCGATCAACTACACCTCCGGCACCACCGGCAAGCCGAAGGGAGTGATCTACACCCACCGCGGCGCATACCTGAACGCGCTAGGGCAGGCGCACACGCAGCACTTCAGTCACGACACCGTGTACCTGTGGACGCTGCCGATGTTCCACTGCTCCGGCTGGTGCACAGGCTGGGCGGCAATGGCCGTCAGCGCAACCCAGGTGGCGCTGCGCGCGGTGCGTGGCCCGGAGATGTGGGAGCTGATCCGCACCGAAGGTGTGACTGCCATGTGCGGCGCCCCGGCAGTGCTGAACACCCTGGTAGATGACGAAAACAAGCGCCGTGTGACGAATCTGCGTGTCACCACCGCGGGCGCGCCGCCGAGCCCGACGACCATCACCCGCTGCGAGAACATCGGCGTGGAGGTTACCCACGTGTACGGCCTGACCGAGAGCTACGGGCCGTTCACCGTCTGCGAGGCGCAGCCCGAATGGGCGGACATGACGGTTCGCCGCCGCGCGGTTCTGAAGGCGCGCCAGGGCGTGGCGTCCATCACCAACGAAGACGTCCGCGTAATCCAGCCGACCGAAACCCTAGACGAAGCGCTGGTGGACGTGCCCGCCGACGGTGCGACGCTGGGCGAGATCATCCTGACCGGCAATGGCATCATGGCCGGATATTTTAAGGACGAGGAAGCCACCGCCCACGCCTTCCGTGGCGGCTGGTTCCACACTGGTGACCTCGGAGTAATGCACCCCAACGGCTATATCCAGCTGATGGATCGTGCCAAGGATGTGGTAGTTTCCGGCGGCGAAAACATCTCCACCATCGAGGTCGAGCAGGCCGTTATCAGCCACCCGGATATCTCCGACTGTGCAGTCATCGGCGTACCAGATGAGAAGTGGGGCGAGCGTCCGCGCGCATACGTGACCCTGCGCCCGGAGGCCCGCGGCGGAGACGAATCCGCTTTGGAAGAGGCCGTGATCGCCTACTGCCGCGCGCACATCGCCGGCTACAAGGTGCCGCGAGACGTGCGCATTCTCGACGAGCTGCCTCGCACCTCCACGGGTAAGGTCCGCAAGAATGAACTGCGCGAGGAAGCGTGGGCGGGCCACGAGCAGAAGATTAACTAGGTACGGTGTTGGCCGTTAACCCACTATTCGCCCGACCTTTCCTTACCCGCTGCTTTTAGGCTGGTTGCTGGTCACGCGCACCTTTTACCCTTTGTCTTTATGGGTAATAAAGGTATTTTCTCTCGACGCCGATTCTTCAAAGCACTAGGCTTCAGCGCCGGTTCTGCAGCCTTCGTGGTAGGGCCGCTTGCGAAGGCCGGTGCGGCACCAGGCACAGGCGGTTCCAGCCTGTCGGGCAGTGGGTTAGCCGGGAGTTCAGCCCTGGGATCCGCTAATACTCCAAGCTTGGCGGGGTCGGCGAGCTTCACCCCAAGCAACATCGGCAGCTCCGAGACCGGCTGGGTTATGGGGCACAAGGGCACCGGCCCCAACGGCGCTTTCCTTGCCGGTGACCTGCAGGTAGTCACTGTCACGGAGGATTCAGTGACGATTAGCTGGCTGACGTGGGACGCAAAGGTGAGCATCGCCGAGCGCCCCGTGGGTATGCCGACCGAAGGCACGCTGCTCGTATGGCCGGAAGATAACCCCCAAGATACGAAGGTCGTGCGCTCGGAGAAGAACACCTTCTTCCACATCATGACTATCGAAGGCCTAAAACCGGAGACAAAGTATCGCTTCAGCGCCTCCTCCCATGGCATCGAAGCCAACGCGACTCACAACTACTTCCAGGAAAAGAAGAAAGAGTTCACAACCTTGCCTAGATTGTCCGGCGAGGTACTGCAGACCGTGGTCGTGGCGAACGATGTGCACATGGGTGAGGCCCAGGATGGCCTGTGGTTCGATGGCTTTCCACCACCGGCGGTGCCCAATCCGAAATCCGCACCCTACCCGGAGGTGTGCCTGGATGCGGTCATTAAGACCGCCGAGGATTGCGGCGCTACACACCTGTTTGTCAATGGCGATGTCACGAGTGAAGCCCGCCCGGCCGAGGTGCGACGTGCCAAGGAGATGCTGGATACGTTCTCCGGCACCTGGCGTGTAACCCGTGGCAACCACGACCGGCCTCACAAAGCCGACGACTCCTCCGGTTACGAAACCGCTTCTCCTTACGGCAAGGAGCACTTCGACCCCTTCGGTGACGTCTTCGAGCCGCGACAACAGGCCTGGATGATGGATCTAGAGCCCGCGGGCGTGCGCGTGATCGGCATTGATTCCACGGAACTGGACAAGTCTGGCGGGCGGATCGAGCCACAGCAATTCCGCCAGATCGAAGGCTTCTTGCGCCGCGACCCAAATAAGCCAACCGTGCTGATGCTGCACCACCCCATGACGCGCGAGGCCGGCTGGTCGAACGCTGCCGGACCTGCTTTTATTCTGCGTGACCCGGATCTGATCAGACTGCAGAAGATGATTCAGGCGGCGCCGGGCGTAAAGCTGGTGTTGGCCGGCCACACTCACCGCGCGCATCGAGATAAGCCGGACGTTGATACCCACGCGGTATTCCTGGAAACCCCCGCGGCGAAAAACTGGCCCACCGGAGCCACCCAGCTACGCTTCTACTCCGATGGTATTGCCGTGAACTTCCGCCACAACATGGGAGAGGAAGCCCTGGACTGGGCCAGCCGTACCCGCTGGACCAACTTCGGCCTGGCGCCGGAGATCCTGCTGGGGCCGACGGACGCACGCAACCTGGTGGTGCGCTATTAGCGCCCCTCCCCTTTGATGCCCCCTATATACCAGCGCCCTACCTGCTGGTGAGTTCTAGCAGCTACAGAACCATCGCCGCGATCCAGCCGGCGATCAGCAGCGGAATATTAAAGTGCAGGAACGTCGGGATCACGGAATCCCGGATGTGGTCGTGCTGGCCATCCGCGTTCAGACCCGACGTGGGGCCTAGGGTCGAGTCGGAGGCCGGGGAGCCGGCGTCACCAAGAGCACCCGCAGTACCCACAATCGCCACGGTGGCGAGCGGCGAGAAGCCCATCGATGCGCACAAAGGCACGTAGATCGTTGCGACAATCGGCAGGGTGGAGAAGCTCGAGCCGATGCCCATGGTGACCACCAGGCCGACCAGCAGCATCACCAGGGCGGCGGCGGCCTTGTTACCCGCGAACAGGTCGGCGGAGGTGTTGACCAGGCTTTCGACCTCACCGGTGGCCTGCATGACCGCGGCGAAACCCTGGGCGGTGATCATGATGAAGCCGATCAGAGCCATCATGCGCATACCGGCGGTGAAGACATCGTCGGCCTTCTTCCAATCGACCGCGCCGGTGCCCATGAAAATCGTCAGACCAACCAGGGCACCGACCAACAGCGAATCGGCCTCCATATCCATAGCCTGCATAACGACCTGCACGGCGAAGGTGGCGATGATCGCAACGACGGAGACGATGATTTTGTAGCGGGAGACCTCCCCGGCCGGGTCGGTCTCGACCTCCACAATCGGGCGCTCCTCGTACTCGCGCGGCTTGCGGTAGGTGATAAAGACCGCGATCAGTAGACCCGCGAGCATGCCCAGCGCCGGGATGCCCATGGCCTTCATCACGTTGATGCCATCGGTGCTCATGCCCGCGTTGTTGATATTGCCCAGCAGGATGTCGTTCAGGAAGATCGAGCCGAAGCCCAGCGGGATCCACATGTACGTGGTGATCAGGCCGAACGTCAGGATACAGGTGACCAGACGGCGGTCCAGCTGCAGCTTGTTGAAAACGCTCAGCAGCGGCGGGATGATCAGCGGAATGAACGCGATGTGCACGGGGATGAGGTTCTGGCTCATCACGGCCATCGCGAGGATGCCGGCCAGCATCAGCCATTTCGTTACAGCAGCGGCGCGGCTCTTTGTTTCTTCGTTAGTGACGCCCAGTTTCCCCAGCAGAGAGTCCGCCAGAAGCTTGGGCAGTCCCGCGCTGGCGACGGCCATCGCAAAGGCACCGAGCAGGGCATAGCTCAGCGCGATTTTCGCGCCGCCGGAGAGGCCTTCCTGGAAGGCCACCATCGTGGCATCAAGGCCAAGGCCGCTGAGGAGACCACCGACGATGGCTCCGATGAAAAGCGCCAGAACCACATGCACCCGAAGCAGGGCGAGGACCAGCATGACGACGACGGCAACTAGGACTGCGTTCATGCACCTTAGAATAGTGTGAGAGGTCAGACAATAGGAAATTCCAACGGTGACTGCTTCTCGTAGCGCCGCGTCTGGCTAGCCAAGCGAGCTGCAATGTTGGTTCCGCTGAGCTTGCGCGCCTGCAAGAGGAACTCCCGGCCCTCCTGGCTGCGGGTGTACACCGCACGCATCGGCAGGCCTACGCGCTGGAGTTGGCGCAAGAACTCATCCACGTTCTCCCGGCGCGTGCCGAGCACGTCGGGCACCGACTGGGCGCAGAAGATTCCACGGATGCGAACCTGATGCGCGGGCGCAATGAGGTAGCGCGCGTTGCGGACCTCCCCAGACAGCTGAGTCATGGCGTCCGCAAAAAGCTTCCTTTCGGCGAAGGTTCCGCCGGACAGGCGTACATTCGCGCCGATGGCGCCTTCGTCGACGATGGCCATGAGATTGCGAGTTTCGATCAAGCCGAGGGCGCTGAGGGTGCGCGCCAGGGCCGTGGCCTCGGCTTTCAGGCGCTTGGTGGTATCCGTCAGCTGCTGGACCTTCCGCGTGCGTAGCAAGGCCGCCGCACCGCCGAGCAGTGCGAGCACCCCGAAAGCCAGCCACTGTCCCCCGACCGGGAGGTGCGGAAGGGCTCGCCCCACCGCCAGCCCGAACATGACCGCGAGGATGAAGATGTAGCCCAAAATAACGTCCAGGTAAGGCACCACCCCGGCCGATGCGGGCTTTTCAACGTCGATGTGGAACTGCATCTCGTAGGGCTGGCCATCCGGCACATTCCCCATGTCTAGGGCTTCTAGCCACTGGTTGCGCATTAGGTCCCGACGGAAGGCCCGTGCCAGCATCTGTTCGTTGGCGGCATCGATGCTGCGATAGGCCCGCAGGGGTGGCTCGGTGAAGCAGCGGTCGAAACCGTTCTCGATCACCGGCGCATCGGCGCGCGGCGCGACGAAAGCCTCGAAGCGCTTCTGCAGCGAGCGCACGTCGTGTGAGCCCAGCACGTCCAGTGACTCCCCCGTACCGACGTTCAGCGCCTGCGCCCCGCTCTGTGCCACCTGGTCGAGCCACATCCCGCGCCCGGAACCTTGGCTCGGTTCGCACGTTGCGATGTGCCAGATATTCGCGGTCTTATCAGGAACGGTGGGATCCACCCGGATCACCCGGCCGCGCATCTGGTTCGTCAGCATAAACGCGCGCACGGAGCTGGCGATGATTAGCGCATTGGCGCAGGGCGAATCCCACCCCTCCCCCAGCAAGGCGGCGGTGCCCACCAGGATCGTGAACAATCCTTCCTGAAAGGCGCGGGTAATGGCGGGCACAGACACCCTCGTGCCGCCGGAAAAGCGCACCTCCACATACTCGTCATTGAGGTCCTTGGCGGCGGTGACTTCCCCGTCGAGGTGCGCCGCGAAACGCTTCACCTCGTCCAGCGCCGAGCGCGGGATGACGATCACTGAGCCGCTGATGGCGGCGATTTTTGTGGTGCCGCCTACGCGCCGTCGCAGCGCTTCGAAGATGGGGATGACGCCCACGTGGACCAGGGCATCGTCACTGCCCACGCTGGACAGGTAATCCCGCTGAACGTAATCCGCGAGGATCACCATGCGCAGATTTTCGGACATCGCGGAGACTTCTTCTTCGGCAATATCACTGACGGCGCGGACCTTGCCCGCGGAGTGGGTGAGGATCCGGTTGACCTTCTTCTCTCCGGTAACGGAAATCTTCCCCTTGTTCAGCAGGTTATTCGCCCGCAGAGAAGAGGCCACCGTCGGGCTGGCGCGGAAGAAGTCGGGATGGTCGATGACGAACTGAAGCCCCAGCTCGCCGGAGAGTTCCGGGCGCTTTTCGCTGAGTATCGCCTGGATATGCGGTGCTATCGGGTGCCCAGCAGCGGCAAGAAGGATTTTAAGGGCGTAGAAATTCTCCTCGTCGTCGAGGGCAATCTGCAGCTGTTCGTCCGTGAGTTGGCCGAGGTCCTCTGCCAGTTGCGCCAAGATGCCCTGCCGTTGCAGGTCCATTAGCACTTCGTTGCCACGCCGACGCAGCTCGGCGATTTCCTGTTCTTCTTCCCGACTGGGCTTCGTAACGTAGACGTAGTCCTGATGCGGGCACAGGTTACCGGCGGCCACGAGTTCCGGGGCGAAGATCTCCTCGTCGATAGGGCCGCATAGCTGCTCGTAGCGCTGCCATTCGCTGGGGGTGGAATCATAAGGCGGAGTGGCCGTGAGCGCGATGGTGTTGAGCACTGCTTTTCGGCGGCCCAGCTGGTTCATGAAGGCTGTCAGGGCGCGGTGCCACTGGGAGCGCAGATGGTGCGCTTCGTCGAGGCACACCGTTCCGATGTCGCGAACCGCTTCGAGAATGTCGAGGTCCGCGAAGTCCTCTCCCGTTTCCTCGTCGAGCGCCTGAGTATATGCGGAGTACAGCGCCTGGTAGGTGATAACCGTGAGGAAGGCTGGGTTGTGTAGCGAGGTGGAACACCATTCCCGCGGGTTCGATGTGCCGTTGTGTTGAAAGTGCGCCGTGAAACGGTCGATCCACTGGTCGCGGATGGTGATGGTGGGAGCCAGGATCAGGGCTGGTTGGCCGAGGCGGCAGATGAGTTCCAGTCCGAGAATCGTTTTGCCCGAACCGGGAGCGGCGACAATGTGGATGCGGTGATCCTGCTTCAGGTCACCGAAGCGTTCGAGGATGCGCTGCTGATACGGCCGGAAAGTCCCGGCAAAGCGCCAGCTGGGTTGCGGTTGTGGATCGGGCGCTGCCATGCGGGCAAGTCTAACCGATCAGGCACACATGCCCTCCTTGTAGTCAGCGAAAACCTCCGCCTAAATGCGTTCCTACCTCTCCTCTTCCAGACACTGCCCACTAAGACCTTCAAGCTCTTCAGAAGCGCAGTATACTATTGACAGCGTCTTTCACCTCGAGCGTTGAAGCTCAATTCACCGAGACAAGCAAACTTGGCACCCAATCAAAGCCGACTCCAGTACATTCCACACAAAACAGACTACCAGGGATAATATGTCACACTTTCACCCATTCTTATCCATCGTGAGCGCCATATCGATAGCAATGGGCAGCGGTCCGATACCCAGCCCTCCGACTCCAATAACATCCGAAAACAAGACCCCTCTTCCTGAACTGGAAAAATCGATAGAGTACATTCAGTCAGATACCCCCTCCGAAGCAATAAGAATAATAAACCAGGAGGATAAAATAACACAACCTTACGCCCTTTCTCAAAGACTAGGCCCTTGTACACTAATTCCGAGAAATATACACGTGAGAACAAGGACCAACAATGGGGATGCTCGAGTAATTGGATTTAAACCAGTTACCATCTGCAACCAAAAGGTTCAATCCATTCGGCACGAAAGTAGACTAAAGTATAAATACTATTTGTGGTGGAAAGACGCTAGCCTTAAGCACGGAGTCCCCACCCGTTCGACAAACAGAGGCGCAGCGCGACTAGAACAAAAAAATATTGAATTCCAATGTAAAGGTCTAGTCAACACTTCTTTCATCGGCAATACGGTAGGCAGAGTAGTCGCCAACGGGGTAACCTATCATGCCGTCATTAATACTGATACATTTCGCACCTCCTGTAGAGCCTGAGGAGGCTCCATGCTTAAAGCTGCATACCCGAGCGTGCTCGCACTCTTCTCTCACCAAAAAGAAACTCTTCAAGAAGACTTCGTCGGTGTTGCACGTAATCGAAAACAAGCAGACGCAATGGCCGAATATGTAGAATCAAAAATGTACAGCTGCTGGATTGAAGAAGTAACCATTAACGACTGGTATAGGACGCTACTCAGAAAACTTCCTTCCGATGTAATCTTTCTGGTTTTCCGATCTGGACCTGCCCAGGAGGAAGAAAGAAGAGCAGACGATTTTGACCCAGAACTAGTGGCGGCGTTCACTTCTAAGCTAGCCGCTGAACGATGCGCGGTTGCCCTAGATCGGAAGGTCGCAACTGGTAACCCCCTGCACACTAAACTAAACCAGCACCATGTTTGGGAAGCACATTATGGCTTTCTCCCTAAATATCTGAAAGCGGATGGCATTCCAATTCCAGCTTGTTAATTGAGCACAACAAAACCCCAGCTCATCTCCGAACTGGGGTAATGCGTTCTGTGGAGCCGCCGGGAATTGAACCCGGGTCCTTTGCGACCTCGCCAGGGCTTCTCCGTGCGCAGTTCGCACGTGACCTCTGCTCGACCCTCCAGCGCTCACGAACCAGCCTGGATGATGGGCCCAGTTGCTCGAAAAGAGTCCCACACGGCCCAAGCAACAAAGCCGTGCGGCAAGTCCCTTAAGTCGATGCCAGCTACCGGGTCAGGGACATACCCGGGCTGACAGACACGCGGTCGCTGTAATTAGGCAGCGAGGGCGTAGTCGCGCTGAGTGTTCTCGGCGCTTATAAAATCGCAGCGACGCTTAAAATCGGTGGTCGTCTGCCTTCACCGGCACGCTTCCCCTGGCTCAATGCACAAAGTCGAAACCAAGTCGACCCCGTGATTCCTGCTGCGGAAACGCTTGTACAACAGGAAATCTAACCTTACACCCGCGTGTGGCACTGATTCAAGAATCCGTCTGCTCCTCTTGCCATTTCGCCTTGCGCTCCTTGGACTTCTTGTTGTTCTTCACCGCCATTAGCCCGACCGCAATGCCTATCACCACAGGCACCCATACCTTGCTGTAGTCCGCCATGAATTCCACCACGCGCAGAATCGGTTCCATCCATTCGGGCATGTGCCAGTCCGGCCAAGGAATCGAGGGAAGGTTGATCTCCGGCCACGGAATGGAAGGCAGGTTAATGTCCGGCCACGGGATCGACGGAAGATTAATGTCCGGCCACGGGATATCGATATCCCAGTCCGGCACGAAGCTCAATAGCCACGAGATCAATCGCGAAACTAACGGCCCCAGCACGATCACGGCCAGCGCCCAACCGCCCTTCCCCAGCCCGGTAATCAGGGGAAAGAACCAGCGCTTGAACGGCGACTCCTCCATCGCCTCCCAACGCTTAGCCGCCCGCGAACCTTCAGGCGGGTCGAAGACCACCACCCCCTCGTCGTCCTTCACCTTAACCTCGATCATCCAGCTATCGAGGAAGTTCGACGTCCACCCCAGGTAAGGCGCGCTGAGCGTCATCTCACCGCCGTACTTCCCAGCCTTAACGGTCGCCTCGGTCTTGCCTAGGTCAATCTTTTGATTCTCGAGGCTCTTGTACCTTGCGATCGTTACCCCGTCGCGACGCACGAGCAGCTGACGGTCCTTATCGAGGTCGTCTAGTTTCTCTTCCAGCCTCTTGTAGAACTTCTCGCTGTCTTCTTTTGTGGACGCCCTCTCGTCCCCCGCATCACCCTCAGCTACCTCTTCTGCCTCCGGCTCGGTGCTGTTTTCCGCGTCGGTTTTCTTATCGGACGCGGGGAAGTCGGGATCGATTTCCCGCAGTGCATCTGGTTCGCCGATAAACAGCTCAAGCAGCCCGAATTCCGGGTGCTTCAGGGACCAGTGCTCCACGTCGTCATTTTTCACAGGCCCGAAAGTATCAAAACGCGAAGACCCGTTCAATAGGCGCTCCCTATGCGCTACCGCTACCTAGCCCTTGATCCCCTTGATTCGCCGGCCCATTTCGCGCGTGATCTCACGCTCTTCCGTACGGCGCTTGATGTCCTGGCGCTTGTCGTATTCCTGCTTACCGCGCGCCAGCGCCAGCTCCACCTTCAGCTTGCCGGCGACGAAGTACAGCTGCAGCGGAACCAAAGTGTTGTTTCCGTCGCGAACCTTGCCCATAAGCGAGTCGATTTCCCGGCGGTGCAGTAGCAGCTTGCGGGTACGGCGGGGGCTATGGTTCGTCCAGTGCCCCATGGAGTACTCCGGGATATGAAGTCCGCGCAGCCAGACCTCGCCTTCATCAATGGTGGCGTAGGCGTCAACAAGAGAAGCCTTGCCCTCCCGCAAAGATTTAACTTCCGTGCCCACCAGTACGACACCGCACTCGTAGGTATCGATGATGTGGTAATCGTGGCGTGCCTTGTGGTTAGTGGCAACGACGAACTGGCCAGTCCCCTTCTGACCTGTACCTTTTTGCCCCTTCTGGGGCTTACCCTTTTTCCCCTTCGATTTCCCCGAATCGGTGGGAGTGCTCTTTTTTGCTGCCATGACAGCCACACACTACCACCGGGCGCCCCTTCGAGCGAAAATGCTTGAGAGCGCTAATGCAGTGCTGGCTTAGCGCAAGCGCAGCGCTAGTTCTTCACATACCAGCGCAAAGTAACCTGCGCGGTGATAGCCGCGACGACCACGCCGACCAGCACCACAAACGGCGCAGCCAACCACAAGTCGCTGTTCGTCACGCGCGCCACGAGCTGCTGGTCGTATACGGCCTTCAAGGCGCGATCGACCACCAGGATCTTCGCGGCGAACATGCCACCAACCGCCAGCACCGCACCGATCAGGGCGGCCATCATGGCCTCCAGGACGAACGGAGCCTGGGTATACCAGCGTGAGGCACCAACCATGCGCATAATGCTGATCTCACTGCGGCGCGAGTAGGCGGTGATCTGCACCATGTTCATGATCAGGAAGATTGCGGCGATGGCCTGAACCGCGGCCACGATGAAGGAAGCGTTGCGGATGGAGTCCAGGTTGCGCATCGCAGCCTCCAGGTTGTCGCCCTGGTCCACGATGTTCGTCACCACCGGGTTGTCGCGCAGCGCGTCGATGGGCGCGGAGTTCTCCGGATCGGCCAGGCGCACGTGGAAGGCGGCGGGCAGCGCATCCTTCTCCGTCTGCTCCACCAGCTGCGGGTCGGAGTCGCCGAACAGCTCCACGAAACGCTCGTAGGACTGCTCCTTATTACGGAAGGTCACGGACTTAACCGCTTCGTCGCCCTCCAACTGCTGCTTAATCTCGGAGCACTCCGGGGAAGCACACGTTGGGTCGGAGCTCGAAATCTCGTCGTCGAGCTGCACCATCACTTCGATGCGGTCGAAGTAGATGTCCTTCGTCCGCTCCGTCATCGCACTCAGCAAAAAGCCGGTGGCCAGCAGCGCCAGCGCGATGGAGGTGGTGATGATCATCGCGATCGTCATCGTCATGTTGCGGCGCAGGCCCGAAAACGCCTCGCGGAACACAAAGTTGGTCTTCATTAATGTTTCCCTACTGTTCCCTACTGATCCGTACAGTTCCGTATTAGTGGCCCACGCCGTACATACCGAGCTCGTCATCGCGCACGAGCTTGCCCTTCGACAGCTCGATCACGCGCTTACGCATGGAGTCCACCGCCACATCGTCGTGGGTGGACATCACCACGGTCGTACCGTTCTGGTTAATGCGGTTGAGCAGCATCATGATCTCTGATGAAGTATCGGGGTCCAGGTTGCCTGTCGGCTCGTCCGCCAGCAGGACCAAAGGCTTATTTACTGACGCCCGCGCGATCGCCACGCGCTGCTGTTCGCCACCCGACAGCTCGTGCGGGAAGCGGTTTTCCTTTCCGTCGAGGCCAACGGTCTTCAACGCGGCAGGCACCAAGTGCTGAATTTCTGCGCGCTTCTTGCCAATGACCTCGAGGGCGAAGGCAACGTTGTCGAAGACAGTCTTCTTCGGCAGCAGGCGGAAGTCCTGGAAGACATAGCCGATGCGCTGGCGCAGCTTCGGCACATCCCGCCCCTTGATCTTGTTCACGTGGTAGCCGGCGACGTGCAGGTCTCCGGAATCCAGCTTTTCCTCGCGCAGGATGAGCTGCAGGAACGTGGACTTACCGGAGCCGGAGGGGCCGATAAGGAAGACGAACTCACCCTTTTCGATGTCCAGGGTGATGTTGTCCAGGGCCGGCCGCCCGGAAGACAGATAGCTCTTGGTTACATTCTCGAAGGTGATCACGAGCACACAGTGTAGCGAAACTAGTGGGGCAAAGATAGTCCAGAGTGACTGTTGTTACTTCTGTAGCTTCATGTGGCTTGGTTGATTCTGGACTTCTGCTGTCTCGACGCACCCCAGAATGTAAAGTCGCAACCCAACCCGGTTGAAGAGCTAGGCGTCAAGAAGAGAAAAGAGCCCATGAGCGACACGAAGACTAAAAAAGAAACTACAAAAAGCAATCAGCCCGGGGGCTTCCTCGGATTCATCGAGAAAGTTGGCAACAAACTCCCCGACCCGTTTTGGCTATTCGTCATACTCGGCGGGCTGGTGCTCGTCTCTAGTTTCGCCTTCAACAAGCTAGGCCTCAGCGCCACGAACCCAGAAGACGGCGAGAAGGTAGAGATCGTCAACCTGCTGAGCTCCGAAGGACTCCAAGAAATCCTTTCAGGCGTGGTGGACAACTACGTAACCTTCCCACCGCTGGGTCTGATTATTACGGTCATGCTGGGCGTGGCCGTGGCAGAGCACTCCGGTCTGATTAGCGCGGTGGTACGCGCAACCGTCTCTAGGGTCGGGCCGAAAACTCTGACATTCGTCGTGGCGCTTGCGGGCGTGACGGGCTCCGTGGCCTCGGACGCCGTGTACGTGATCCTCATTCCGCTGGGTGCAGTGGCCTTCCGCGCAGTGGGGCGCTCCCCGATCGTCGGCGCGATGGTGGCCTTCGCCGCCTCCTCCGCCGGGTTCAACTCCTCACTGGTGCTGAACATCACCGATGTGCTGCTGGGTGGCATTTCCACCTCGGCAGCTCACATCGTGGACGACGAATACTTCGTCTCCCCGCTGGCCAACTACTTCTTCGTAGCTGCCAGCGCGATCGTGTTGGCGCTGATCATCACGGCGGTGACGGAGCTGTACATGAAAAAGCGCGCCCTGGACCTTGTCGACCACGACGAGATCGACTACTCGGAGGTCACCTTCAACACCGGCCGCGACGGCGATGACGAGCTCGCCGGAGACGTACCGCAGGAAAAGATCACCGCTGCTCTGAAACTCGATACCGATGAATGGCGTGCACTGCAGAACACCGCCATCGTCGCCGTCATCATGACGGCCATCTACTTCGCGCTGCTGTTCGTTCCGGGGTCGCCGCTACAGGGCGAAGGCGGCGAAGTGATGTCCAGCCCGCTGATCACCGCAGTGGCCGTGCCTATCGGCGCATCCTTCCTGATCCTCGGCCTGGTCTACGGCCTGGGCATCAAGTCCATCACGAAGGCCAGCGACGTTCCGGAGTTCATGGCGCGCGGCCTGAAGACCCTGCTGCCGATGATGGTGCTGTTCTTCGCCGTATCGCAGTTCCTCGCCTGGTTCACGGCTTCCAACCTGGGTTCCTGGACCGCCATTAAGGGCTCGGAGCTGCTGCAGAAGGCCGACCTGCCGCCGCTGCTGCTCTTCGGCGCCTTCGTGATCCTGGTGGCACTGGTGAACCTCTTCATTACTTCTGGTTCCGCCCAATGGGCGCTGATGGCACCGATCGTCGTGCCGATGTTCATGTACGTCGGCTTCTCCCCCGAGGTCACCCAGATGCTGTTCCGTATCGGCGACTCGCCGTCGAACATCATCACCCCGATGAGCCCGTACTTCGCCCTGGCCCTGACCTTCCTGCAGCGCTACTACAAGAAGGCGGGCATCGGAACGCTGATGTCGCTGACGTTGCCGTACTCCATCGCCATGCTGGTGGGCTGGTTCCTGTTCTTCGCCCTCTGGTGGATGGTCGGCCTGCCGCTCGGCCCTGGCACGCCGATGGACTACCCGGCGCCGTAGCTCCCTAGCCCCAGCGCTGGCTCTGCACTGCGCTGGCGCACAGCACAGGTTCAGCCCCCGTGGTAGCCCTGCCCAAGCCTTATCGTTAGTGTGGAAAATGTACCCCTGCACACCGCTTGGCCAGGGTTCCACATTGCGCCTTGGCCAACGATCTAAGAATTGAGGTCGGCGTTGAACAGCCAGGCTAATACTCCTTTACCCAATAGCTCCGATGTCGAAGCGGTGGTCACCAAGGCCATTCACCGCGCCGAGCAGTGGCTGGAGGTCGAAGAGACTTCCGCTTCCACGAAGCAGTTGGCAGACATGGTGCACGATCCCGACGGCGTGGAGTTCACCTTCGCCTTCGTCGACCGCGTGGCCCGCCCCGAGGACAACCACGTTTCGGCCAAGGAGTTTGCCAAGATCGCCAACCCGTTTAAGCGCACCGAGCCAGTGCCGGGGTTCATGAGCCTGGTCGATTCCATCCTGGTTACCGCCGGTTCCATCGCAGCGCCACTGCTGCCGAACATCGTCATGCCGATCGCGCGCTCCTACCTGCGCGCCACCGTCGGCCACCTGGTGCTGGATGCGGAATCCAAGGCGCTGGATCGCATGCTGGACGACTACCGCGACAAGGGCTTCCAGCTGAACCTGAACCTGCTGGGCGAGGCCGTGCTCGGCGAGGCCGAGGCACAGCGACGCCTGGATAACACCCTCGACCTGCTGAAGAACCCGCGGGTGGACTACGTTTCCGTCAAGGCTTCCTCCGTGGTCAGCCAGCTGAACCACTGGGACTTCGAGGGCTCCATCGAACGCCTGAAGGATCGCCTGCGCCCGCTGTACCGCCAGGCCATGAAGCGCGACCCGCACCCCTTCATCAACCTGGACATGGAGGAGTACAAGGACCTCCACCTGACCCTTAAGCTGTTCACCGAGCTGCTGGACGAGGAAGAGTTCCAGAGCCTGGAGGCCGGCATCGTGCTGCAGGCCTACCTGCCCGACACCTTCGACGCGCTGCAGGAGCTGGCGGAGTTCGCCGCGCAGCGCCGTGCCAAAGGCGGTGCCAAGATCAAGGTGCGCCTGGTGAAGGGCGCCAACCTTTCCATGGAGCGCGTGGATTCCGAGGTTCACGACTGGCCGCAGGCTCCCTACCTGACGAAGGCGGAGGTGGATGCCAACTACATCCGCCTGCTGGATTGGGTGCTGCAGCCCGAGCACGCGGATAACCTGCGCATCGGCGTGGCTTCGCACAACCTGTACCACCTGGCACTCGCCCACGAGCTCTCCGTTGCCCGCAATGTCGAGCACCAGCTGGACGTGGAGATGCTGCAGGGCATGTCCCCCGCACAGTCCGAGGCCGTGCGCGACGTCGCCGGCAACATGATTCTGTACACCCCGGTGGTCAAGAAGGAAGACTTCGACGTAGCCATCAGCTACCTGGTGCGCCGCCTGGAGGAAAACGGTGCGAAGCAGAACTTCCTCTACGCGCTGTTCACCCCAGAGGATGACGAGACCGACGTCACCGGTATGACTCCGATGCAAGGCCAGGAGCTGCGCTTCCGCAACTCCGTGCGCGACCGTTGGGAGACCTTCGCCGGTTCGCGTCGCACCCAGAACCGCCTGGAGGAAGAGGCCGAGAAGAAGGGCTGCCAGTCCGACGGCCTGCCCGGCAACTTCGTCAACGAGCCCGACACCGACCCAACGCTGCCCGCCAACCGCGAGTGGGCGCTGCAGATCGTCGATCCGTCGAGCGATCCTGGCCCCGCTCAGACCCCGGAGGTAACTGACCCTGCGGTTATTGACGCCGCCGTCGCCCGTTGCCGCGAGGCTTCCGAGAAGTGGTCGCAGAAGACCGGCGCGGAGCGTGCAGAGCTGTTGGACCAGGCCGCAGATGCCCTGGCCAACAACCGTTCGAAGCTGATCTCGGCTGCAGTATTCGAGGCGGGTAAGACCGTCGCCGAGACCGACCCCGAGGTTTCCGAGGCCATCGACTTCGCCCGCTACTACGCGGAGAGTGCCCGCCAGCTGGACCACGTGCGCGGCTCGGTGTTTACCCCGTACAAGTCCGTGGTGATCACCCCGCCGTGGAACTTCCCTATCGCCATCCCGCTGGGCGGCGTTTTCGCCGCGCTGGCTGCCGGTTCCTGCGCGATCATCAAGCCCGCTCCGCAGGTGCTGCGCATCGCGGAGGTCTTCATGGGCATTCTGCGCGAGGCCGGCATCTCCGAGGATCTGGTGCAGCTAGTCAACGCCGACGAAGCCGAGGCCGGCAAGCGCCTGGTGAGCCACCCGGATGTCGAGTCCGTGATCCTCACCGGCGCCTCCGAGACCGCGAAGCTGTTCCGTGGCTGGAAGCCGCGCATGGTCATTAACGCGGAGACCTCCGGCAAGAACGCGATCATCGTTACCCCGGCGGCGGATCCGGACCTGGCGGTGGCGGACATCTTCAAGTCTGCGTATGGCCACGCGGGTCAGAAGTGCTCCGCCGCCTCGCTGATCATCACCGTCGGCTCGATCGGCAAGTCCAAGCGCTTCATCAACCAGCTGGTCGATGCGGTGCGTTCCATGAAGGTCGGCCCGGGCTCCGACATTTCCACCTTTATGAACGGTGTGATCGAGGAGCCAGGCGACAAGCTGCTCCGCGGCCTGACCGAACTGGAGAAGGGCGAGAAGTGGCTGGTCAAGCCCCGTAAGCTCAACGACGAGGGCACCCTGTGGTCCCCTGGCCTGCGCGACAACGTGAAGCCGGGCAGCTGGTTCCACACCCACGAGTGCTTCGGCCCAGTGGCGGGCATCATGCACGCAGAGACCCTGGACGAGGCCATCGAGTGGCAGAACTCCACGGGCTTCGGTCTGACTGGCGGTATCCACACCATCGACGTGGAAGAAACCGCATACTGGCGCGAGCGCGTGGAGGTCGGCAACGCCTACGTGGAGCGCGGCATCACAGGCGCTATCGTGCAGCGTCAGTCCTTCGGTGGCTGGAAGAACTCCGCCCTGGGCAGCGGTGCGAAGGCCGGTGGCCCGAACTACGTCGCCCAGCAGGGCGTGTGGACCGAGGGCGACCTGAGCGAGCTGGCCGCAGGCACCCTGCCGACGCACATCACGCAGCTGCTGCGCGAGATCCGCGGCCTGGGCTCCCCTGCCCTGTCCAAGGACGATCACGTGTGGCTGCGCCGCGCCGCGGAGTCGGATGCCTACGCGATGTCCACCGAGTTCGGCGTGGAGCACGACAAGACGGCCCTGGTCGTGGAGTCCAACGTGTTCCGTTACAAGCCGTTGCTCGAGCCGCTGCGCGTCCGCGTTTCCGAGGGCGCCAACCCGCGCGACCTGCTGCGCCTGAAGCTGGCCTCCGCCGCCACGGGCACGGAGCTGGATATTTCCGCCAACCCGGAGGTTGCCCGCGAGTGGGGCGAGCTCGGCGAGCAGATGCGTACTTCCTCCGACCGCGACTTTGCCGAGGAAATTGCCATCGCCCAGTCCGTGCGCGTCCGCGCGCTGGGCGAAGCCCCGGATGAGTTCTACGAGGCCGCTGCGAA
Organism: Corynebacterium evansiae; assembly: GCF_027570065.1. Taxonomy (NCBI): domain Bacteria; kingdom Bacillati; phylum Actinomycetota; class Actinomycetes; order Mycobacteriales; family Corynebacteriaceae; genus Corynebacterium; species Corynebacterium evansiae. Next base: position 66,612 of record NZ_JAKMUT010000004.1, on the reverse strand, counting down.
GTCCGGCTCCGTGATCCTGGATCAGGATGTGTTACCCGATGGCCGCCGCGAGCTACTGCCGCTGTTGCTCGAGCAGGCGATCTCCACGACGGAGCACCGCTTCGGCTACATCCACGGCCTCACCCCTTAAGGAGCAGCGCTGAGCCTGACCGGGCGCGCAGCCCTGGCTCAGCCACCGCCGGGCACGCAGCCCGGCGCACGCTCGCGTACAGCCCGGCGCGCTAGGCCTGCGCTTCCTGCTGCTGCGCCATGCGCCAGCGAATGCCGGCCTCCAGGAAGCCGTCGAGGTCACCATCCAGCACCTTGCTGGGGTCGTTGACCTCGACGTTCGTGCGCAGATCCTTCACCATCTGGTACGGGTGCAGTACGTAGTTGCGCATCTGGTTACCCCAGGAGTTAGAGCCGTCGCCCTTCAGCGCGTCCATTTCGGCCTGTTCTTCTTGACGCTTACGCTCCAGCAACTTCGCCTGTAGCACCCGCATGGCGGATGCCTTGTTCTGAATCTGCGATTTCTCGTTCTGGCACGTCACCACAATGCCTGTGGGCACGTGGGTCAGGCGCACCGCCGAGTCGGTGGTGTTCACCGACTGCCCGCCGGGGCCAGAGGAGCGGTAGACGTCCACGCGCACGTCGTTCTCATCAATATCGATGTGGTCGGTCTGCTCCACCACTGGCAGCACCTCCACCTCGGCGAACGAGGTCTGGCGGCGGCCCTGGTTGTCGAAGGGAGAAATGCGCACCAGGCGGTGGGTTCCTTGCTCCACGGAGAGGGTGCCATACATGTATTCCCCGTGGATGACGATGGTCGCGGACTTAATGCCGGCTTCCTCGGCATAGGAGATGTCGTAGACCTCCACCTTGTGCCCGGCCTTTTCGGCCCAGCGGGTGTACATGCGCAGCAGCATCTCTGCCCAGTCGGCGGCATCCACGCCACCGGCGGCGCTGCGGATGTTCAGCACGGCTTCGCGCTCGTCGTACTCCCCCGACAGCATCGTCGTGACCTCGAGCGATTCAATCTCCTGGCGCAGCTCCTCGCGCTCCGCATCGGCCAACTGCACCGCTTCCTGGGCGGCGTCCGGGTCGTCCCCGGCTTCCTCCTCAGCCATGTCGTAGAGCACCGGCAGGTCATCCAGGCGTTGGCGCAGCCCCGTGACCTTCTTCAGCTTCGCCTGCACACGGGAAAGCTCGGAAGTCACCTGCTGCGCGTGGTCCGGATCGTCCCACAGCGAGGGGTCGGCGGACTTTTCCTCCAGCTCGCGGGCGCGGTCGCCCAGCTCGTCGAGGTCCAGCACCTTCTCGATGGTGGTCAGGGTGCCGTCCAGGTCGCTTAGGTCTGCAGAAACTTCCGGTTGCATAATGCGCAAGTCTACCCGGCGACATGCACAATGGAATGTATGGCTACTAACGGTTCTGATTCTTCTTCCCCGATCCCAGAGGACATGCTGAATGCGATCATCAAGACGTTCATCGTGGCGCATGTCGATGATTCCGACCACCACCTGGCTCAGGCGCTGGTCTATAACGCAGGCCGCCTGGCGTGGCGTATGCGCCAGACGGGCTTGGATACGGAGCAGAAGACGTCCGTCAGCGATGTCGTGACCGCTGCGGATCGCGCGGCCGAGAAGTTCATCGCCGACGCACTGCGTGCCATCCGCCCCGACGATGGCTTGCTGGGCGAGGAGGGCACCGCCGTGGAGTCGAAGTCCGGCCGCACCTGGGTAATCGACCCTGTAGATGGCACCTACAACTTCACTACGGGTTCGGACTATTGGTGCTCTGCCCTGGCACTGGTCGAGGGGTCCCCCGATGATCCGGACGCCCTGTTGTTCGGCGCCGTTCACCGCCCGGCGATGGGCTACACGTGGTTTGGTGGCCCGGATATTCCTACTACTCGTGACGCCACCGAGATCAGCCTGCCGAACACCACCGCGGACCTGACCTGCCTGGGCGGCTACCTACACCCCACCGACATTGCGGACGCCACCCGGCTGAAAACCTGGAAGGCCGTAAGCACGCAGTTTGCCACGCTGCGCATGCTGGGGTCTGCGTCCATCGACCTCGCGTGCGTGGCCGGTGGCGAGCTCGGCTGCTGGATGCAGCACAGCGTAGCCAGCTGGGACTGGTTGCCTGGGCGTGCTTTGGTGGAGGGCGCTGGGGGCGTCGCTAAGAAGGAAGAAAAAGACGGCACCACCTGGTTCATTGCCGGGGCGCCAGACGCGGTAGAGCAATCCGTTAAGGCGCTGCGCGAAGCCTAGCGAGAAGGCTACCCCCCCTTGCCACACTAGTCACATTAGTCACATTCTTCCCGTGGCTTTATATGTGCCACGGGGTTATCATGTGTGTCATGACGGACTCGGTTTCCCCATATGCAGATGACCTGACCCTGGCGCTGTCGCTGGCCGACGCGGCCGACGCGATCACCATGGCGCGCTTCGAGGCGAACGACCTGAGCGTTGAATCGAAGCCCGACCTCACGCCGGTGAGCGACGCGGACACCGCCGTGGAGAAGGAACTGCGGGAACTCATCGCCGCACACCACCCGGAGGACGCCCTACTGGGAGAGGAATTCGGCGGCGACGTCACCTTCGCCGGGCGACAGTGGGTCATTGACCCCATCGACGGCACCAAGAACTTTGTCCGCGGCGTACCCGTGTGGGCCACACTGATCAGCCTGCTGGTGGACGGCAAGCCAGTGGTGGGCGTCGTCTCCGCGCCCGCGCTGGGGCGCCGCTGGTGGGCCGCCGAAGGCTCCGGCGCATGGCGATTGTTTAACACCCCGGCCAGCGCTGCCACCGGTGGCACTGGCGGCTCCGACAGTACCGGCGACACCAGCGGCACTAGCGGTGCTGGCAACGCAAACGGTGGGGTGCCGTCGGTGGGCGCCCGCCGCCTGGAGGTTTCGAAGGTCGCGCAGGTCGCGGACTCCTCGATTGCAATTTCCTCCCTTTCCGGCTGGGCGGACTGCGGCAAGCGTGAGCAGCTCATTAGCCTGACAGATTCCGCGTGGCGCCTGCGCGGATACGGCGACTTCTGGTCCTACATGCTGGTCGCCGAGGGTGCGGTGGATATTGCCGCCGAGCCGGAGGTAAGCCTCTGGGATCTGGCAGCGCTGGCGCCGATCATCACGGAGGCTGGCGGGCGCTTCACCTCCCTGGACGGCCAGGACGGCCCACACGGCGGGTCCGCCGTCGCCACCAACGGCCTGCTGCACGAGGCCACGCTCAGCGCCCTCGACTAGCGCCGACCTAGCGCCGAACTGCTGCCCACCCGGTACTAGCCCAGACAGGCGCATCCTGTCCCAGCACCTCCCAAGGCGGCACCCAGCTTTATACGTCGAGCGCCAGATACACGGTGTCGAGGTACTCCTCGATGCCCTCGAAACCACCCTCGCGCCCCAGGCCGGACTGCTTCACTCCGCCGAACGGAGCAGACGCATCCGATAGCGCGCCACGGTTCACGCCGACCATTCCGGCCTCCATGCGCTCGGCGAAGCGCAGGGTCTTCTTCATATCCTCGCCCATCACATAGCCAGCCAGGCCGAAGACGGTATCGTTGGCGACCTTCAAGGCTTCCTCATCGCTGGAGACGCGCTGCACGGCCGCGACGGGACCGAAGATCTCCTGGTTAGCAAGCTCAAACTGTGACGTCACACCCGTAAGCACCGTGGCGGGATACCAGAAACCATTCGGATCCAGGTCGGGGTGCGTCTCCCCCAGCTTCTCCAAGGCCTCATTACCGCCGAGGGCAACGTGCGCCCCCTCCTCGACGGCCTTGGCTACCATGTCACGCACTCCATCGCGCTGCTCCTGGCTAACCAGCGGCCCCATAGTGGTCTTCGAGTCGGTGCCCGGCCCCATCACGAACTCACTCATCTTCTGCGCCAGCCCAGCCTCGAACTCCTCGGCCAGGGACTCGTGAACGATGAAGCGGTTAGCGGCCACACAAACCTGACCCGCGCCACGCATCTTCGCCGCAATAGCCTGCTCCACAGCCTTGTCCACATCCGCGTGCTCCAACACAACGAAAGGCGCGTTACCGCCGAGCTCCAGCGACGTGCGGATCGTCTTCTGCGCCGCGGTGGCGGCCAGCGCCTGGCCGACCTCCGTGGAACCGGTGAAAGTCAGCTTACGCAGACGGTCGTCGTCCAACAGGGCGGACACGCGGCGCGCCGAGGACGTCGGCAGCACCTGGAACACACCATCCGGAATGCCGGCGATGCGCCCCAGCTCCGCGAAGTAAAGCATCGTCAGCGGGGTCAGCTGCGCCGGCTTAGCAATCACGGTGCAGCCCGCCGCCAGCGCCGGAGCCAGCTTGCGGGTCACCATCGCCAGCGGGAAGTTCCATGGGGTGATCGCCAGCACCGGCCCCACCGGACGGTGCGTAGTCACGATGCGCCCGTTACCAGCCGGAGCCACGCGATACTCGCCAGCGATCGCCGCCGCCCGCTCGCTGAACCAGCGCAGATACTCGGCGGCGTAGGTCACCTCGCCCTTGGAATCCGGCAGCGCGCGCCCCAGCTCCAGGGACTGCAGAGCCGCCAGCTGATCCGCGTGCTCGTGCACCAGATCGAACAGCCGACGCAAAAGCTCGGAACGCTCCCGCGGAGTGGATTCGGCCCAGTCCGCCTGAATCTCCACGGCCTTATCCATGGCCTCCCGCGCATCATCCTCTGTTGCCGCGGCGACATCCGCGAAAGGCTTCCCCGTGGCGGCGTCAATAACCGAAATAGTTTCACCTGCAGACCCAGAGCGCCAGGCCCCACCTAAGAACAACCCCGTGGGCACCTCGAAGGAAAGCCCCGCGGCCTGAAGAGTGGTGCTGAATTCAGAAGGAATGTTGAGTGAAGTCATATACCCACATATACGCGCCTTTCGGAGGCAGGCTTGCAGACCGCCACGCGCCTCCACCTTTTCCACTACCGTGGAAAGTGATAATTGCAGCGACGAAAGGAGCCCAGCTGTGCCTATGCCACAACAACGCGAAACCGCACATAAGACACGGGAATGGAAGAAGCTCACCGAATACGCCGACGCAACCCGCGGCACTCAATTGCGAGAGCTCTTCACCGAACAGCCGGGACGCTCCAGCGACATGACCTACAACGTAGGTCCGCTGCACGTAGACCTGTCGAAAAACCTCATCGACGAGCGCGGACTGCGCCTGCTACTGGACCTGGCGCGTGCCCGCGGCCTGGAGGACTACCGCAGCGCCATGTTCGACGGCGAGCACATCAACACCACCGAGGACCGTGCCGTCCTGCACACCGCGCTGCGCATTCCGGTCGATCGGGAGTTCAGCATCCCAGTCGGAGCCGACGAGACGCAGGACGTGGCCGCCGACGTGCACGCAGTGCTGGGTCGCATGCGCGACTTCGCCAAGGCGCTCCGCTCCGGCTCCTGGCAGGGCGTGACCGGGCACACCATCAAGCACGTCGTGAACATCGGCATCGGCGGCTCCGACCTGGGGCCGGCAATGGCCGCACAGGCACTGCGCCCCTACATGACGGCCGGCATTACGCCGCACTTCATCTCCAACATCGACCCGGCGGACGTGGCCGGCACCCTCGATGGGCTGGATGCTGAATCCACGCTGTTCGTCATCGCCTCCAAGACCTTCACCACCTCTGAGACCCTGGCCAACGCCCACGCCGCGCGCCGCTGGCTGCTGCGCAACCTCGCCGATGAGGGCGTGGACGTCGAGGGGGACGACGCCATCCGTGACATCACCGCCAAGCACTTCGTAGCCGTCTCCACCGCCGCAGAGAAGGTGCAGGACTTCGGCATCGACACGAAGAACATGTTCGAGTTTTGGGACTGGGTGGGCGGCCGCTACTCCGTGGATTCCGCCATTGGTCTGTCGCTGATGGCCGCCATTGGGCCGCAGGACTTCATGCGCTTCCTGGAGGGCTTCCACGAGGTAGACGATCACTTCCGCACCGAACCGCTGGAAATGAACATTCCGGTGCTGATGGGCATGCTGGGCGTGTGGTATACCGACTTCCTGGGTGCGCAGTCGCACGCGGTGCTGCCGTACTCCGAGGATATGGCGCGCTTCCCCGCCTACCTGCAGCAGCTGACGATGGAATCCAACGGCAAGTCCGTGCAGCTGGACGGCAGCCCGGTGGAAGTTCCATCCGGCGAGATCTACTGGGGCGAGCCTGGCACCAACGGTCAGCACGCCTTCTTCCAGCTACTACACCAGGGCACGCACCTGGTGCCGGCTGACTTCATCGGCTTCGTTAACCCGCACGACGATGCCGTTGCCGCCGACGGGACCACCAGCATGCACGACATGTTGATGTCCAACTTCTTCGCCCAGACCCGCGTGCTGGCCTTCGGCAAGAACGCCGAGGAGCTGCAGGAGGAGGGCGTGGCCCCCGAGCTGATCCCGCACAAGGTGATGCCCGGTAACCGCCCGACCACCACCATCCTGGCCAACAAGCTGACCCCGAAGACGCTAGGTGCGCTAATCGCACTGTACGAGCACATTGTCTTCGTTCAAGGCGTGATCTGGAGCATCAATAGCTTTGACCAGTGGGGTGTGGAGCTCGGCAAGAAGCAGGCAAACGCGCTGTTGCCTGTGGTTACTGGTGCCGAGCGTAGTGACGCCGGCGACTCCTCCACCGACGACCTCATCGCCTACTACCGCCAGCACCGGGGCTAGCGGTTCACGCCGAAAGCTAACGCTGGGGAGGGCGCCGAGGCTAGCTGCTGTCGAGGCGAGCGGGCGCCGGTTTCTGAGCAAATGTCGCTAGAACGAGAATACGTTATTTAAACACATTTTCATCTATGCATAATGCCTGGTCAGAGAGTTTCGCGCGCCCTACGATTTAAAAACCGCCCGACGTATTCCCGTTCTAACGACATTTGCGCCCGAACTTTCACCGAAAGCTGTCTGTCGCAGCGTCGATCCAGCGCCAATCGCGCCTAAATCCGCCCCGAAGGCTAACGCTGGGGCCCGGTGATCGATTTCACTTACGAAACCCGCTTCCCCCATAGCTGGTTTTTGACTGCACGAATTCTCCAGAAAGGAACACTCCCCATGAAGATTCGCAAGCCCCTGGCAGTAGGCATCGCAGCGGCATCGATCTCCGCAGGCGTAGCTGCGCCGGCCCAGGCGGAGGCAACCACGCCGCAGACTGCGCAGGTGGCGCAGGCTGCCAATCCCGAACCGTACAACCCCATTACAGGCTCCCTGAGGATGGCACCCGTCTTTCTAGCTTCTCCCATAGTTCTTCCAGCCGTTCCGCTGTACGGGATTTGGGTTCGCCTGAACCCCGGCCTCGGTTAGGCCAGACTGCCTCTATCCCCGGCTCGTCCGGCCTGCCCCGGCCCCGGCTCGTCCGGCCTGCCCCGGCCCCGGCTCGTCCGGCCCTAGAATGTCGGAAACGTTGCACTTCCGTAAGGCAAATGTCGGAAAACTTGCAAAACGTTCTTGCAAACTATTTCCACCTACACATAAGGGCTGGTCAGGAGGCTTTAGAGGTGGAACAGGTGGCATCGATAAAAAAGAAATGCAATATTTCCGACATTTTGTCTTTGGCTGAACGCATCCTCCAGACAGGAATACTCCTCGTGAAGATTCGCAAGACTTTAGCAGTCTAGCCATCGGGCAAAACCCACTGTGCACAGCGGGTTCTAGATAACGAAACTAAGGCTCCCCGCTGATGCGGGGAGCCTTAGTCCGTTTAAACGGAGTTAGCCGTTCAGAGCAGGGATCCGTTCAGCGATCAGACTAGAACAGGCCCTTGGTCGGCTTGTGCATAACGTCGGTGGTGGTGACCTCGCGGGAGTCGACGTTCTGGTCGTTAGAGGTGGACTTGTCCTCCTCCAGGCGACCGGTCTGGGTAACGGTGATGTAGTTCTCCAGGCGCCCCAGCTTGGTCTTGCCGTCGCCGAAGTTCAGGTTTGCCAGCAGCTGGGAATCACCCGGGTTGACCGGGTTGGACAGGGTGACCTCGAAGCTACGAACAGACTTTTCCTTGTCGAAGCCCAGGTCACGGGTGTATGCACCGTTGAACCAGCCCGGGGTGATCAGGCGGTCAACGCCCTTCGGCCCCTTCTCGGTGTGCACGTCGATACGGAAAGAGATAGCCGGGAAGTCCTGGTAGTAGGTCTCGGAGCCAACGTTCTTGGCAGAGATGGAGACCAGGCCTGCGAAGCCAGCGGCCTTGCCAGCAGCGACGCGGATCTCCGGCTTCAGGTCGTACTTCTCGCCGGACTGCTCAGCCTCGTCCTTGGCGGGCTTCTCGGCCTCGTCGTCCTTGGCGGGCTTCTCAGCCTCGTCAGCCGGAGCCTCGTCAGCGTCGGCAGCGGAAGCGTCAGCGGTGTCCGCGTTCTCAGCGACGGCAACGTCCTGGTTGAAGCCAGGGTCGACAGCATCTTCAGCGAAAGCGTTGCCAGCGCCCGCGAAAGCGGTGGTCACGCCGATAGCGGCAGCGAGGGTCAGGGAAGCTGCGTTCTTCTTCATGTGAGGGGATTCCTTACTTTGTATAGGTGCAGGTCGAAGCATTGCGACAAGCATCGCGAGACTCGTTGAGGGATGCGCTGCGAGACGCATTGCGAGAGAGTTTTGAGGAGCTTCGAGCCTGCGGGCGGGGATCAGCGAAGTTGGTTTAAGCCTCGTCGGCGGGCTTCTCGGCAGGCTTGTCTGCACCGTCAGCCGGCTTCTCGGCGGGCTTCTCGGCAGGCTTGTTAGCGTCCTCCGGCTTGGCCGGGACAGCGGAGTCAGCCGGGTTGCCGTACAGCTTCACGTTGACCTGGTTCTTGATCGGGGTCAGCGCGGACCACGGGGTCGGGGTGGACCAGGTGCCGTTGGCCTTGCAGAACTGCTGGGTGCCGGTCATGTTGATGGTACGGAAGCCGTAGGTAGCCTCGCCGGTGTGGCCTGCCGGGACGTCGTACGGGCCGACGGTCTGGCCAACGTTCCAGCTCAGGGAGTAGGAAGCCTCCGCGCCGATGGTCTTCGCCAGCTCGTAGGCGATGCCGACGCTGCCCTTGGCGTCCTTGGCGGAGCCTTCGCCACCCAGGTTGACGCTGGTGGTCTCCGTGCGGTCACCCTTGATGCTGATGGAGATGGTCTGGGTCTTGGACAGCTCCTGCGTCAGCGGGATGGTGTTCTTCGACTGGTTGGTGGCAGAGATGGTGCCGGCCGGGGTGAACTTGTCGTCAACCTTGTAGACGACGGTGCGGTAATCCTCACCGGAGTTGCATACCGGGTGCGGGTTCAGGATGTTGGCCTTGATGTGGTCACTACCGTGGGTGGTGTTGACGATCGGCAGGGTCGGGTTGAGCTTCGGAGTCTCCGGGTAGTGCTCTTCCTTGGTGATAGCGGATGCGGGAGATGCGACGGCTGCCGCAACGACGACGGCGGCAGCGGCTGCGCTTGCGCCGTTCTTCCACAGGTTCTTCATGTTTTGTGCTCCTCTTGCACGCCACTGGACGAAAAGGTGCACGAGCTGGATATTCTCCGGCTCGCACGGACTGGGGCGCATTTGGTGATGCTGCGAGAATGCGCGCCGCCAGCCAAAGGGTTTTGCGAGATTTCGGCCAGGTGGCTTTGGGTTTGAATCCGGTCTTAGGGGTGCCCTCCCCCGGGTGCTGCGCGCCGAATCACGAGGGCCGCTGCACACCCAGGTTCTGAGTGACGGGATCCAACTCTAGCCCCTCGAAGCCAGAAATTGTTCGACAATTTCGCGCTCCCATGCACCGCATTTAACCCGGCGTTCACAAACCATTCAGGCGCAGTTCACCAAAAGATCCTTAACCAACCCTTAAAGGACCCCACCTACCCCCTCGAAACGAGATTCACTCCCCTGCAATTTAAACCATGGCACCCACTTAGGTAACCCTTGCTTTGACCATCAAAAAGCCTTGATCAACATGGCGCCCACCCTATAAAAACGCACCAATCCTTAAAAAATAAGAACAGCAAACCCTTTTGTTTCCAAACTTTTTCACACAAACGCACCTTTTCTAAATACATAACCATGCAGTATATGAACTTTAGGTAAACTCGCTCGACCTGCACTTTTCCCCCTCCCATCGAAAGGAACCACCCCATTTTGGGGCTATTGACCAGATTGTCAAGTAAGCCCCGAAGCAGACTCTCTAGCGCCCCGATCTCGAAGAAACTCACCGCTCCTGACAGTTCGGGCACCACCAGATGATCCGCTCTAACTCCGCCGAATCCAGGTCCGGATCTCCGCCAGCCCAGCGTCCTCCCAGAGTCGCCTGCTGGATCGCCGCCCCGCACCGCCGGCACGCCTTGCCCGCACGCCCGAACACCCAGTTTCCCTGCCCGGCCCGTCGGTCGCCGGTGAAGACGCGGTGCGGCTCAAGGCGGTTGTCCCACATCACCCTTCGGGCCAGGTCTATTGTCCCGTGACGCCCACTTCTCCCACCTGCCCTACCTTCACCTCCGGGTGCATTCCCACTAGGAACATCACCTCGGCGCGGTACTCGTTGCCGATCCCAGCCACGTTCTTCTGGTCCAGTAGCGCGGCACCCAATGTTCTTTCCGGCCGGCACAGGATCCGCGCAATGGCTTCTTCCCTGCCACCAGACTCCCAGTGTTGCGCCAGGATGTCCGGCCCCAGGTGCGCGATAACCTGCGGGTAGTCCGCGAACTTGAACACCCGCACGAAACCGAGGTCGTGCCCCACGATCTCGATCTCCTCACCACCGGCATGCTGGGGGCTAAAACGCAGCACGATGCGTGCACTATAGCCGGGTCTGCGCCAACGCTGCCCGGCCCGGTGAATCGCCCACACGCCTTCCATCTTCAGGTGCGTGTGGATCACACGGTCGCCAACGTGCATGAATAGGTGCTTACCGTAGGGCCACACTCGTCGGACTTCTTCACCGTCGAAGCTCTCTGTGGCAAAGCGGGGCACTCGGATGTCGGTATGCCGCACCGTCCGCCCCGTCATCCATTGCAGACGGTTGGAAAGCTGGAGTACGGAGTCTCCCTCAGGCACGGATACTCAGTCCCTTCGGAGTCAGGCGTGCACCTGCAGCCACCCAATCTGTCGTCGCAATGTCCATCACCGAGGAACCGTTGACCTTCTCGATGGTCACGGGGCTCAACCGTCCGGCACGGATAGCTTTCTTGAGAGTCCTGACCACTAGATCGATCTGCGGGGCTGGGGCGCCGAGTTCGGCAGACGTGGCGTCACCAAAATCGGGCCGAGCAAAAAGAACCACGTTTCTACCGCCGCGGGCGACATAAGCCTCTGCGCGACCGGCGGCGATGATGATCATGGCACCCGCTGCTCGCGTAGGTGCCATGCCCTCTGTGGCCGAGTGCGAAACCTCCGGCCAGGGCAGCGTAGATCCGAAGGGGTTCGCGGGGTCCAGGACGGAAAGCAGCTGAGGCACATTGTGGGATGTGGCCAATTCGCCTGCGCCACCGCCAACACCGCCACCGCCAGCAGCCGACCTGGCACCGCCGAGGCCGTTTCCGCGCCCGTCCTGTGCCCTCCGGAGCTGGGAAATTACATCCCGCGGGGCGAACTGTGCCCCGCCCAAGCCTTCGACGATGTAACCGCGCAACACTTCACCGGAATCCTCCCAGGCACTCAGCGTCCGATACGCCTCGGCGAAACCCCCGGCGGCCTTTTCCGCTACGACCGCCCCACGGGTGACCACGGCGTAGCGGTCAATCCATGCTTCGGAGCGCAGCAGGGCCAGCTCCGCGGCGTCGGCAGGAGCTTCTAGCTCCCCTGCAACACCAGCACCAGCGCCGTACACCGCCGACCACCGCCCCGGCACCGAAGAGTGCGCGTTCATCGACCGTCGCGCCGCCCGCGCAAATCCGCTGCGTCCCATCCGCACCCGGCGCGCCGACCCGCGCCCCTGGTTCCGGCGGGGCGCTCGGTGAGCCTGCTTGCCCGTGGAGCCGGCCTCCACCAGCCGCGCCCGCAAAGCCGCGAAACTATCGGGCGCAACCAACCCGGCATCGAATAGCTCCCACAGCGCCGCATCTACCTCCGCGTGATCCGCCCCCGTCGCCGCCTGCAACTCGGCCGCCAGAAACGCGCCGCCACGCTGCAGGTGCTCGAGGGTCTGTGTGGCCACCATGCCCAAGGTGGTCGCTGTTTCTTTATGGACGCCACGTTCCAGCCCCTCCCCGCCATCCAGCAGGTACTCGGCCATGTCCGCGGGTACGAAGCTCACCCAGGCATCCTTGGCGCCGGCCTGCCCGGCACCGACGGCGAGGATCTCGCCGGTGCTGAGCAGCTCGTCCAGGTCTCCCGGCTGATAGTCCGGGATGCGCGCGGGCAGCACCAGGGTTTCCCACGCGCTGGCGGGGATCGGCACCCCGGCGAGTTGTTCCAGGGCGCTGGCAAGTTCTTCACGCTGCATCTGGCCCAGGCCGTGCCAGTCGGCTAGGAACTGTGCGTAGGTTTGCTGGGTCACCGGTTCCAGCGATCCGCGCGCGGCGGCCAGGGTTGCCGACCGGAGGCGGCGGAGCATCCCCGTATCCACGTACTGCGTCTCCCCTCGGGGGTCTGCCTGAGTCTCCCCCTGGGGACCCGCGCTCGTGTCGTGCGAAGTAGTGGATGCCGTGCCCCCGCTAGAGCCACGAGAGTCGCCGGAGCTACTAGGCCCACTGAAAGAATCACCAAGGTAGACAAAGTGCCCTGCGCTCAAGCGGCGCTGCTTGCCCTCAGCCCAGCGGGCCAACAGCGCGTCAGCGGTCGCGCGCCCCAAGCCAAACTCGGCGGCGGTCTCGGTGGCGGTCGTGGGCCCGCGATTCTTCATCCACCTCAGCAACAATTGGTCGATGGCATTGTCCACCTGGTCCACCTGTTCGGCGGCAATGGCCACACCGGGCGGGACCGGCACGCCCAGGCCGTCGCGCAGCAGGGGCATGTCCTCGACCGCGCCGAGCTTCAGCTGCCCGCCGAAGTGCACCTCCATCAGGCGCGTGGGAACCAACTCCCGCAGCTGCGCGAGGCTATCCTCCACCGTCCCAGCCCAGGGTTCGATGCGTTCGCACACGCCATCCAGGCTGAGCGGCCCCAGAGCACGCAGCATATCCACGGCTTGCTCCACGCTGGTGGCCTGGCGCCCCTCGGCCAGCCACTGGGCGGCATCCACCACCCGGCGGACCGCAGCTGGATCCAGGGCCATGCCCTCCTCCCGGGTGCCCAGCACCTTTGCCAGCAACGCGGGGTCCACGGCCAGGGCAGCGGCGCGCTCGGCGGAATCGCCCTCGTACATGAAGGCGCTGGTGTAGATGAACAGCAGCGATTCGGCAAACGCGCTCGGAGCCTCCGTGGTGACCTCCGCCAGGCGCACACCCCGCTGCCCCAGGTTCGCCACCAGAGTTTTCAAGAAGTCCAGGTTGTAGACGTCGTGCACGCACTCGCGCATGGTTTCCACCATCACCGGAAACTCCGGGTGCTCCCGGGCAACATCCAGCAGCTGGGCGGCTCGCTGGCGTTGCTGCCACAGCGGCTGGCGCTTGCCGGGATTGCGGCGCGGTAGCAGCAGAGCCCGGGCGGCGCACTCGCGGAAGCGAGCCGCAAACAACGCGGAGGACCCAACCTCCTCCATCACATCCCCCAGTGTCGCTTCCGCCCGCTCGGCGCCACTGTAGCCCTCACCCAGCAGCAGCTCCATCCCCGGCGGCTCGTCCGAATAAGGCAGACGGAGCACCATGCCGTCATCGCCGGCCACGGCCATCGCATCAATCCCCGTCCGGCGGTTCAGCTCCGCTCCCAGCGCCAGAGCCCACGGCGCATTCACCCCACGGCCGAAAGGTGTATGCACCACCACGCGCCAATCACCGATGTCATCGCGGAAGCGCTCGATCAAAACGGTTCGCTCGTCCGGGATGATCCCGGCGGTTTCCTTCTGCTCCTGGTAGTAGGCATCCAGGTTGGCGCGGGTGTGGGCGTCCAAAAAATCGGCCGAGCGAATGTCCGCCAACGTGCCAGAGCCCCAAGTACGGCGATGCTCGCCGATGGCCTGGCCGAGTTCCACAGGGCGGCCTGCAGCGTCGCCCACCCAGAACGGCAGACGGCCGGTGTGGCCGGCGGCGGGCGCGACGATCACCTGGTCGCGGTTTATTTCCAGGATGCGCCAGCTGCTCGCGCCCAGGGTGAATACGTCGCCGACGCGGGACTCGTAGACCATCTCCTCGTCCAGCTCACCGACCCGGCGGGCGCCGTCGTTTTCCCCGGCAGCCAGGAACACTCCGAACATGCCGCGGTCCGGGATGGTTCCACCGCTGGTCACGGCCAGGCGTTGCGCTCCGGGCCGGGCCTCCAGGGTGCCGGCCATGGGGTCATAGATCGCTCGAGCCTTCAGATCCGCGAAGTCGGTAGATGGGTAGCGGCCGCTGATCATTTCGATCACGCCGTCGAAGGCCTCGCGCGGCAGCGTGGCATAGGGATGCGCGCGGCGAATGACGCGCCACCACTCCTCGACGTCCAGCGCGCCCGAGCTTTCTGTGCCGCCTGCGCGACTCACTCCGCCCGCGCCAGCCTGCACACTCGCCGCCACGGTGTGCTGTGCCAGCACGTCCAGCGCATTATGCACCACCTGCAGTGGCTCCAGCTCTCCCTTCAACAGCCGATCCACCACAACCACCGCGGCCTCGGCGTCCTGCTTATGCAGCGGGTAGATCGTCGCGCGGCTGGTCGCACCCACGGTGTGCCCGGCGCGGCCACACCGCTGCACCGCCGAAGCCACGGATGGCGGCGCCCCGACCTGCACCACGTGATCCACCAGGCCCATGTCGATACCCAGCTCTAGGGAGCTCGTCGCCACCACGCAGCGCAGCTCGCCGGACTTCAGCGCCGCCTCAATATCGGCACGCTCGTCCTTAGAAACCGATCCGTGGTGCGCCCGCGCGACACCCGCCCCGTCCATCCCCTGCACTGCGTCGGACTGAGCCATCAGCTGCGCCGGGTCGCGCCTGGTCGGGGCGGCCAGTGCGTCGGGATCGTGCTCCTTGGCCCATTCCTCGTTCAGCGCCCCGGTCAGCCTCTCCGCCGCGCGTCGGGAATTTACGAACACCAGCGTGGAGCGGTTCTCCATCACCTGCCGGTAGATCGCGCGCTGCACGTGCGGCCACACGCTCTTCTGCTGTGGTAAGGCAGATTCCTTATCCACCCCGCTCGCCACGCGCGCGCCCGACCCGGCCTGGGTGCTGCCTCCCACCCCTTCGCCGATGAGGCTGGGGCCGAGCAGTGCTTCGTCTATCGGTTCTTCTGTTTCTTTTTCTGACGCCCCCTCAGACTCCGTCACCTCATACTCAGCCAACGCGACGTCTTCCACCGCTGGAGGATCCTGGAAGTCCTCCACCACGCTGGTCACCTGCACATCCCAAGACTTCGGCTGCTCGGGGTTCACCACCGTCACCGGGCGGTCGCCTCCCAAGAAGCTGGCGACCTTATTCACGGGGTTCACCGTCGCAGACAGGCCGATGCGCTGCACCGCCTGACCCGTCAGCATCTCCAACCTCTCCAGCGACAGCGCCAGGTGCGTGCCGCGCTTCGTGCCGGCCACCGCGTGCACCTCGTCCACAATCACGGTGTCCACGTTCGCCAGCGTGGCTGCCGCCTTGCTGGTCAGCATCAGGTACAGCGACTCGGGCGTGGTCACCAGAATCTCCGGCGGGTTGCGCAGCAGCTTGGAACGCTCCGACTGTGGGGTGTCTCCACTGCGCACGCCCACCCGCACCGGGGCGGCAGTCTCCCCCATCGCGTCAGCCACCCGGGCAATGCCAGCCAGCGGAGCCGCCAGGTTTCGGCTGACGTCCACGCCCAGTGCTTTCAGCGGGGAGATGTACAGCACCTTGGTGGGACTGGACTTTTCCGGCGTGGGGGCGTCATTAAAAAAAGATCCCCCAGAAAGTCGCGACAGCGACCATAAAAACGCCGCCAGGGTTTTACCCGAACCCGTCGGCGCCACCACTAAAGCATTCTGACCTGCGGAGATAGCCCGCCACGCCTGCGTTTGCACAATCGTCGGCTCGGCGAAAACGTCTCGGAACCACGCTGCAACGGGGGCATAAAAGGAATCCAGCGGGTCAACAGCCATGTGACCATTTAAACAGACCGCTAAAGTATGAACTATGACGGCTGAACTCAATGATGCGACGCTGGCCCAGAGACTCGCGCAGGGCACCGGAGAGATCCTCAAAGGCGTAAGGAACGTAGGTCTGCTCCGCGGCACCGAGCTGGGCAAGGCCGGCGACGCGCTGGCGCAGGACTGGATCGCCCGCTCCCTCGTACAACACCGCCCGAACGATGCAATGCTCTCGGAAGAGGCAGAGGACGACCTTACACGCCTGGATAACTCGCGCGTGTGGATCATCGACCCGCTCGACGGAACCCGGGAGTACGCCGGCGGCCGCCAGGACTGGGCCGTGCACATTGCGCTGGTGGAGAACGGCAAGATCGTCGAGTCCGCCGTGGGGATGCCGGACCTGGGGCGCGTGTTCAGCAGTTCGGAGGTCCGCGCCGTCGAGGGCTCCCGCACGAACCGCCTGGTGATCAGCCAGAACACCACCCCGGCGATCGCTGAGTTCATCGCCGAGGATCTGGGCCTGGAGCTGGTAACCATGGGTTCCTGCGGGGCTAAAGCCGTCTCCGTAATCCTGGGCGATAACGATGCCTACGTCCACGCCGGTGGCCAGTACGAGTGGGACAACGCAGCCCCCGTCGGCATTGCCCAGGCCGCTGGCCTGCACACTTCCCGCCTGGATGGCACGGAACTGTGCTACAACTGCGAGTCGCCGTACCTGCCGGACCTGGTGATCTCCCGCCCCGACATGGCCGACGAGATCCTGGCCTCCGCCGCGAAGTTCCACGACAAGCACGGCGCTTATTCTCTGTAGCCCTCTCTAGCCCTGCTTCTAGCACTGCATGCTCCCTTTTTCCTTCTTGACGCCCCGCCCGGCCTCCCGCGCGCAGCTGGAGCCGGACGCGGACATTCCCGCCACGCTGCAGGGGCGCTACGTTATCGGCGCACCCGCCAATAATCCGCGGAAGGAGCTTACGGAGGAGCACCCCTGCCCCCTGGTGTTTATCCACGGCACGACGGATAACACTCTCCGCTGGCAGAAAGCCGCAACGTATTTCGCCGCCCAGGGTTATTCGGTGTGGGCTTTCAACTACGGCCAGCCGGAGGAGGGCCGCCCGGCGATCCCGGGTGTGTTTGCCGTGAACGACATCAACGAATCCGCCCTGGAGATCGCAGCGACGATTGATTACATCCTGGAGGTCACCGGCTCCAGCAAGGTGGATCTGGTGGGCCACTCCCAGGGCGGGCTGCACATTAAGAAGTACATTGCAGAGCACGGCGGGCAGGATACGGTGCGCCGCGCGGTGGGGGTGGCCGCGACGTATCACGGCACGACGATGACCGGGATGTCTTCGATCCTGCAGAACCTGGTGGACCGCAACCCGGAGTTCGCGGATCTGGTGGCGGGCAAGGCTGCGATTCAGCAGCTGAGTAGTTCGGATTTCATCAGTCGGCTCAACGAGCTGCCGGATACCCACCCGAACGTGATGTACACGAACATCTTCACTTCGAAGGATCTGACGGCCACGCCAAATTCCACGTCTCAGCTGGAGTCCATCGGCGGGGCGGATGTGGCCGACGCGGAGGTCGGCGAGGTCTGCGGGCTGCTGCTCCCGCCGGGGCATGCGTCGCTGCCGGAAAACGAGCACATCATTGGACTGATCGAGTGGGGTTTGACGCGCGAGCAGGGGGATCACACGCCCGTGCATTCTGGTTGTAACGGTGGACAGCGCTGGAAGTTAGGCTATCGTTTCTTCCATGAAAGCTAATTCTCTCGCACGGGGTCGGGTCCGCCGATCCATCCTCGCCGGCGCTGCAGCGTTGAGCGTTTCCCTCTCTGCCCTCTCTTCCCTCACCCCTTCTGCCCTAGCTGCTGATGCCGATGCTTCTAGCGCTATTCCGGACGCCGCAGTCCCCGCCGGTCTAGAAGGCAAGCATGTGGCCAAGGCGCCTGTGAACAATCCCACCTGTGTCCCCTCCCCGGAGCACCCGAACCCCGTCGTCTTCATCCACGGCACGTCCGATAACTCGACGCGCTGGCAGAAGGCCGCCAACGCTCTATCCAAGGAGGGCTTTTGCACGTGGGCCTTCAACTACGGCAAGCCGAACGACGGTAAGCCGAATTTGCTGGGACACTACGCGATGACGGACATCGACGATTCCGCCAAGGAAATCGCTTCTACCGTCGACTACATCCTGTCCGTGACGGGCGCGGAGAAGGTCGATCTGGTGGGGCATTCCCAGGGTGGGCTGCACTTGAAGAAGTACATCGCGGAGAACGGCGGCGGCGATAAGGTCGGCCGTGCCGTCGGCCTGGCCGCGACGTACCACGGCACCACGCTGGCCGGCATGGATAGGATGCTGCGCCCGATAGTCGAGCGGAACCCGAAGCTAGCCGAGTCCGCCGCGGGCAAGGCGGGCGTGCAACAGTTGGTGGGTTCGGAACTGATCGACCGCCTGAACCAGCTGCCGGATACAGACAAGCGCGTGCAGTACACCAACCTCTACTCCTCCGCCGATACCACCGCCACGCCGAACACGACCTCCATGTTGGAATCGATCGACGGCGCGGACGTGGCGAACGTGGAGGTAGGCGCTGCCTGCAAGCTCACCATTCCGCCGGGGCACGCGGCGATGCCCAAGCACGACCCAACCATTGGGCTGATCCTGTGGGGCCTGACCCGCAAGGCGGCCGACCACACGCCAACCGCCGAGCACTGCTCTAACCCGGCGCGCGGATCCGCTGGCGGATCCGCTTCTAGGACCACTGCCGGTTCCTAGATTCGGCATGTCCCCAACCAGGCTTGCCAGCCCCGCGGGTGCCGCCGCTTGGTTGCCGACGTAGACTAAGTGAGACTTTTGAACCTAAGGACCCACCAGCTTGAAAGGAAGGCGGCGAGCAGTGGCACCCCAGCAGCAGCCGAGTTCCATCCCCACCCCATACGAGGATCTTCTGCGGGAGATCCTCGAAACGGGCACTCCTAAGGGCGACCGCACCGGCACAGGCACCACCAGCCTGTTTGGCCGCCAGATCCGCTACGACCTCTCCGCAGGTTTCCCGCTGATCACTACCAAGTCGGTACATGTGAAGTCCGTGGTGGGTGAACTGCTGTGGTTCCTCCGCGGAGATTCCAACGTGCGCTGGCTACAGGAGAACGGTATTCGCATCTGGAACGAGTGGGCTGACGAGAACGGTGATCTAGGCCCGGTATACGGCGTGCAGTGGCGCAGCTGGCCGACTCCAAACGGCCAGCACATCGACCAGATCGCGGGAGCGTTGGAAACTCTGCAGACTAACCCGGACTCGCGCCGCAATATCGTGAGTGCCTGGAATGTCTCGGAACTGGACAACATGGCCCTGCCACCGTGTCACCTGCTGTT
This sequence comes from Corynebacterium evansiae, assembly GCF_027570065.1. Taxonomy (NCBI): domain Bacteria; kingdom Bacillati; phylum Actinomycetota; class Actinomycetes; order Mycobacteriales; family Corynebacteriaceae; genus Corynebacterium; species Corynebacterium evansiae. The sequence continues at coordinate 47,191 of NZ_JAKMUT010000004.1, read as the reverse complement.
CCAGCTGTACGTGGCCAACGGCAAGCTGAGTTGCCAGCTGTACCAGCGCAGCGCGGACATGTTCCTGGGCGTGCCCTTCAACATCGCCAGCTACTCGCTGCTGACCCACATGTTCGCCCAGCAGGCGGGCCTGGAGGTCGGTGAGTTCATCTGGACCGGCGGTGATTGCCATATCTACGACAACCACGTGGAGCAGGTTAAGCTGCAGCTTTCCCGCGATCCCCGCCCTTACCCGCAGCTGCAGTTGAACAAGGCTGCGGACATGTTTTCTTACGACTTTTCCGATATCGAGTTCACCGGCTACGACCCGCACCCGGTGATCAAGGCAAAGGTGGCCGTATAAATGACTTCCAACAACCAACCCCATCGCCCCACCGGCTACGAGCCGGGCGACTACCCGGAGCTCACCGCCGCTGCGGTCAGCTACGCCCTAGAGGCCAAGGGGATCTCCCGAGATCAGGTGGAGATCGGCATGATCTGGGCGCAAACCACCGCCGGTGTGATCGGCGATGGCGCGGACATGCCCTGGTACCTGCCGGAGGACTTACAGCACTTTAAGAACGCCACCACCGGCTATCCCGTCGTCATGGGGCGCACCTCCTGGGAAGCACTCGACGATGGCTTCCGCCCGCTGCCGGGGCGCACGAACTATGTGATCACTAGGCAGGATGATTATGACGCCCCCGGTGGCATCATCGAGCCTTCTATCCCCAGCGCGCTGGCCAACGCCGCAGAGCAGATTCTCAACGAGTTGAAAGACAGCGCTAGCGCTGAGGGCACTGCAGACGAGCGCACCCCCACCGTATGGGTACTAGGTGGCGGCCAGGTGTACGCCCAGTGCATGCCCGTGGCTGATCGCATCGTCATCACGGAGATCGACATGGAGGCCCCCGAGCGCTTCCAGGTGTACGCACCTCTGGTTCCCACCGAAGAGTTCGAAGAGCACGCCGAGGAGTGGCAGGAATCGCTAAAGGGCCACCCGGTCGACCAAGAGGTCAATCCCGAGCAGCCCCTGCGTTACCGCTTCTGCACCTGGACGCGGCGCTAGTCAACTAGCTCCGCGCTCTAGCGCGTGGCCAGGTCCGCGCCGTAGCGCGCAGCTAACTACACGCTGTAGTACAGCTCGAACTCCTTCGGGCTTGGTCCCTGGCGCAGCGGCTGGATCTCCAGCTCGTACTTCAGGCGCACATAGGCCTGCAGGAAGTCCTCGTCGAAGACTCCCCCGGCGGTCAGGAAGTCGTGGTCTTCCTCCATGGCCGTCAGGGCGGCCTCCAGCGAGTGTGGCACCTTCGGAACCTTCTTCGCCTCCTCAGGCGGCAGCTCGTAGAGGTCCTTATCTGTCGGCTCGCCCGGCTCAATGCGGTTCAGAATGCCGTCCAGCCCCGCCATCAGCTGGGCTGCGAAGCCCAGGTAGGGGTTCGAGGACGGGTCCGGCGCACGGAACTCAATACGCTTGGCCGCAGGGCTATCGCCGGTCAGCGGAATGCGGATGGCGGCCGAGCGGTTGGACTGCGAATAGGCCAAGTTGACGGGTGCCTCGAAGCCGGAATATAGGCGTCGATAAGAGTTAACGGTGGGGTTCGTAAAGGCGAGCACCGCCGGGGCGTGGTGCAACAGACCACCGATGTAATAGCGCGCCATGTCGGAGAGCCCCGCATAGCCCGTCTCGTCGTAGAACAGCGGCTTGCCGTCCTTCCACAGCGACTGGTGGGCATGCATGCCACAACCGCCATCGCCGGCCAGCGGCTTCGGCATGAAGGTGGCGGTTTTGCGGTGCTGCTCGGCGGTGTTCTTCACCACGTACTTGAAAGTCTGCAGGTCGTCCGCGGCGGCCAGCAGGGTATCGAAGCGATAGTTGACCTCCTGGATGCCGCCGGTGGCGACCTCGTGGTGGAAGCGCTCGATCTCGAAGCCGACCTTCTCCAGGTTGTACGCAATATCGTCGCGCACCGGGATGGTCTTGTCGTACGGGGCGACTGGGAAGTAGCCGTCGTTGATGCGGATCTGGTTACCGCGGTTCGGCGAGCCGTCCATCATCGTCTCCTCGCCGGAGCGCCACCACCCCTCGTCCGAATCCACGCGGTGGAAGGACATGTTGGTGTCGGAGGCGTATTGGACGGAATCGAAGACGTAGAACTCCGCCTCCGCACCGATCGAGCAGGTGTCCGCCACGCCGGTTTCCTTCAGGTAGTTCTCCGCCTTGCGCGCGATGGTGCGCGGGTCGCGGCGGTACGGCTGGCGAGTCAGCGGATCTTGCACGAAGAACTGCATGTTCAGCGTGGGGTGCTCGCGAAACGGATCCACGTAGGCGGTCGTCGGATCCGGGATCAGCGCCATGTCCGACTTATCCACGGTGGAGAAGCCGGGGATGGAGGAGCCGTCGAAGGCGAAGCCGTCCTCCGCCGCCTTGGGAGTTAGCTCGCGCGCCGGGACAGTCAGCCCATGTTCCAGGCCGAACATGTTGGTAAAGCGAATGTCCAGGTAGCGAATGTTTTCCGACTTAATGAAGTCGATGACCTGGTCGATGTTTTTGAACTCCATGGTTCGTTCAGGCTCCTAGGTTAGCTCCGGGGTGTCCCAGAGATTCAGTTTGGTGCCGATGCCCTTCTCCAGGGCGTTTTCGTACACCTCGGTGGCCCAGGAAACGTCCTCAACGGGCATGCCGCCGATGGAGTAGAAGAAGATCTGCTCGTCGTTCTCGCGGCCTGGAGCCTTACCCGCGGCGATGGCACCGATGTTGTGCAGCTTCTCCTTCGGCAGGGTGCCCTCCTCGACCATGTCCCACCAACGGTTGCCGGGGATGCCCAGCAGGCGCTCGTAGGTGACGTCCGGGCCGTTTTCCTGGAACCATTCCTTGTACAGGCCGTCGTAGTCCAGCACCAGGTTGGATTCGTCGGACTTGATGAAGTCGTCGTCGAAGCGGGCCGCTGCGGGGCACAGCACCAGCGCGCCGGGCTTGAGCCACTCGCGCTTGAAGTACGGGAAGGCCTGCGGGCCGTCCGGGGAGGTGGAGGTGCCGGCGATCAGGATGTCGCTGCCCTCGATGGCCTCCTGCTCGCTGTCGACGACCTGCACGTCCAGGTCCTCGAAGCGGTCGCGGATCCACTGTGCTGCCTTTTCGGTGGAACCGGCGCTGCGGCCCTTGATCTTTACGGTCTTGATGCTGGGGCGCTGGGTGATGGAAGAGGCCAGGATGGTGCGGGACATGACGCCCGGTCCGATGATGCCTACGGTCTCTGCGTTCTCTACGGCGAGGTGCTTGACGCCCACAGCCGGAACCGCACCAGTGCGGTACGCGGACAGCAGATTGGCCGACATGATGGCCTTCGGGGCGCCAGTGACGGCATCGTTGAGGACGAACACGTGGATGGAGCGCGGCAGGCCGTTGGCGCGGTTCTCCGCGTTGGAGCCGTACCACTTCACGCCGGCGCCCTTGAACCGGCCGCCAAGGTAGGCGGGCATAGCCATGAAGCGACGGTCGGGGCCGTTGGCGGGCATGCCCTCGTGCTCGGGGTTGTCGGGGAAGTTGACCTGGGCGCCGTGGGAGTTGCCGGAAGCGCCGGCCATGCGGTAGTCGCCCTTATCCAGAAGGATCAGGGTTTCCTCCATGACGTCGACGCAGCGAGCAGAGTCCGTCACCCCCGCTTCAATCATGTCGGGCTCGGAAAGCCACAGGAAGTCGATGCTGGTGTCGGTGGAGCCGGTGGACTGGGTCATCGGCGAAATCTCTCCTCGAAGAATATCGATTAGTTGGATCTGAAATTTTCTCGATCAAAAAATGCGCTGGGTGCTAGCCGCAAGCGCTGTACGCTCCGATTTTCGGAAACCGATACATCTTCAACGATACAAACCTGCGCGAATATTTTAATGAAACAACGTTTTCAATACGGTCGCGCAAACCTATGAGTCCGGCAAACCCCCTGGGCTTCATATAAATAATTAAGCAAATCATTCGCCTGGCTTCCTACCCCCACATGGGTGTTTGGGCAGAAAAATCAGTCGACTACGCAGCCGCGGTAGTCACCTCCGATAGATGGAACACCAGCGGACGCGGCCTATCGAGCCCCGCGCCCACGCGGCGCAGCTGCGCAGGATCGGTGGGGTCCACGCTGCAGGTGGTCAAGTGTTCCGTGCGAAGACTTGGTTCCACAGCACGAGCGGTCGGAGGGCATGAGCTACGAGAATCAATCAATGGCATGCCACAAAGTCGTCGCAGTTAGCCCTCAGACGTTTTCCGCCCCATGATCAGTATCGTCGAAATCCACCAGTAAGAAGCCTGTTAGAACCAAGAACTCGCTGACGATAATGAAAGCCCACGACTCTCGCCAGCCGAAAACCTTGTGCGACACCCCCGAAGAATCCTCCACGTCAATACGCACTGGAATCTTCCAAAGAACGTAGAGCCCGCCGGCGAATACAAACGAGAGGGGGATGGTCACGAGCATGTACCACCCAAGAGCATCGAAGAGCATGCGCCCCAACCCGAGGAACGCCGCCGACCCGAGGGCCATCACTAGAGCTAGGAAGGTGTCTAACTGAAACCCTTTCAGATTCATACCCACCGAGCTTAAATAAATTCCGCACCCCTTAGGGGTGAAAAACAAAAACGGGGCAGTCTAGTAATCCCTAGCCCAGCCACTCCACAACTGGCCCAGCTGAGCTTCCTCTCGCCATTTCTGAGCATTCCTCACACTGCCTCTGCCCGAAATGGGATGGTTCCGTCAAGACAAAAGTTTCTTGATGCCCTCGGAGAGGATTTCTTGTGGGCTAATGTAGTGCGCCGCGTGGAGGCGCGCATAAGTTGGGGCTTGTTCGGGGTCGATGGCAACACGCTTTTCGTCGGGCGCCATGGGGGCCGTCAGGGCGGCGCCGATCACTAGGTTTGATAGCCGGTAGGCAGTTCCCAACGGATCCGGGACGCCCTCTCGTTCAAGCAGGACACACATGCGCTCAGAAAGCGCCAGGTAAGCAGGGCCTCTGGGGGCGCGCATGCCGATGACTTGACCGGCCCACCGGTGGGTCGTGAGGTGTGTAAAGAAAGCCTGCATCAGGGTGGGCAGGTCGGCGTTGTTGATCGACTCGGACATCACGGGATCGTCTGCAAGCACTACATCGAGAGCAAGGTCGAACAAGTCGTCAACCGACTCCACGCGGGAGTACAGGCTGGCTGGGGCGACGCCCACCTGTTGCGCCACAGCCCTCATAGTGAGCGCCTTCAAACCACCTTCGTCCAACAGTCTGCCCGATGCTCTTGCAACTTCCGCAATATCCACGGCGCGATGGCGTTGCACCGGTTTCCGATGTTCCCAGTAGCTCACCCCACCAGCCTAACCAAACATACTTGAACCACCTATCCAAACTATGTTAGTTTTGAGCGCATGCTGGATGCCGCCAACCTTCCGATCACCTTTGAGAACACTCGCCTACGCCCTCTCGCCGAACTGGACGCAGACGCGTATGCAGCAGGCACAAAAGACGAAGGTGTGCGGCGCTTCGCTCACCTGCCTGAACCTGATTACACCCCCGAGTCCGTGCGACGGATGATCTGTGACGAGGTCGCGACGGGCCTCTCGTCCGGCACGTTGGCAGTCCTCGCACTTGCTGACGCCGAAACCAACCGGTTCGTCGGCTCCATGGTTATCTTTGACGTTAGCTCCGATGCTGCCGAGGTCGGGTTCTGGATTCATCCCGGTGCGCGAGGGGAAGGACATGCCCGTCGGGGCTTGGAGCTGGCATCACGCTTCGCGCGCACCAGTGGACTTAAAACCTTGACGGCACGCACACTTCCGGAAAACAAGGCCTCCCAGCACTGCTTGACGACGGCGGGGTTCCACGAGACCGGCCGAGGCGTAGGGACCACGCCCGCAGGGCAGCGCGAGGAGTTGTTCCACTACCAGCGCGATCTCGTGACCGTCGCCCAATGGCCGTTGGTGACAGAACGACTTCGACTCCGTCTGCATGAGACAGACGATGTCGCATGGCTTCACGAGCTGTACTCGCAACCTGGCGTTGCTCGTTACCTGTTGGACGAGCCATGGACTGTGGAAGTTACCCGTGACAAGCTCGTGGAGCGGCTATCAAAAACTGACCTTGATGGTGAGGCTGCTGCACTTGCGCTAGTCATCGAGCATGACGGCACCCCCATAGGAGACGTCGCACTGTGGCTTACAGACAAGGAGCACCGTCAGGGCGAGATCGGGTGGGTTTTGAACCCGGCACACGGTGGGCAAGGATTCGCAAGCGAAGCCGTTCGCGCGGTACTTGCCCTCGGGTTTGACCATTACCATCTCCACCGCATCACCGCGCAGATGGATGCCCGCAATAGCGCCTCCGCGGCACTTGCTAACCGCGTTGGACTCCGGCTCGAAGCGCATCACGTCCAGGACTGGTTCAGCAAGGGCGAATGGACCGACACCCTTATCTACGCGCGACTCGCCTCCGAGACCATTAGCCAATAAATGGTGTCTGATTTGAAATGAGCAGCAGCTGGACGCTATTAGCGGCTAGAGAACTCTAGTTGCGTTTTCGGGCACAGGTCTCGGACGACAGTCCGCGCATAACAGGAAATGCCTCGCCTACTTTTGTAGGAAGAGGCATTGTTTCATGCTTTCGGGGGTTGTTTGAACAATCAAATCTAATTCTTCGAAACCCCGAAAAGCGCCCCAGAGAGGAATCGAACCTCCGACACCGGCTTTAGGAGAGCCGTGCTCTATCCACTGAGCTACTAGGGCAATCGCACGGAATCCGTGCGAGGTACATAATACAAGCCCACGAACGCTCCCCGTTAACCAGCCCTTTTGGTCACCGCACCCCAGTGCCTCAGCGCACCGGAACGTGTGGGCGTCCATACCAAAGAACCCCCACACCGCACCCGCGGCAAGGCTACGATTAACAAGTATGGGCGAAGCAGTGTCTAAAGATACCTACACACCGAAACAACGCACCCGCTTCCGCGAGCGCCTCAACGCCGAGCTGGAGGTCTTCGACAAGCACCTGCAGAACGCAGATTTCATCAGCCAGGGCACCATCGGCCTGGAACTCGAAATGAACCTCGTTGGCGACGACATGCAGCCCAAGCGCTGCAACGTCGGCGTGCTGGAAAAGCTGGAGGAAACCCACCCGGGCGAATACCAGTCCGAGATCGGTTCCTTCAACGTGGAGATGAACCATCCCCCGCTGGCCATCACCGGTCGCGGGCTGGAACAGCTGCAGGAAGGCCTCGACGAGCGTCTGCGCGCGGTGCAGAAGGCCGCCAAAGAACTCGGCTCCCACGCCGTGATGATCGGCACGCTGCCTACCCTGACCACCGACTTCCTCAGCGATCCTGCCTGGATCACCGACGAAAACCGCTACAAGGCTCTCAACAACGCCATCCTCGAATCCCGCGGCGAGCTGGTCCGCATCGAACTCGAAGGCGCCCTGCCCGGTCGGGTGCTCGGCACCGTCGATTCCTATAGGCACGACTTCGAGGACATCGCGCCGGAATCCGCTTGCACCTCCATGCAGCTGCACCTGCAGATCGCGCCGAACCTCTTCGCCAACGCCTGGAACGCCTCCCAAGCCATCGCGGGTGTGCAGGCAGCACTCAGCGCCAACTCGCCGCTATTCGTCGGCCACAAACTCTGGCACGAATCACGCATCCCCGTCTTCGAGCAGGCCATCGACACGCGCACGGCGGAGCTCGTCAACCAGGGTGTGCGCCCGCGTGTATGGTTCGGCGAGCGGTGGATCACCAGCGTGTTCGACCTCTTCGAGGAAAACGCCCGCTACTTCTCCCCTCTCCTACCGGAGGATCGCCTGGAGGCCGGCACCCCCATCATGTCCGGCGAGAGCCCCGGGCTGCATTACATGAACCTGCACAACGGCACGATCTGGCGCTGGAACCGCCCGATCTACGACCCGAACCTGGAGCTCTCCCACATCCGCGTCGAAAACCGCCTGCTACCCGCCGGCCCCACCACCGCCGACATCGTCGCGGACGCCGCTTTCTACTACGGGCTCGTCAAGTTCTTGGGCACGCAAAATCGCCCCGTGTGGTCGCGGCTTTCCTTTGAGGACGCCCACAGTAACTTCCTCGCCGGCGCCCGCGAAGGGCTACGCGCCAGCATGCGCTGGCCGCGTGTAGGGACAGTGCCCGTCCGACGGCTGATTACCGAGCACCTACTCGACCAAGCCCGCGAGGGATTGGGCTTGCTGGACGTGGATTCCGAACTAATCGACACATACCTGGGGATCATCGAAGGCCGCGCCCGCAGCGGACAAAATGGTGCAACGTGGCAGCTGGATACTTTGAACCGGCTGGCTCCGAATAGCGAGCCGGATTCCCCAGAGCGCGCCGAGGCGCTGGCCACCATGATGCAGCGCTACCTCGCTAACCAGGCCAGCGGCCAGCCTGTGCACACCTGGTCGGTGGAAGGCCGCGGCTAGAACAGCTGGGATTTAGCGGCCCCTGAACTGAGGCGCGCGTTTCTCGGCACGGGCCCGGCGCGCCTCCTGCACGTCGTCGCTGGCCCAGATGTCCACCATCATCTGCTGCAGCTCCGCATCCGCGCGCATGTCCGGGCTGTTGAACACGCGCTTCGAATGCTCCATAGAAAGCGGAGCCTGGCGCGCCACCCGATGCGCGAGGACAGTGGCATTCGGGGTGGCGTCATCAAGAACCACAGAAAAACCCGTTGCCCGGGCTTGTTCGGCACCTACCCGGACGCCCGCCAAGAACACGTTGCGGGCCAACGCGCCGCCCATCAGCTCGCGGGCTCGAGCGTGGGTCCACAGGTCCAGGGCGAAACCGTGCTCGGCGACAGGCACCCAGCAGGCCCCCTCGTCGGCAAATACGCGCAGGTCACAGGCCAAAGCAATCTGGCAGCCCGCGCCGACCGCCGGGCCGTGAATATCGGCGATCACCGGCACCGGGGTGATCTGGATGGCCGAGAGCATGTCCTCCATGGCCGACCAGAAATCATCGGCGTACACGCCACCCGAAAGGTCCGCCCCGGCGCAGAAAACGGGACCCTCGCCGCGGATCAAGATGGCACGCACCCCGGCGGCAGTGTGGGCGCGGACGGCCTCGGCGACGGCGGTGGCGATGGCGGCGTTGAGGGCGTTGCGCTTCTCCGGTCGGTTTAGGCTGATCACGCCGACTTGCAGGGTAACGTCCTCGAGCGCGGGAGAACCCGGGGTTGCGGAACCGCCGGCATTGCTTGCAATGTCTGCCCCAACGGTCTCTAGATGAGTGATGACGTGCCCTGCGCTCATGGCTAGCAATGTACCGCAGGGGCGGTGCCATACGCGGGTGTTTCGCGGTAACCCGCGCGGAGTCTCCCTAGCCCTCCAGGCCAGCGTGGAAAGTCAGCGGGTCGCCGCCGATGCGGCCATCCTCCACGTCCAGAGCCTCGATGGCGGAGACCTCGTCGGCGGAAAGCTCAAAGCCGAAGACGTCGAAGTTCTGGCGCACGCGCTCCACCTTGGAGGAACGCGGGATAACCACGTCGCCACGCTGGATGTGCCAGCGGATGATGGCCTGTGCCACGCTCACGCCGTGCTCGGCGGCGATCTTGGCGATGGTCGGGTCGGTCAGGTTCTGCCCCTGCCCCAGCGGCGACCACGCCTCGGTGACGATCCCGCGGTCGCGGTTGTCCGCGCGCTGTTCGGCCTGGCTAAAGCCCGGGTGGATCTCGATTTGGTTCACGGCCGGGGTGTGGCCCGCCTGCTTCAGGGCATCCAGCGCCTCGGGGTAGAAGTTGCACACGCCGATGCTGGTCGCGCCGCCGGACTGCTGGATCTCCGCCATAGAGTCGTAGGCCTGCACGAACGTATCGGCCTGCGGGCATGGCCAGTGCAGCAGGTACAGATCCACATAATCCATCCCCAGCTTCTTCTGGGATTCCGCGAATGCTTCCCTACCGCGCGCCTGGTCGGCGTTCCAGAGCTTGGTGGTGACGAACAGCTCCTCGCGCTGCACGTCTCCGGCCTTCACCGCGTCGGCTACGGCGCGCCCCACGGCCTCCTCGTTGCCGTAGATCGCGGCGGTATCAATGTGGCGGTAGCCGGTCTCGATCGCGGCGCGTACCGAAGTGTATGTGTCCTCATCGCTCAACTGCCACACGCCCAGCCCCAGCTGCGGAATGGTCTTGCCGTCGTTCATTTCAAGGGTCGCTACTGCATCGTTCTTTTCGCTCATGGACTCTTTTGTACGCCACTTGCGCCATTCCCGCGACGGCACTGGTACAGGCTTTATCGCCAACCTAATGCTTTCGCATGTGAGACAATGTGCGGGATCCTTCTTTTTCGATTAAGGGTTCAAACCAAGAAAATCCACGCAAAATCCACAAGGGATATATGGAAGCTCTCTATATCAATAACCTCAATAAGAGTTACGGGGACCACCAAGTCCTCCACGACATGACGCTTCAGGTACAACCTGGTGAGATGTACGGTTTCGTCGGCTCCAACGGTGCGGGCAAGTCCACCACGATGCGCATCGCGCTGGGAGTACTCGCGGCGGACAGCGGCGAGGTACGCCTAGGTGATAAGCCGATCGACGATGACCTGCGTCGTCGCATTGGCTACATGCCGGAAGAGCGCGGCCTGTACGCGAAGGAAAAGATCGGTGACCAGCTGCGCTTTTTCGCCCGCCTCCACGGCCTGAGCGACAAAGCCGCCGGGAAGAATGCGGACGGCCTACTAGAGCAGCTCGGCCTGGCCGAGCGCTCGGACGACAAGCTGGAGGAGCTGTCGCTGGGTAACCAGCAGCGCGTCCAGCTGGCGGCCTCGCTGATCCACGACCCGGAACTACTGATCCTGGACGAGCCTTTCTCCGGCCTGGATCCCGTGGCCGTGAACGTCATGAGCGACCTGCTTGTCGAGCGCTGCAACGCAGGCGTGCCGGTGCTGTTCAGCTCCCACCAGCTGGATCTGGTGCAGCGCCTGTGCGACCGCGTGGGCATCATCGCCAAGGGGCGCATGAAGGCCGAGGGCACCGTCGACGAGCTGCGTACCCGCGGCCCCATCGTCTACGAGGTGCGCACTCCAGCGCGCGACTGGTACCCCCAGGGCACGCGCCTGGTCGAGGACTTCGGCGAGGGCGTGCTGCTCGAGGCCGAAACCACGGACCTGGATCAGCAGATCCTGCAGGCTGCGCTGGCTGTCGGCCCGGTCCACTCGTTCTCCCGCCGTATCCCGCACCTTGCAGAGCTCTTCCAGGAGGTCGTCGAATCATGAGTTATTCTTCCCCGAACACCATCGCCACCGTCGCCAAGCGCGAGATCCAGGTGGCCTCCCGCAGCAAGGCGATCATGTTCTCCTTGATTGTCGTCATCGCCGTCATGCTCATCGGCGTGTTTGCCGGCGCATGGTTCGCCAACAAGGACGACGACAACGAAACCCCGAAGCTCGGCCTTGTGGGGATTGAGAAGGAGTTTATTGACGCCGCCCCAGCCTCCACCGAAGGTGCCTCAGAGGGGACTGAAGGTTCCGGTGGCGTGGAGGCGGAAACCGTGGCCTCCCGCGATGAGGCTTCCTCTAAGGTGACTGACGAGGACCTCGATGCAGCCCTGGTGAAAACTGATTCGGGCTACGAATTGCTCGCGGAAGGAAAGCCCGACCCCGCGATCCTCAGCACTGTTAGCGCTGCGATCAATGCGCACGCGCAATCCGAAGCGCTAAACAAGGTGGGAGTTTCCCCCGAGGAGTTCGCCGACGCCACGCCCTCCGTGCAGCTGGAGACCGTGGACTTGAAGGCAGATGACGCGATGGAGGCCAACGGGCCGCAGATTGTCACCGCCATGGTCGGCGTGATGCTGATGGCCTACTTCATCATCCTCTTCGCCGCGAACGTCGGCGGGCGCATCACGGAGGAGAAGTCCTCGCGCGTGGTGGAGATCATCCTGGCTTCCGCCCGCCCGATGGATTTCCTGGCTGGCAAGATCATCGGCAACACTATCTTCGGTTTCATCGGCACCGCAATCATCCTGGTCATCGGCGCGGTTGCAGTTTCCGTCTCCGGGCTGTTGGGGGACGTGGACTTCGACTACACAGTGGTGGCTCTGATGCTGCTGGCCTTCTGCATCGGCATGCTGTTCTTCGGCAGCCTGTACGCGGCAGCGGGCTCTCTAGTTTCCCGTACGGAGGATCTGCAGTCCACCCAGGCTCCGATCCTGCTGTTCATTATGGGTATGACCTACGCCCCACTGTTCGGCCTCAGCAACATGGAATCGACGTTTATGCAGGTGCTGGGCTGGGTGCCGCCGTTTAGCCTGACGGTCGCCCCGATGAACATGGCGGCGGGCACAATGAGCCTGCCGCAGGTTCTGCTGAGCTTCCTGGTTGCCGCCATCACGACGGTTCTGGTGATTCTGCTGGTAGCCCGCGTCTACCGCAATTCCATCCTGAACAACGGCAAGAAGATGAGCTGGGCCAAGGCGCTGAAGGGTGCCTAATCGCCCAAGTTCACGGCGATCAGGCGCCCTAGTTTAAGGCGATCGGGCGCCTTAGTTCACGGCGATCAGGTCAATAATAAAGACCAGCGTACGGCCAGATAGTTGATGTCCCATGCCGGCCGGGCCGTACGCCTTCTCCGGGGGAATAGTCAGCTTGCGGCGACCACCGGCGCGCATGCCCGGGATGCCCTCCTGCCAGCCCTCGATCAGGCCGGAGAGGGGGAACTCGATGGACTCACCGCGATCCCAGGAAGAGTCGAACTCCTCGCCGGTCTCGAAGTCCACGCCCACGTAGTGCACCTCAACCATGCCGCCCGGCACGGCCTCTGCACCCTCGCCGACCACCAAATCTTCAATCACCAGGTCCTGCGGGGCGGGGCCATTCGAGAGGTCGATCTGCGGTTTGCTCATGGGAAGTCTCCTTTGAAAACTGATAGCTTCTCGAACCCCCACCCTAGCAAAACGCGAAACACCCCCTTGGGGGCATACGCATTGCGTAGCCAGCCCAAGGGGGCGTCACCAAAAAGGGTTTAGAGCTTGCGCGCACCCTCGCCGGTGTAGATCTGGCGCGGACGGTTGATCTTCGCGGTCGGATCGTTGACCTGCTCCAGGTAGTGAGCGATCCAGCCCGGCAGGCGGCCCATGGCGAACAGGACGGTGAAGAAGTCCGTCGGGAAGCCCATGGCGCGGTAGATCAGGCCAGTGTAGAAGTCAACGTTCGGGTAGAGCTTGCGGGAGATGAAGTAATCATCAGCCAGCGCGATCTCTTCCAGCTTCATAGCCAGATCCAGCAGGTGGTCGCCACCCAGGTGATCCAGGATCTCGTGAGCGGACTCCTTGACGATGGCCGCGCGCGGATCGTAGTTCTTGTACACGCGGTGGCCGAAGCCCATCAGCTTAACGCCCGGCTCCTTGTTCTTCACGCGGTTCATGAAGTCGGTAGCGTCGCCACCGTTAGCGTGGATCTCCTCCAGCATCTCCAGAACGGCCTGGTTAGCACCACCGTGCAGCGGGCCGGACAGTGCGTTGATGCCTGCGGCGATGGAAACGAACATGTTGGCCTGGGAAGAACCAACCATGCGGACGGTGGAGGTGGAGCAGTTCTGCTCGTGGTCAGCGTGCAGGATCAGCAGCTTGTCCAGAGCCTTGGTGACCACCGGGTCGTCCTCGAAAGGCTCGGTCGGGTAGCCGAACATCTGGCGCAGGAAGTTCTGGCGCGCGTTCATGGAGTTATCCGGGTACATGTACGGCTTGCCCTTGGAAGCGCGGTAAGCGTAAGCAGCCAGCATCGGCACCTTCGCCATCAGGCGGTAGGTGTTCAGCTTCTGGTGATCCGGATTCAGCGGATCCAGGGAGTCCTGGTAGTAGGTGGACAGAATGTTCAGGGAGGAAGCCAGAACGCTCATCGGGTGAGCGTCGCGCGGGAACACGCGGAACTGTGCCTTGAAGTCCTCATCCAGCAGGGTGTGGTTGCGGATGTTGGTGTTGAACTCCTCTGCCTGCTCCTTGTTCGGCAGTTCACCGTTGATCAGCAGGTAGGAAACCTCGTTGAAGGTTGCGTTGTTAGCCAGGTCGGCGATGTCGTAGCCGCGGTAACGCAGGATGCCGTTTGCACCGTCGATGTAGGTGATAGCGGACTTGGTGGAACCGGTGTTCACGTAGCCGGGATCCAGGGTGGTCAAGCCGGTTTCTGCCAGCATCTTACCCAGTGCAACACCGTCGTTACCTTCGGTGGCGTGGACAATGTCCATCTCGTACTCTCCACCTGGGTAGTGGAGAACGGCCTTGTCCTGATTATCAGTAGCCATTGACATCCCTTTCTGAAATGTTCACGTGCCTGCCCGCAGCGAATGTTGTAGCGATTACTTTTGGTAGAAGCTTGCGCCGGCACCGATGGAGCGGAACACAGATTCACGGTTTCATTTGTAAATTGTAGCCGCTTTAGGGCTTCCCCGTATGGCGTTACTTGCATAGTTAGGCCCACGGGGGGATACGGCACACTGTAGTGCCTATGTGACGCGCATGACAGACTGCCTAGCTTAAGCGGGGGTAAAACACAGTCTCACCACCCGCGATTCTTATATTTTTGACACCTTTAGGCCAAGCGGTCCGCGCGAGGGTCTACCCTATAAAGTCAAGCGCAAAAAATACGAGCGATCAGAGGGAAAGATGAACGCACCTGCCAACGACCAAAACACCCTGCCCACCATCCCCGCGGAGTTCATTCCCGCCGATGGCCGCTTCGGCTGTGGCCCGTCCAAGGTTCGCCCAGCCCAGCTGCAGGCAATCCAAGACAACGCAGCCATCCTGGGCACCTCCCACCGCCAGGCTGGCGTGAAGGACGTCGTCGGCTCCGTACGCGAGGGTCTGTCCCAGCTGTTCAACCTGCCGGAGGGCTACGAGATCGTTCTCTCCCTGGGTGGCGCCACCGCTTTCTGGGATGCCGCTTCCTTCGGCCTGATCCGCAACAAGTCCGCGCACCTGACCTACGGCGAGTTCTCCTCCAAGTTCGCCAGCGTCTCCAAGAAGGCCCCATGGCTGGACGAGCCGCAGATCGTCGCGGGCGAGCCGGGCACCGCTCCGTCCCCGAGCGAGCTGGATGGAACCGATGCCGACCTGATCGGCTGGGCGCACAACGAGACCTCCACCGGCGCAATGGTTCCGGTCACCCGCCCGAAGGCAGCTTCGGACGACACTCTGGTCGCCATCGACGCAACCTCCGGCGCCGGCGGCCTGCCCGTCGACCTCAACGAGGCCGACGTTTACTACTTCAGCCCGCAGAAGTGCTTCGCCTCTGACGGTGGCCTGTGGCTGGCAGCCTTCTCCCCTGCCGCCCTGGAGCGTGTGGAGGAGATCGCCGCTTCCGACCGCTACATCCCGGCCTTCCTGGATCTGAAGACCGCCGTGGATAACTCCCGCAAGAACCAGACCTACAACACCCCGGCCGTCGCTACCCTGCTGATGCTGGACGACCAGGTGAAGTGGATGAACGCCAACGGTGGCTTGGACGGCATGGTGGCTCGCACCACCGAGTCATCCCAGACCCTGTACAGCTGGGCGGATGCACGCGCAGAGGCCACCCCGTTCGTGCAGGATGCGAATGCCCGCTCCCTCGTTGTCGGCACCATCGACTTCGACGAGAACATCGACGCCGCCAAGATCGCCAAGATCCTGCGCGCCAACGGCATTCTGGATACCGAGCCTTACCGCAAGCTGGGCCGTAACCAGCTGCGTATCGGCATGTTCCCGGCCATCGACCCGGAGGATGTCAAGAAGCTGACCGGCGCTATCGACTTCATCCTCGACGGCGGCCACGCTGCCAAGTAAGGCACTATCCAGTTACTGTTTCGCCACCATCTAGCGACTGAATCCGCTCACCCTCCAACCGAGCTTTTAGCTAAGGTTGGAGGGTGATGTTAATAACACCGCCGTCATTTGCCGCATCATCCGTCAGGAGGCCACGTTGCAAGAGCTGAAATTTGTCGTCGCCGATAGCGATGCCTCGTCGCTCGTGCTGCGCGCCGTTGACCCCGCCGTCGGCGGCCCCATCGCCGAGTACTTTCTGCCCGTCACCGACGAGTTGCGCTCCTTTCTTAATGACGCCCCCACGGCCAGCGCGGACAGCGCTTCCGTAGAAGCCGAGGGCGATGCTCGCTCCGGGGCATCCGAAGGTTCCGACTCTGGCACCACCAGCGCGGCCAGCACCACCAGCACGTCCAGCCCTGGCGGCTCTACCGACGCCGCCACGGATCCCGCAGAGGCACACCGCGAGGAGGAGCAAGCGGCAACCCGCGCTGAAGAGGAAGCGGTGGAGGCCGAGGTGGCGTCGCTGTTCCAGGGGCGCGGACAGGACCGCCCTAACGCGCGTCCGCACCGCACCCGGATCTCCATGTCCCCGCGCGTGATCCAGGATCGCATCCGCCACGGCGCTACCGTCGCCGAACTGGCAGACGAGGCGGACACGGACGAGTCCCGCATCGAGCCCTACGCCTGGCCGATCCTGCAGGAGCGCGCACGCATCGCGGAGCTCGCGCACGCGGCGCTGCCGGTGAACGGAGACGGTGTATCGAACCAACCCCTGTGGGAGGTTCTGGCGACGGCTCTGGCGGCGCACGGGGAGTCTCTTTCGGACGCCGAGTGGGATGCCTACCAGAACTCCACCAAGCAGTGGATCGTCACCGTATCCTGGGAAAAGGACGCCGCCGGGCGCACCAATACGCACGTCGCAGAGTTCATCATCGAGCTGCGCGGCTCGGAGAAGGCGCTGGCGCACCCGCACAACAGCATCGCTGGCGACCTGGTGAACCCACGCTACGGGCAACCGGTGCGCAGCGTTTCGCCGGTGACTCCCCTGCTGCACCCAACGCAGGACCCCGAGGATCAGTACTGGGAGGACGACCAGGCCGATCAGAACCGGCAGAGCGACCGATCCGCTGGGGCTGGGGCTCCTGGGGATCCCGCCACGCAGGGCACTCCCCCCGCCGGCGACGATTCCCCTGCGGAGCGGGGCGACCGCGGCGATAATGAATTCCTAATGCACCCCGACGCAAAGGCTGCGAAGCCGAAGCGGAAGCGCAAGGCCGTCACCCCGCACTGGGAGGACGTCCTGTTGGGTGTGCGCACCAACCCCAAGAAGAAGAACTAGGCGATAGAAGGAGCCACAGCTGTGACCCTGGTGACCCTTTGGTTTGTGAATGCTGCCAACCCCAGCACCGTGGTGAACCAGGAGCATAAGGTCGACCGTGGCTTCGCCCGCAAGTACCTGGCACAGCTGAACCCGGCCTGGCCGCTGACGCACATCGGTGATTTCGACATGACCCGCAGTGCAACCCCTGGCACCGATGAGTTCTACATCGGTGGCTACCCGGGGCTATCGGTAGTGCAGACGGTAATCCCCGACCTGCGAAAGCTCTCCGAACTGCCGGAGCGCTACCGCACGCTAGTCAGTGCGGCCGACGTGTACGCCTCCTGCGTGGTGGCGGACCCGGAAACCGCGGCCTCGACGAAGCCCGGGGATGGTGGGGATCCCGCCTCCAAGGAGGTCGACGAAACCTTTGGGGGCTTCGCCCACTGGTCGGGCGGCCAGCTCAAGCGCTCTTTCTGCGCCACCCGCGAGACCGTGTTCGAGGACATCGGCCTGCCCGGTGAGTTCGAGGCCGACTACTGGGCCGGCAACACCGAGGCCAGCGGCATCCAACTGCCTTTCATCCCCGCGGAGCTGGCTGCCGCGGCCATCGAGGCCTGGCTGGGCTTTTCCGTCTCCGCCTCCGGCCCGGCGCTGCCCATTGCCGCCTTCGCCGTCGACGGTCGACCAGAGGCGAAGTCCTCCGAGTACGACGGTCTAACGCATGGACGCCCCAAGCCGGACGACATGGTCTCCGTCTACGACGACGAGCAAGGCTACGACGATTACGCCGCCCCGTCCCGCGAAAGCGAACCCAGCGGAGCCGAGGTGGCCAAGAACCTGCTGAGCTCCCTGGGCCAGGGGGCTCGCAAGGGGCTTTCCGCTGGGTTGAAGGGGCTACGCGGAGCCTCCAAAAAGATCGGCGACGAGGTGCGCCGCCGCACCGGCGGGGAGTAGCTCCCCGCTTAGCGCACCGCCTCGTAGAAGGCGATGGCAGCCGCCGTGGCCACGTTCAGCGAATCGGTTCCGCGGGTCATCGGGATGCTGGCGCGCACATCCGCGGCGCGCATGGCGTGCTCCGTCAGGCCGGGTCCCTCCGCGCCAACCATCACCGCCACCTTCTTCCCCCGTCCCCGGGCGGCCTCCGTGGCCTCACGCAGCGTGACGTCCCCCGCTGGCGTGAGCGCCACCACCTCGTATCCGCGCCTCTGCAGCAGCTCCAGATCCCGCTGCCAGGTGGTCGTCGTACCGGGGAACCTCGCCCACGGCAGGCGCAAGACGTGGCCCATGGAGACACGCACACTGCGCCGGTACAGCGGATCGGCGGTGGCCGCGCCGAACAGCACGGCATCCACGTTGAGCCCCGCTGCGTTGCGGAAAATGGAGCCGATATTCTCGTGATCCCCCACGCCCTCCAGCACGGCGATCACTCCGCTGGCTTCGGGGTTTTCCTCCAAGCGGTCCAGCACCGCCTCCACGGCGCTGGTTCCTGCGTCCCCTGTGGCAGCGCTCGTCGGCAGTCGATCCGCCGACGCGACCAGTCCCCTGTGCATATCGAAGCCCGCGACTTCCTTCAAGACCTCGCGGGAAACCTCAAACACGGAAAAGGTGGCGTCATCACCAGAAAGAGAACAAGACAGCTCCTCCTCGATCGCCCGCAGCTTCCCCGGGAACCCCACGACCGCGCGGGTCGGATAGGGGCTGGCCAGCAGGCGCGGGACGACCAAGGTGCCCTCGGCGATGATCAGCTGCTCGCCGGACTTCTTGTCGGAAGCGTTGAGGTTCCGAAAGTCATCCAGGAGCGGGTCGCGCGGGTCATCGATCCGAATGGGCGAAAAGTCGGCCATGGTTAGCCTCGCAGCAGATCCATCACCGGATCGGCGGCGAAGTAGACCACGAACATCACAGCCACCAGGTACAGCAGCGGGTGGACCTTCTTTGCACGGCCGCCAACCAGCGCCATGGCGACGTAGGTGATGAAGCCCACGCCGATGCCGTTGGCGATGGAGTAAGTAAACGGCATGACCACGATGGTCAGGAAGGCCGGCAGGGCAATGTCGAAGCGCGTGAAGTCAATGTCCTTAATCTGCGCCATCATCATCGCACCCACGATCACCAGGACCGGTGCGGCGGCCTCGATCGGCACGACCTCGTACAGCGGGGTGAAGAACATCGCCAGGATGAACAGCAGGCCGGTGACCACGTTGGCCAGGCCCGTGCGGGCGCCGTCGGCGATACCCGCCGCGGAATCCACGAACACGGTGTTCGAGGAACCGGAGACCGAGCCACCGACGATCGCGCCGCCGCCCTCGACGATCAGGGCCGTGCGCAGGTTCGGCAGGCGATCTTCCTCATCCATCAGCTGAGCCTGCTTGCCCAGCGCGGTCATGGTTCCCATAGCGTCGAAGAAGTTCGCCAACACCAGGGTGAAGATCAGCATGCAGGCAGCAAGTACGCCCACGCGGGTGAAAGCGCCGAACAGATCCACGGCGCCAACCAGGGAAAGATCCGGCATACCGCCCAGGGAATCCGGGCTCTGCGGCACCGCCAGGTTCCAGCCTGCCGGGTTCGGCTCGCCGTCAACGAAGGATGGGCCGGTGTGGGTGATTGCCTCCACGATCATGGCGATGATGGTGTTGGCGACGATACCGATGAACAGGCCACCGCGGACCTTGCGGACAACCAGGGTGCCGCAGATCAGCAGACCGATGATGAAGACGAACGTGGGCCAAGAGGCAATTGAGCCGTTAATGCCCAGGCCAACCGGGACGGTCGTGCCCGCGGCATCCGGAATGCGGCGAACGAAGCCGGAGTCCACCAAGCCGATCATCGCAATGAACAGGCCGATGCCCACGCCGATTGCCGCCTTCAGCGAGCTGGGGATCGAGTTAAACACGGCCTCGCGGAAGCCCGTGATGGCCAACAGCACAATGAGAACACCGTCAATAACCACCAGGCCCATGGCCTCCGGCCAGGTAAGCCCTTCTGTGCCGACGAAGGTGACCGCCACCAGGGTATTAATGCCCAGACCAGCGGCGATGCCGAAGGGATAGCGGGCGATGATGCCGAAGGCGATGGTCATTACGCCCGCCGCCAGGGCGGTAACCGCGGCCACGCGGGCGGTGCCCAGCTCGTCGCCGTTGATGTCCGCGCTGGTGCCCAGGATCAGCGGGTTCAGGATGATGATGTAAGCCATCGCGAAGAACGTGACCACACCACCGCGGACCTCGGTGCCCACCGTCGAGTGGCGCTCCGAGATGTGGAAAAAGCGGTCTAGGAAGCCACGATCCTGCGGTTCCCCAGTTTTTGTCTCTGCGGCCTTGGCGGCCTGTGCATCTGCCATGCGGAATTCTCCCCTACCGGTTCGGTCCGAGCGCGGAAGCTACCTCTCAGCAGAACCGTAGGCAGCCACCACAATTTGAAACGTCAAGGTATAAGTAACCACCCCGCAGGGCATTTATGCAACTATTAGGTACCCGTTCGGGGCATCCCAAGGGGGCCAGCACTGGCGCCCTATTTACTCGAAGCGAGAGAACCCCTCGTCGACGTACACGCCGTAATTATTGGTGCCCTCCCCGAGCTCCTCACCAATGGATTCCTCCACCGTCGCCGAGTGCGCCCCGCAGCCATAATCCCGCTGTACCACGCGCCCGTCGGCGGAGTACTCGTTCGCGCACACGCCCACGCCATTCTCCACGTCATCAATAGGCAGGTAGAACGCGCAGGTTTCGCACTGGAGGTCTGCCTTCTTCGCAAATTCGGAGCGCGGCCCGTAGTCCCCTTCCCGCCAGCGCTTGCGAGCTTGGCGCAGCCCCTCGTGCGAAAGGGTGTTGCCCGCCTGCGGGTTGCGCAGGAAGCCATCACCGTCCTGTAGCTTGGCCCACACGGTCAGCCGCTCGTCATCACGGCGCGGCGGGAGGGTATCGCCCGGCCCCAGGTCGCCCGGCTGCACGCGGTCCTCATAGGGCACCCACTCCGGGGCCAACGAGGCATGCTTTCCGGCCTGCAGGCTGACCTCGTTAATAGTGAGGACCCCACTGCCCGGCACCGTCACCAGCACCACGACCCACTCCCAGCCGCGGTATCCGGGCACTCGGCTGGCGTAGCGGTAAATCCCCAAACCCTCGCCGTCCGTTGCGATGCCGAGGGCCTTCCCCACCTCGTCGCCGCCTACCTCTTCCACCGCGGCGCGGGCCGTTTCCTTCGCCTGGGCCGAAAAAAGAATCGGATCTGCCTTTTTCTTCTTACTCACCTGAACCATTATGCCTGCCGCCCACTCGCTGTGATGCATGATGGTTGCATGTTCTCTTATCGACGCCACCCTCACGCATCCCTCCCCCAGCCTCGAAAGGGGCGGGTTACTTCCCAGGTGCTCGCAGCTGTAGGAGCTGCGGCTGTGGCGTGTGCGTTATCGGCGTGTGGTGCGGACGACGGGGCGTCACCAATAAAACCAGGAACAACAGCGAAAGAGTACGGCGATGCGCCGATGCTCGAGGTCACGGTGGATGAGGTACACCCGTGGGACGAGGGTGCGTTTACCCAGGGGCTAGAGACGGCCGACGATGGGCGGCTGCTGGTCGGCACGGGGTTGTACGGCGAATCGCAGATCTACTACACGGACTTGGAAGGCGAAAAGTCGGACGAACAGAGCCTCAGTGAGGACCTGTTCGGCGAGGGCGTGGCGATTCACGGCGATACGGCGTGGCAGCTGACGTGGAAGGAACACACCGCGATCAAGCGCGATGCCCGCACGCTCGAGGAAGTGGACCGGGCCGACTACGAGACAGAGGGCTGGGGCCTGTGTTCGCAGCAGGATCGGCTGGTGATGAGCGACGGCACGGGAACACTGACCTTCCGCGATCCCGAGACATTTGCCAAGACCGGTTCCGTGGAGGTGGAGGGCACCGACCAGCTCAACGAGCTGGAGTGCACCGCCGACGGAAAGGTATGGGCCAACGTGTGGCAGACCGATACGATCCTGGAGATTGACCCGGAGGACGGGAAGGTCACGCATGTCGTGGACACCGCCGGGTTATTCCCCGCGGCACAGCGAGACGGCGCGGACGTGCTGAATGGCATTGCTGTGGTGCCGGGCAGTTCCCCGAGTGATCGGCGTTTCTACCTGACCGGCAAGCTGTGGGACGAGATGTACGAGGTGCGCTTCAAGGAGCCGGAGGGTTAGGGCTTGTCCGGCCAGTGAATTAGGATCGGGAGGCGTGAGCGAGCAAGAGAAAACCAGTCCAAAGCTTTCTGCCAAGCCCGCGCCGAAGCTTTCCAAGAAGCAGCAGCGCAAGCGCGCCCAGCGCAAGCAACTGATGACGATGGGGGCAATCGTCGCCCTCGTGGTGGTGGTCATCGGCGGCGTGCTGCTTTACAACCGCTGGCAGGACGGGAAGGTCGAAACGCTGCCGCAGGATCAACGCATCACCGCTGTGGTCGATGGTGAGGAGCACGAGATCGCACCTTACTCTGTCTGCGAGCTGGATGATCCGGACTGTGAGCCCTCTGAGCCCTACAAGCTGCAGGTAGGGGACGCCAAGAAAGTAACGATCAAGCCGCCGGAGGATGTGTACGACCACGACTGGTCTCTGCTGCAGATCTTCGACGAGCCGGGCGCTAACCAGGACAACTACTACAAGGGCTACGAGCGTGAAGAAGTCACGCTGGACCTTGAGGCTTCCATGAAGGCCGATGATGGCAGCACCCCTCAGCTAAAGGTCTTGGAGCTGCACTCTATGCTGGTCGGCTTGGACGACAACGACGAGCAAACCCCCTACGCAACCATCTGGTCGATCGAGATCGCCCAGTAGCTCCCTTTGCTTAGGGGGAGCTCCCTGTCTTTAGGGGGGTGCGAGGGGGTTTGTCTGAATGAAGTGCGGGGTGCGACCGCTAGTTGTCGAGCTCGCGCGCGATGGTGCGCAGGATCTCCGCCACCTGGCGGGCCTCCTTGCGCTCTGGGCGGCGACCGGACTGCAGCACCGGCAGCACACTGCTATCTAGCAGTGTGATCGTATCCTGCACCATCTGGTGGAGCTGCTCGGGGTTGTACTTGTGCTGCGCACGGCGGGGGCCATTGTCCAGCACCGTCATGGTGTGAACCTGCGGTCCACGGCGGCCAGCGATGAACTCGTACTCGATGCGCTGACCCTTGACCAGTTCGGTGACGCCGTCGGGCAGCACCTGGGAACCGACGTAGACGTCCTCATCCCCAGGGTTGCTGACGAAGCCGTAGCCGCGGTCTGCGTCGTACCACTTCACTTTTCCGGTTGGCATGGGATCACCCTATTCCTTGATGTCAATAGAATGACCTAGGTTAGCGAGAATGCAAGGGTAGAGCAAATCCCACTCGCTAATCACATAAGCCACAGGCGTTACAGCCCAAATGTGATCTTCCTCACATTACAAAACTGTAACGAAATGGATTCATTCCTATAAATTCCAGGTCAATAAGCGTTTCGAAAACCCGCCTTAACGTTGTATAAGTTTCGAATCTTGCAAGAAACGTGACACAAACGTGACAAACCAGTACGGTAGCCCATGACCTTAAGGCGAACGAGCAAACGGCTCGACGTCACAAAAGCAAGAAGATCACTGAACTTAGAGGATCGAAGAGATCCGAAAAGACCAAGAGATCTTCGAGAGATAACGAAACAAAAGGCGCCATAGCTAAGACAAGGCGCCCGAAGGGAAACTCAGCAAACATGGCACGTCACGCAAAGACCAGCTCTTTCACCACCGCAGCCCGCCTGTCTGTCGCAGGCGTAGCAGTTGCAGCTACCTCTGCACTGCTGGCACCGACCGCTTCCGCGGCACCGGATTCCGACTGGGATCGCCTGGCTCAGTGCGAGTCCGGCGGCAACTGGTCCATCAACACCGGCAACGGCTACCACGGCGGCCTGCAGTTCAGCCCGTCCACCTGGGCTGGCTACGGCGGCAAGCAGTACGCACCTTACGCATACCAGGCCACTCGTGAGCAGCAGATCGCCGTCGCAGAGCGCGTTCTGGCTGGCCAGGGTTGGGGCGCATGGCCGGCTTGCTCCGCCAAGCTGGGCCTGAACTCCAAGCCAACCCCGCGCAACGTTGCAGCTAAGCCGAAGGCTAAGCCGGCCGCACCGGCTCCGGTTGTACAGCAGGCCGCCCGCGACCTGTCCCGCAACTCCAATGCTCTGGCTGTGGACAAGTTCTACGATGAACTGGTGAAGCGCATCGAGGCGCGCGGCTTCTCCGTACCGAAGGAAGTCACCGACTACTACAACGCCAACAAGCACTCCCTGAACCACACCTACAAGCAGTACTCCGCTCAGCTGCAGGCTGTTCTGCCTCACTAAGAGCAGGTCTGGCTAAGAACCGGGTCGGCGCGCAACAGCGTGCCAGCCCGGTTTTTTCGTGGCCGCTGGCTAGGCGCTCCGATGAGAAGCCATGAGGGGCAAACAAGGCAAACCAGGGTTAATTAAAGAAAAGGTGGCGCGCTTCCCCATATGGGGAGGCGCACCACCTTACTAGTTTGCTAGTTCAGTTACTTGTTAATAACGGTGAACGAGTGCACGTACGGAAGCTCGGAAGCATCGACGGGGAACTCGATGTCACCGTAGGGGCTCAGAGCACCCGCGGTATCAGCCACCAGCTCGGTAACAGCGTGACGGCCCTCTGGAATATCGGTCGGCCAGCCTGCGTCGACATAGCCCTTCTTCTCAACGTTAGCCATAGTTGTATCTTTGCACATCGCAAGGGAAAAGGACACACGAAGTGCTGATTTCCACCCACATCCCCACCCGTTCCGCCGCATTTCCCCACGTCCCAAACCGCCACTCGGCCACTCTCCGCCTAGGCCACGCCATGTACCGCATCCCAAAAACGCTAAGTTTCCAGCTAAAATAGGGCGATTATGCATCACAACTCCGCGAACTCCACCGCTGATGGCGGCTCCCCTGCCTCTCTCCGCAGCGAGTTTCCCTCCTACGGGGACTGGCTGTTCGCACAGACGGATGAAGCGCTCGCGGACCTGCTCACTCGCCTGCTGGCATCGAACCCCGCAACGTTCGTGGAGAACCTCACCGGCAGCAATGCCGCGCTCGATAACCTCTCCGCTGCCGTTGCCACCCCCGGACGTAGCCGCCACTCGGAGTTATTCGCTGATTCCCCCGACCCGGCTCTGCTCCACCTGAACACCCTCGAGCTTGCCGTCTGCCATGCAGCTTGTGAACTCGATGCGGTTCATCACCCACGCACGGTGGCGGAGCTGATCGACATGCTTGGCGAGCTGTTCGACATCGCCGGCACGCCAGCTACGCAACGCCCGAGCGAGGACGAGGTCCGCGCTGCCGTGAAATCCCTCTGCCACTGGGGCTTGGTGTTCGGGCCGGACTTCGCTCTCCCCCACCCGGAGCTGCCTGGCACGCAAACCCCGCTGAAGATTCCGCCCCATCTGCCCCGCATGTTCGAGCCCTCCACGGAGCAGCTCTGGCGGCTGGTCGATTCCACCCGCTGTTCCATCCCCACCAGTGAACTTCCGCAGATCGTGGACGAACTCCCACCCCGCCAGCGCCGCCTGCTTTCCACCTTGGCCAACGGAGGCGGCGTGGGACATTCAACCTCCCTACACGAGGGCGCGGACCCCTCTAAGCCCCTGCCCACCCTGGTGCGCCGGGGAATTTTGGACCAGTTGGACGATACGACGGCTCGCTTGACGGGTCGCGTGCAACAGCTGCTACGTGGCACGCTGATCGCCGATCCAGGTGGGCACTTCACCGCCTTCACCCCCTCCACCGCCACCGACTCCACTGTCCCCACCGACCGCACCACCAACTCCCGTGCCGATGACGCTGGCGCGGCCCAGGCCGTCCAGCTCATCCAGGACCTCGGCCACCTCATCGAGGATCTCGGCCGCAACCCGATCGTCCCACTTTCCTCCGGCGGCATCGGCACCCGCGAGGTCAACAAGGTCGCCCGCCGTCGCGACGAGCCCGCCGAGACCACCCTGCATCTGCTGACGTGGCTCGCCCACTCGAACCTCATCGGCCGCGGCCGCGCCACTCCCACCCCGGCCGGCCAGCCCGCGCGCGACTACTGGGCGCCTACGGAGCTCGCTCTCGACTTCCTGGAAGCCTCCCCCGCCACCGCCTGGGCGATCCTGCTGCTCGGCTGGGCCGGCAGCGCCTACGCACCGTGGCTCGTCGACGAGCCCGACGTCCGCCCCTTCGAGGCCGGCACAGCATCCCACGCCGCCCGCGGTCTACGTCGAACCTTCCCGTCACTGTTCGGTGATATTGGCTCTTTTGCTAGTGACGCCCCTACGCCCCAGCCAGCCGAAATTCAGCGAGAACTCTGGCGCGTGCGGCCCGGCGAGGCCTGGCGCACCACGCACACCGCCTGGGGTGCGGTGTGGGAGGAGGCTAAAGAGGTCGGCGTGTTGGCGTCATTAAGAAGAGACACCGTGCCCACCCGGGCGATGGGCGCACTGCGCGACGTGCTGAGCGGCAGCACACACCCCGCTGGAAACCCCGTGGCGGATCTGGCCGACGCGCTGGCGGAGATCCTGCCCGCGCCGGTGGAGCAGCTGATTGTGCAGGCAGACCACACGATCATGGCGCCGGGGCTGCTGCGTCCAGCCGATCAGGCGATGCTGGCGAAATTCAGTGATCAGGAATCCGGCGGTATGGCCAGTGTCTGGCGAATGTCCAAGGAATCGGTGGAGCGGGCGCTTCGGGCGGGGCTGGGCGCCGCCGAGGTCGAGGCATTTCTGGAGGCCCGCGCGTTGGGCGGTGCGGAATACGTCCCGCAGGCGCTGCGCTACATGCTCCACGACGCGGAACGCAGCCTCTCGCAGGCGACGGCCGGGGTGGCGCAGATGTACCTGAGCGTGGCGGACCCCGAGGCGCTGGACCGGATCCTGGCACTGCCGGACATTGACGGCCTGCGGCTGCGGAAGATCGCGCCCACGGTGGCGGTATCCGCAGCACAGCTATCTTTTGTGACAGATCGGCTAGAGGCGATGGGCGTGCAGCTGCGCTTGGAGGGCGGGCAGGCACACGCGGATGCCCCAGTGCTTTCGCGGGTGGCCACGCCCCCGCGCGAGGGACTACGCGCAACCTTGCACTCGAGCCCGCACTCAGGAGCAGATGAGGGCGCAGGTGCGGACTCCCAAGTGATTGCCAGCGCCATCGAGGGCTTTCGTCGTAGCCACAACAACGCAGATCGGGCCGACGCAAGCACTACGGGCACAGGGGCAGGCCAGCACGGCAATACCCGCGTGGTGCACACCGCCGAGGAGATGATGGCCGCGATCTCGCGGGCGTATTCCGCCGGCACCATCGTGCGGATTAGCTATGTAAACAACGAAGGCAAGCAAACCAGCGACCAGGTCTCAATCGTCATGATTCGCCCGTCCACCATCGCTGTGGTCTCCGAGATCAGTGGCGAAAGCTTCACCGTGCAGCCACACCGCCTCAGCAGCGTCGAATACTAGCGCGCCACAGCAGGCTGCTGCGGGCGGCTACTGTGCGACTACAGTAGAGGTTTGTCCTAAAAACAAGACCAACCCAGAACAAACTAGAGCAACCCCAACCCCCTTGTGAGGAGCATCCAGCTAGTGAGCATCGGCACCGGCCCCCTGATCGTCCAATCGGACAAGACAGTGCTGCTGGAAATCGACCACGAACAGGCACAAGAGGCGCGCACCGCGCTGGCACCGTTCGCGGAGCTGGAGCGCGCGCCGGAGCACGTGCACACCTACCGCATCACCCCGCTGGCGCTGTGGAACGCCCGCGCGGCAGGGCACGACGCGGAACAGGTCATGGACGTGCTGGAAACTTACTCGCGGTTCCCCGTCCCGCAGCCGCTGCTGATTGATATTGCCGACACGATGGATCGCTACGGGCGGCTGAAGCTCATCAAACACCCGGCCCACGGGCTCGTACTGGAGACGACGGACAGGGCTGTGCTGACGGAGATCCGGCGTCACAAAAAGATCAAGCCCATGTTGGGCGCAGAGATCGACGAAGACTCGATCGTTGTGCACCCTTCCGAGCGCGGCAGGCTCAAGCAGGAACTGCTGAAGGTCGGCTGGCCCGCAGAGGACCTGGCGGGATACGTCGACGGCGAGGCACACCCCATCGAGCTGTCGCAGGAACACGAAGAATGGCAGCTCCGCGACTACCAGGAGATGGCGGCCGAGAGCTTCTGGGAAGGCGGCTCGGGCGTGGTAGTGCTGCCATGTGGTGCGGGCAAGACGATGGTCGGTGCGGCTTCGATGGCCAAGGCGAAGGCCACCACGCTGATCCTGGTGACGAACACCGTCGCGGGCAGGCAGTGGAAAGACGAGCTGGTGCGCCGCACCTCCCTGACGGAGGATGAGATCGGCGAGTACTCCGGGGAGAAGAAGGAGATCCGCCCCGTAACCATCGCTACTTACCAGGTGGTTACGCGCAAGTCGAAGGGTGAATACAGGGCGCTAGAACTGTTCGACTCCCGCGACTGGGGCTTGATCATCTACGACGAGGTGCACCTGCTGCCCGCCCCGGTGTTCCGCATGACCTCCGACCTGCAGTCTCGCCGCCGTCTGGGGCTGACTGCCACCCTGGTGCGCGAGGACGGCCGCGAAGGCGACGTCTTCAGCCTAATCGGGCCGAAGCGCTATGACGCCCCATGGAAGGACATCGAGGCCTTCCTGGATCGCATGTCCCCCGGCGGTCTCTCGTCCGTTCCCCAGTCCCTGCGGTATTTGATTGACGACGCCACCAGGGCATTCCAGCAGGGCTCCGCCACCGAACCCCACTCGGCTCGTGTCCCGTCTCGCGTGGATACTCCCCAGCGCAACATCATGGACATCACTGGGGACTCCACCGAGATCGCCTCGGAGATCGACGGCGCCGTGGAGGGTTTTCGCCGCGCCCACGACCAGGCCATCGCCGTGGACCCGGCGGACGGCACGAAGGCCTCGGACACCCGGACCTTCCGCTCGCCGCGGGAGATCATGTCCGAGCTGCGCCGCGCCTATACCGCGGGCACACAGGTGCGCCTGCACTACGTGGACTATGCGGGTGCCACCAGCCATGACTGGATCTCCATCGTGATGATGACCCCCTCCACCATCTCCGCGGTGCTCGAATCCACCGGGGAGAGCCTCACGATCCAACCCCACCGCATCGCTGCGGTGGACGTGCCGTGCTAGAGGTTATGACGCAAGTTTATTGAATTCCAGAGAATTTCTGAACATCCGGCGAGCGAAGGAAACGCCCGGCCATTTCCACAGCTGGCTGAGAAGAATCTCCTTCGATTACAAGGGACGCAATCGCCAATTCCCCTGTCGTTCCAGCGAACCAGCCATTGGAAAGCTTGCCATCAATTTCTGCTGTACCAGTCTTTCCGCCAAGTGCACTAAGATCACTCAACGACCTAGCTGAACCGTGGTCAATTGTTGATTTCATCATCGTCCGGAGGCTTTGAATAGTTGTATCGCTGACATGCTGGTCTGCCTGTTTATTCACTACTGTCTGTTCGCCTTGAATGAGCTGTGGAGGAACAAGCAAGCCGCCGTTAGCGACAGTCGATTGCATGAGCGCAATCCCAAATGGACTAGCTAGAACCTCGCCCTGTCCAATAGAAGCCTCCACACGAGGAGGTCCAGCCGGTGTCCGCGGCACCGAACCAGTAAGTGTGGTCATCCCTGGTACGTCGAAGTCGGAGCCAATTCCGAGTTCTAAAGCAGTCCGTTGCAGATCATCTTCTCCCAAACGATCCGAAATGACCGCTTGGGTTGTGTTACATGATTGGGCGAAAGCTTCTTCCAGTCGAACGCTACCTAGATCGAAGTCATGATCGTTGGGAATCTTGCGTCCAGCGACGGTGATATTGCTAGGACAAGGTAGTTCCTCATCCATGCTGACTACCCCTGCCTCTAGTGCCGCCGCTGTGGTCACAGTTTTGAACGTCGATCCCGGTGGGAATAGCCCGGTGAGTGCGATTGGCCCTTGGTTATTTGCCTTGTCATTTTGTGCAACGGCAAGGACACCTCCTGTTCTAGGATTGAGCACGACTAGAACTGCGGCACGTTGCTCACTGTCCACTGCTTGTTTTGCTGCGCTTTGCAGTGTGTTATCCAGAGTGGTTGCGATTGGCTGAACTCGGCGAGGCGGCTCAGAGGCTACCGTCGTCATACCTTGTGAACTCTCAGCGCGTATCGACCATCCTGAATTAGCATCGAGCACTGACTCCCAATATTTGTTCAATTCAGCATCCAGCGGAGAGTTAAGAGTTTTGGACACGCTTAAGAGACGCCCCTGCTCCACAGTGGAAATTCCCTCAAAGGTCCTAAGTTGCTCTTGTATCTTCCGGAATTCTTCCTGCCTCAAAGTGAGGAGCACGGTGTCTTCATCCTGAGACTCTCCCAAGGTCTGCTCGATCCACTCCTTAGTCGTTGTGGGAGACACTGGTGCAAAAATCTGGGCCAATTCCTGCGCTCTAGAGGCTATGTCTTTGCGACCTCGTACCTGAATAACTTTCGTCCAGGTCATATATTCATTGCCCAAGCGATCTTTAATTGGAAGATCGTACTGTTTATCTTCAGCAAAAAAGAGTGCGGAATCATCGCTCAACTGAGCTTCGAAGATCGAAGGCAACCATTGAGGCTTACCATCCTGTCCACTAAGGACGAGCCGACCATTGCTCTCCAACTCCACACCATCTTTGGACCAAGTCACATGAGTATTCTGCTTTCCATTGGAAATATCAGATTTTTCGATGTTGACCTTCACACCATGTAGTGACTGCCGAAATTCATGAAGGGCGCGCTCCGGGTCTGGATGATCCAGATACCGTGCAGCCTTGCTGTCATCTCCCGCGTTGAAAGCTTTGAGAAATACGTCTGAGTCTGATTCCCACGGTAGAGCTGAACAGCTGCTCAACATCACTGCGGAGAGCGAACAGAGTGCAATCACCGACTGACGGAAACGATTGTGCTTAGTCATCATGGGAGTGACGTTAAGTGAGACGCATTGGATGCCACCAATATCACATAATGCAATTGTCTCATTTCATTCACATATAGGCGATGGTAGAAGTGTGTATTCAAGTGGCAGAAATTCTAACGAAGAGCGTCCACGAGCAGTCTAGCCACTTCGCCAATAGCACCATCGTGAGTACTCATTGCTTGTTCTGGCACCACCTGTTTCAGCATGATGGACACCACAATGGGCTCCTCGCCCTCAACCTGGATAATCGAAGCTTCACCATGGAGAAGTCCTACAGTGCCCGTTTTTCCATAGATATCAACGCCGCTTGGAGGAAAGCCTGAAGGAACACGGTGACGCCACACCTGCAACCCCAAGAGTTCACACATAGATCGACGTACCGCTGCACTATCGTCTTTCCAAACCTGTTCCAAGTCATTAGTTATTTCCGCCAACGAAGAGACTGCAGAAAACGCTATATCTGTACTACTCCCCCCTTGGGATTGAACATATTGACGCAATTGTTTCTCCGCCGTCACTAAGCTATTCCGATCTTGCAAGTCATAATGAGGTGGAAACCGTTTAAGAAATGCTTCTCGAGCCCACGCAGGCAGTAGACGCAAAATCTCGTGGGCGGCCACGTTATCTGACACCGATGCGACTTGTTTCATTAAGTCTCGGAGACTCACGTTCACTGCGTCATCAAAGGCAGCGAACCCATACCCTTCGTAAGTTCCTTTGGACGGTGCAACGTCAACACGAAGACGAGGATCCAGATCACCTCGTTGAATCGCTTCCAAAGTGAGGTGGAGGAGCCGGATTTTATATAAGGATGCCACCGTAATTCTCTCGTCTTGTTTGCGTCCGATAGTCACCCCATCGTGCAGTCGCGATGCACACCACCATCCCTCACACCCCGACCGCGTCAACACGTTTTCCAGGGCCATCTCCATCCGTGCAGTCATTGGTTAATCCTTCGACAAATTCTTTCGGCGACCGCCATGGCCTCGGCGCCATTGTCCATCCCACCTCGGCGAACCACTACATCCACGGAAAAATCGAAACGGGAAGGAAGCTCAATAGCATTGTCAAACTGGTGAAAACCGCGAAATACCAAAGACATCCCCTCCCCTCTTCCAATCAATAAGCCCCTACCTAGAGCATCCTCTGAATCATTAATTTCGCAAGACACACCCGACCGAAATAGCTCTCTCGCCAAACCACTGGCTGCACTTGAATTGTCATTCAGGTTCTCCACCAGCAGATTCAATTGAGACAAGGTCTTATCCAACCTTGAATACCCCGGCGGCACCACTAGATCACGTGACAGAGAAAACTGCCTCGCACTGCGGTGAATACCCAAGGGAACCGGAGCTTGAACAAGCCCCGCATGAATAGCGCCTTCTTCAACACGGGCAAGAATCTCAACAGAAGGCAGTGACGACAAAACTACTCCATCATGCTGCTGTGCCTTTGCTGCAATACGCGATCCTATCTCGCTTGGAAGCGCACTACTGATGGCCAAACGAAACCCGCTTTGCGCACCACTTCGGATACCGTCAATCATCGAATGCATAGTCTGAAGATCGCGATTAATCACCCGGGCATATGGAAGCAAGGTCAACCCTGCCTCGGTTAGTTTCACTTCCCCCGCCCCTCGGATAAATAGCGGTGTACCTACACCAGCTTCTAAGCGCTTAATGGCATTGGAGACAGGCGGCTGACTCACTCCCAGTCGCGCTGCCGCCGCTGTAAAACTACCGGTCTCCGCTAAAGCCACGAAATACTGCCATTGGCGCAGATTTCCCGTCTGAGCAATCATGGGTCTCAGCATAGTGGAGCACGAGTTCGCACCACTGCAGCGTAAAATGATGTCTTTGGCTTGAGCAACACCGTCGCGGTGGCGTCGATAAACAAAAAGGAAGTGACACACAGCGTGGGCATTGGAAACGGACCGCTCATTGTGCAGTCGGACAAGACAGTGCTGCTGGAAATCGACCACGAACAGGCGCAGGAGGCGCGCACCGCGCTGGCACCGTTCGCGGAGCTGGAGCGCGCGCCGGAGCACGTGCACACCTACCGCATCACCCCGCTGGCGCTGTGGAACGCCCGTGCCGCCGGGCACGACGCGGAACAGGTCATGGACGTGCTGGAAACTTACTCGCGGTTCCCCGTCCCGCAGCCGCTGCTGATTGATATTGCCGACACGATGGATCGCTACGGGCGGCTGAAGCTCATCAAACACCCGGCCCACGGGCTCGTACTGGAGACGACGGACAGGGCTGTACTGACGGAGATCCGGCGTCACAAAAAGATCAAGCCCATGTTGGGCGCAGAGATCGACGAAGACTCGATCGTTGTGCACCCTTCCGAGCGCGGCAGGCTCAAGCAGGAACTGCTGAAGGTCGGCTGGCCCGCAGAGGACCTGGCGGGATACGTCGACGGCGAGGCACACCCCATCGAGCTGTCGCAGGAACACGAAGAATGGCAGCTGCGCGACTACCAGGAGATGGCGGCCGATAGCTTCTGGGAAGGCGGCTCGGGCGTGGTAGTGCTGCCATGTGGTGCGGGCAAGACGATGGTTGGCGCGGCCTCGATGGCCAAGGCAAAGGCCACCACCCTGATCCTGGTGACGAACACCGTCGCGGGCAGGCAGTGGAAGGACGAGCTAGTGCGCCGCACCTCCCTGACGGAGGATGAAATCGGCGAATACTCCGGAGAGAAGAAGGAGATCCGCCCCGTGACCATCGCCACCTACCAAGTGGTCACGCGCAAGTCGAAGGGCGAATACCGGGCGCTGGAGCTGTTCGACTCCCGCGACTGGGGCTTGATCATCTACGACGAGGTGCACCTGCTGCCCGCCCCGGTGTTCCGCATGACCTCCGACCTGCAGTCCCGCCGCCGCCTGGGGCTCACCGCCACCCTGGTGCGCGAGGACGGCCGCGAAGGCGACGTATTCAGTCTGATCGGCCCGAAGCGCTATGACGCCCCATGGAAGGACATCGAATCGCAGGGCTGGATCGCCCCGGCGGACTGCACCGAGGTGCGCGTGCAGCTGACCGAGGCCGAGCGGATGGTTTACGCCACCGCCGAGCAATCCGACAAATACCGACTGGCCGCCACCACCCCGACGAAAACGAAGGTGGTGCGCAAGATCATGGAGATGCACCCGGACGAGCCCACGCTCATCATCGGCGCGTATATCGACCAGCTGGAAGAGATCGCAGCGGAGCTGGACGTACCCGTCATCGACGGCAAGACCGGGAACGCCAAGCGCGAGAAGCTGTACCAGCAGTTCCGCGATGGCGAACTGAAGACGCTGGTGGTTTCCAAGGTGGCGAACTTTAGCATCGACCTGCCCGGCGCGTCCGTGGCCATCCAGATCTCCGGCACGTTCGGCTCGCGGCAGGAGGAGGCGCAACGCCTGGGCCGCATTCTGCGCCCGAAGCCGGACGGAGGCGGGGCGTTTTTCTACTCCATCGTCGCGCGTGACACACTAGACGCAGATTATGCCGCGCACCGCCAGCGCTTCCTGGCTGAGCAGGGCTACGGCTACCGCATCGTCGACTCTTTCGACCTTTAGAATTTTTAAGACCCCTCTGTTTTAAGGAGCCCCATGTCCGCCGCCCAGCAACCGATGCAGGTTGACTTCAACTTCGACGTCGACGAGGAGTACGCCCGCAAGCACAACGAGTTCCTGCGCGATGCGAAGCGTATGCAGGTTTCGGCGGGCGTGCTGGCCGCCGTCCTGGCAGTGATCGTGGCCGTGCTGCTGATCACCGCGGGTTCACAGTGGTGGGCCCTGGCGATTAGCTTCGCGCTGGGCGTGTTCGCGCTGCTGTGCCTGATTCTGATCCCGGTGCTGCCGCGCAAGATGGGCTCGCCGCAGCAGTACTTCGACATGTACCAGCTGGCCCCGGCGATGATCGCGGAGGTCAACGCGCGCGACATGGTGCTGCTGATGCTTGTGGACGCCTCTACCGAGCCAGCGAAGACCGTTCCCGCCCTGGCGTACCGCACGGTGACCTCTGTGCCGGGTGTTCCCCGTGAGGTCGGTGCGCGGGTGCCGTCCATGGCCGTAACCGGCTACCGGCCGACGCGCGGGCCGAAGGTGTACGAGGAGATCTCTCCCATGCCGGTGGCGTGGGGCACTGGGGATGCGAAGGTGTGGAAGCGTGCGGAGCGGGCGATCAGCACGAACCTGTGGAACCGCCTGGAGAGTCTGCTGGACCAAGTGGACAAGGCCAAGCAGGCCAACCGCAGCGTGTACGTCCTGGAAGACGGCGCCAAGTCTGCGGGTAAGCAGAACAAAAAATAACGCAGGTCACCGTTGCGACAAGCGGGTGATTGATTTCACAATGGTTGTGTAGGTCACTAAACTGGCACGCACATTGTTGAACAATCCGGCCGGAGGTGCGGCGCCCCGCACTCCCCGGCCACGCAAGGAGTCGATCGCATGTCCACCACCCGCAGTCCGCTTTCCATCGATCTGAACGCCGACCTCGGAGAAACGACCGGCGGCAACCCCGTCAGCGACGACGCCGCAATGGTAGCCATCGTCTCCAGCGCCAACGTTGCCTGCGGCTTCCACGCCGGCGATGCTCACGCGATCTCCAACACCCTGGCCGCCGCTGCGGAGAACAACGTCGCCGTCGGCGCGCACGTCGGCTACAACGACCAGGCCGGTTTCGGCCGCCGTTTCATCGACTACTCCCCCGCCGAGCTGGCCGACGAAGTTCTCTACCAGATCGGCGCCCTCGACGCGCTGGCTAAGGCGCGCGGCACGCAGGTGCGCTACGTCAAGCCCCATGGCGCCATGTACAACACGATCGTCCACCACGAGGCCCAGGCCAAGGCCGTCATCGAGGGAATCAAGGCATTCGGCGCGGACCTGCCCGTGATGCTGCTACCCGGCGCAGTTGCCGCCAACTACGCGGAAAAGGCCGGCCTGCGCGTGATCAACGAGGTCTTCGCCGACCGCGCCTACAACCCGGACGGCACCCTGGTTTCCCGCCGCGAGAACGGCGCCGTTCTGCACGACCCGGAGGTCGTCGCCCGCCGCGTGGTGCGCATGGCCGAGGAGGGCACGATCGAGGCCATCGACGGCTCCACCATCCGCACCGCCGCCGATTCCGTGTGCGTCCACGGCGATTCCCCCGGCGCGGTCGCCATGGCAGAGCGCATCGCCGCCGAACTGCAGTCCAACAACATCACCATCGGGAGCTTCCTGTGAGCCACACCGTTTCCCCCGTCGGCACCCGCGCCGTCATCGTAGACCTGCCCGACCTGGACACAGTGATGTCCTGGCACGCCTCGCTCGTAGCCAGCCCCTTGCCCGGTCAGGTCGAGGCCATCGCCGCGGCGCGCACTGTGCTTGTTTGTTTTGACGCCCACTCCTCCGCCATCGCCGGCTTGAACACCCTGCGGGACTTCCAACCGCAAAGCTCTGCGGAGGCCAACCCGCGGGAGGTCACCATTGACGTCGTCTACGACGGCGAGGACCTGGCGGACGTCGCGGAGCTGATGGGCATCTCCACCGAGGAACTCATCACCCGCCACACCCAACAGCAGTGGCTGGCGGCCTTCGGCGGCTTCGCCCCGGGCTTTACCTACTGCGTTCCGGCTGCAGGCGACCAGTCCTACACATGGGACGTACCTCGTCGCAGTTCCCCGCGCACTGCCGTACCGGCGGGCGCGGTGGGCTTGGCCGGACAGTTC
Organism: Corynebacterium evansiae; assembly: GCF_027570065.1. Lineage (NCBI taxonomy): Bacteria > Bacillati > Actinomycetota > Actinomycetes > Mycobacteriales > Corynebacteriaceae > Corynebacterium > Corynebacterium evansiae. The sequence continues at coordinate 10,466 of NZ_JAKMUT010000004.1, read as the reverse complement.
TCCGCCGTCTATCCCCGCACCTCCCCCGGCGGCTGGCAACTACTGGGCCACACCACGCAGCCAATGTGGGATACGAATGCAGAGCAGCCAGCGCTGCTGCAGCCAGGCGATACCGTGCGCTATCGCCAGGTGCGCGAATCGATCAGCGCTGAGGCTGGCTCCGCTAAGGAGGCCACGGCCGGCGCGGGCGTGGGGGCGTCACAAAGCAAGAAGCCAATCGTTCCGGCACGACCGAGCCTAAAGGTCCTGGACGCGGGGCTGCAGACCCTGTTTCAGGACACGGGACGCGCGGGCCACGGCGACATCGGCGTGAACGGCTCCGGCGCGGTCGATCGGGCGAGCGCCTGGGCGGCGAACGACGTGGTCGGCAACGCCTCGAGTGCAACCGTGCTGGAGAACATCGGCGGCATTGAACTGGAAGCACTGGTGGATACCGCAGTGTGCGTGACCGGTGCGCGCGCGAACGTATCGATCGGCCGGCGCAACTTCGAGCTGGGTGCGCCGGTGGAAGTCAAGGCCGGGCAGACTCTCAAGATCGAACCCGTCGGCGGAGCGGGCAATGGCCTGCGCAGCTACGTAGCCGTGCGCGGCGGTCTGATGACGGACGAGGTCCTGGGATCCAACTCCACCGACATTCTTTCCGGCCTGGGGCCCCAGCCCGTGGCCACCGGCGATGTGCTGAAGGCCGGGCGCCGCACCGCCCGGGCATCCGTCGGCACCGCAACCACTAACCCCTTTGACGGCGAAAACGTGCTGCGCTGCGTGGCCGGACCGCGCGACGATTGGTTCGGCGAGGCAGAGCTGCAGCGATTCACCGAGATCGAATGGACCGTGACTGGGCAGTCGAACCGCGTGGGGCTGCGGCTGGCGCTGGCGGAAGGTGACGAATCGCCCGAACCCTTGCAGCGCAGCCACGACGGCGAGCTGGCCAGCGAGGGCATGGTCAGCGGCAGCATCCAGGTTCCGCCGAATGGGTTGCCCGTGGTGTTCCTGGCAGACCACCCGGTAACCGGCGGCTACCCCGTGATCGCCACCGTCATCGACAAGGACCTAGACAAGGCCGGCCAGCTGGGGCCGGGGGATAAAGTCTGCTTCGAGCTGATCGACTTCGAATAGCCTGCAGGCGCGACCACAGACCCTAAACAACACAACGACAAGGAACGAACCCATGAGCCAAGAGACCTTCCCGCTACAGACCGTCCTCATCGCCAACCGCGGCGAGATCGCCATTCGCATTGCCCGCGCCGCCCGGGACCTCGGCATCCGCTCGATCGCCGTTGTCTCTGAGGCGGACGTGGACAACCTGCACGCCAAGATCGCCGACGAGGCCTACACGCTGCCCGGCAACACCGCCGCCGAGACGTACATGAACATCCCGGCTCTGCTGGACATCGCCCTACGCGCCGGCGCGGACTGCGTGCACCCCGGCTACGGCTTCCTGTCCGAGAATGCGGATTTCGCGCGCGCTGTCGCGGAGGCTGGCCTGACCTGGGTCGGCCCTGCACCGGAGGCCATCGAGACCCTGGGCAACAAAGTCGCTGCTCGCGCCCTGGCCACCGAGGTTGGCGCCCCGCTGGCGCCCGGCACCCCGGATCCGATCCCGAACTGGGAGCAGGCCCGCGATTTCGCCGACGAGCACGGCATGCCCATCGCCATCAAGGCCGCATTCGGCGGCGGTGGCCGTGGTCTGAAGGTCGTGCACGATTACAACGACATCGAGGCCGCCTTCGAGTCCGCAGGTCGTGAGGCCAAGGCAGCCTTCGGCCGTGGCGAGTGCTACGTGGAGAAGTTCCTGACCAAGCCCCGCCACGTGGAGGCACAGGTGCTGGCCGATACGCACGGCAACGTGCGCGTTGTGGGCACGCGCGACTGCTCCGTGCAGCGCCGCTTCCAGAAGCTCGTCGAGGAGGCCCCGGCGCCGTTCCTGACGGATAAGCAGCGCACCGACATCATCGAGGGCTCCCGCTCCATCTGCCAGGCCGCGAACTACACGGGCGCGGGCACGGTGGAGTTCATCGTCGCCGAGGACGGCACCGTCAGCTTCCTGGAGGTCAACACCCGCGTGCAGGTCGAGCACCCGGTCACCGAGGCTGTGACGGGTGTGGACATCGTCGGCGAGCAGTTCCGCATCGCCGCCGGCCTGCCGCTGAGCTTCGACGAGGACCCGGTCAGCGACGGCCACGCCTTCGAGTTCCGCATCAACGCGGAGGACGCCGCCAATGGATTCGTCCCCTCCCCCGGCACTGTCACCCAGTTCGAGGTTCCGACGGGTCCGGGCATCCGCGTGGACGCGGGCGTGCGTTCCGGCTCCACCATCCCCGGCTTCTACGATTCCTTGATGGCCAAGCTGATCGTCAAGGGTCCAAATCGCGAGGTCGCCCTGCGCCGCGCCCAGGCTGCCCTGGCCGAGATGCGTATCCAGGGTGTTCGCACCGTGCTGCCGTTCCACAAGGACATCGTTACCCACCCCGCCTTCTGCGGCGACGATCTGCACGTCTACACCGACTGGGTGGATAAGGAGTACGAGCCGGGCATCGGCGCGGGCTATGCCGGTTCCTCCCCCGAGGATGTCGAGGATGCCTACACCGAGCGCACCACTCTTACCGTGGAGATCGACGGCCGCCTGCACCGCGTGAGCCTTCCTTCTTCCTTCGGCGTTGCTACCGCTGCTTCTTCAGGTGCGGACGCCACCTCGGCCTCCTCCACCACCGGTTCCAGCGCGGCCGATGGTAACTCCGGCGCGGGCGCCTCGGCGGGTAGCTCCGCCGGTGGCAGCACCGACGCTAACGCCGTGGTGTGCCCGTACACCGGTGTGCTGGTGAAGTGGCAGGTCGCCGATGGCGATTCCGTGGAGGTCGGCCAGCCGATCGCCACTATCGAGGCCATGAAGATGGAATCCACGGTGGAGGCCAAGTCCGCCGGTACTATCACGCTGGCGCAGCTGAATCCGGGCGACAATGTGTCGAAGGGTGACGCACTGGGGCACATTGCGTAATAAGCTGTACTGCTATGCACTCCCAGTCGGCTATCGCGCATTCAGCTCTTCTTGACGGCATCGCCTCCGGTACCTATCTACCGGGCGAGAAGCTCAATGAGGTGAATGTGGCCCAGTCGCTGGGGATCTCCCGGAACACTCTCCGGGAGGCTTTCGCCACCCTGGTTTCGGAGGGTCTGCTGGAGCGGATCCCCAACCGGGGTGTTTTCATTACGGAGCCCACTCGCGAGGACTTGGCCGACATGTACGCCGCCCGCATGGTGCTGGAGCCGGGGGCACTTCTGTGGGGCCAGCGGGAGGGGCTGGACGAGTTGGAAGGGATAGTCTCCACCGCGGAAGAGCTGCGAGATTCCGCCGGTTCGAACGCCAGCGAGGAGGACATCCATGCGATCGCGGATGCGAACCAGGATTTTCACCGCGCTATTGTCGCCAGCGCTGGATCGGCGGGGTTAAATCACTCGATGGATCGCATTTTGGCGCAGATGCGCCTTGGGTTTGCCCGCGCCAACCGGCTAAACCACGAGTTCCACGTGGAGTTCATCGCGCAGAACCGCACAGTGACAGATCTAATCGCAGAAGAGCGTTGGCAGGAGGCAGCAAGTCAGCTGGCCGGGTTCCTACAGCGCACGGGCGATAACATCGAGCGTTACTTCGGCTAAGAAACGCGCACGAGATTTCTCTCTGGGGTGTGTACTCAGGGCACCTGGTACTGCAGGTCGCGCGCATCGGTGATCAACATGTGCCCAGGCGCGTGGCAGATCGCGAATTCGGGCTTGGATTCCATCACCACCGATTGAGGGGTCACGCCACACGCCCAGAAAACAGGGATTGTGCCGGCGGGGATATCCACGGCCTCGCCAAAGTCCGGATGGTTCACGTCCTGGATACCAATAGCCGCGGGGTCGCCGACGTGCACCGGGGCGCCGTGTACTGCCGGGTAGCGGGAGGTGATCCGTACTGCGTCGGCCACTTGGGCGGCTGGGATGGGGCGCATGGAGACAACCATCGGGCCGGAGAACACCCCCGCAGGGTAGGTAGGAATGCTCGTGCGAAACATCGGCACGTTCTTGCCCTGTGCAATGTGTTCCACCGGAACGCCGTTTTCAAGCAGCGCGGTCTCGAAGGTGAAGGAGCAGCCGATGATGAAGCTGACCAGATCCTCGCGCCATACGTCGCGCACGTCCGGAACCTCGCTGTCCAACTGGCCGTTGCGGTACACGCGGTACAGCGGAATGTCGCTGCGGATGTCCCCGTCCGCCAGCAGCTCGGAGGAAACCTGTCCGGCTTCCAGCACGCCGAGCAGCGGGCACGGCTTCGGGTTGCGCTGGGCAAACAGCAAGAAATCGAATGCTTGCTCTTGTGGCAGGGTGATCAGGTTCGCCTGTGCATAGCCCCGCGAGTAGCCCGAGGTGTGAGCCACAGTGCCGGCGCGGAAGATCTGACGCGCCTGCTGTGGCGAGAGCGCACCTGGATTCCCCTGATACTCCTGCCCTACGACCTCATCTGCCATTTCCGTGGCTCCCTTTTCTACCTCTTATGCTCCGATTCTTCTTATGCCCAGATTTCCGGCAGCTTGCTCATGGAGTTCCAGCCCAGATAGACCGTCAACACCCAGGTAATCACGCCCACCACCAACAGCCAGGTTGGGTACTTGTAGTTCTGCAGCAGGTCGCGGCGGCGCCAGGCCACCCACAGAACGACGGCGAAGCCGATCGGCAGGATCAGGCCGTTGAAAGCACCGGCGAAGATCAGCAGCTTCTGCGGAGCCTGGTTCAGGATCAGGTAGATCACAGCACACACGGCGATGAACGCCACGACCAGCCAATTAAAGGTAGATTTCTTCATCGACTGCGGGGTAACGAAGGTCAGGGAGGTGTAGGAAGCACCCACAACAGAGGTCAGGCCTGCGGCCCACAGCACCACACCGAAGAAGCGCACGCCGATGTCTCCAGCGGCGTGACGGAATGCGTCTGCAGCCATGTTGTCTCCGGCCAGCGTCACGCCCGAAGCGACCACGCCCAGGATCGCCAGGAACAGCAGCGCACGCATAATTCCGGTGACGATGATGCCGGAGATCGAGACCTTGGTGATCGTTTCAACGTTGTGCACGCCAGTCTGCCCGGAATCAATCATGCGGTGCGCACCCGCGAAGGTGATGTAGCCGCCGACGGTACCACCAATGAGGGTGGTGATCACCAGGAAGTCCACCTCAGTCGGCGCCACTGTGTTCCTCAGAGCTTCGCCCAGCGGCGGTGCGGAGACGACTGCGACGTAGATCATCAGCAGGATCATGATGGCGCCCAGGCCGACGACGATGCGATCCAGAGCCATGCCCGCACGCTTCGACAGAAAGATAAAAATGGCGATCGCTGCGGACAACCCGCCGCCTAGCAGTGGATCCCAGCCGAGCATCGCATTGATACCCAGGCCCGTTCCGCCGATATTGCCAATGTTGAAGATCAGCCCGCCGATGAACACGAACGCTGCCATGACCCAGCCGAGCCCCGGCAGAACCTCATTGCCCAACTCGTTGGCACGCTTGCCGGATACGCCGAGCACGCGCCAAACGTTCAGCTGAATGGCGATGTCCACCAGGATCGAAACGAGGATCGCAAACGCGAACGCCGCGCCCATCTCCACCGTGAACACGGTGGTTTGGGTGATGAATCCCGGGCCAATGGCACTGGTGGCCATGAGGAACATTGCGCCCAGCGACGCTGTGAATGTAGCCGCGCGGGCTGCTTCGGGTTTTCCGCCTACTGGCTTGCTGTCCGCGGGCGCGTTGCCCTCGTGCTCGTCTGTGTTCGACATGTCGGCACCTTTCTATCAGTGATTTGTATCACTTTAGAATGTTGTTCAACAATCTGCAACTGCCTTCCGCAGCCATTCCGCCAGTTCGTCCACTCGCTGCCGCCACACCGCGGGAGCCGCGATAATGTGCTCGCTGTCGTACTCGTAAAACTGCACCTCGGCGCCACTTTCCTCGAAGTACTTCTTTATGACGCCCCCTGCGGTTCCCCTACTGTCGAACCTCGCAAGGGAGACTGCCGTGGGCACCCCTGCAATATCCACCGCGAACCCCTCCGGGATTCGCGGGCTGAGCGCCGCCAAGAAGTCCAGCTCACAATCCGCCCCCAGAGCCGAACTCAGAGTCGACCCCACCACCTGGCCCGCGGCCACTAGCCCACTGCCGAATACCACCAAGCCGAAAGCCTTCGGCTCCAGCTCCGCCTGGATCTGTGCGACGGCTTCCGCCACGTCCTGCTGTGTAAGATCCCAGGACCCGTACCCCGGCAGCGGATAAGTCAGATCCACGATGGTCGCCCCGGAACGCTCCGCGAGAGCGGCAAAGAGGGGAAGCCAGAACTGGTCGTGGCTTGCACCGTCACCGAACCAGCCTGGTCCACCGTGCAAGCTGACGGCTACGGCTCCGGTGGGATCAGGGGGCGTCAATACCGTTCCGACAACCCCATCCGGCAGTGCGGGGTGCTGCGACGTCCAGGGTTCCGCCCGCACCTGGGATGTGTAAGCAACGTGCGGCATGCGGTGATCCAGCCCAGCGCCCAGCACCAGCAAGCTACTGTGCGCCAAAAGGTCGGGCACTCGTGCCCACATGCGCTCCGTCTCGTCCACCAGCTCCGCGGGAACGGGGCAAGACTGATCCTTGTAGGGAACCCCCTCGTCGTTTACGAGGGAATTGAAAATCTCCGGATAATTATCCTCAAAGAAGTTGTTTAGCTGGTCCAGCTGCTGCTGGGCACTCAGCGGTTCCACGCCAGCCTGCACGTCGCCACCAGTACCGGGCAGGTTAACAATGTCGGAGTTCGGGGTCTGCTCGCTCATGGTTAGCCATTGTAGTTTCGACCCCGGACAAGGTTCCCGCTTTAGTCGGCAATCGCCTCCAGCGGGGAGGTTTTCGCTGCCTTATGCGCCGGCCACAGTGCGGCAAGCACGCCCACGATGCCGGAGCCCACAACCATGCCGATCAGCATCTGCCACGGCAGAACCGCACCATCCAAACCTTCGGAGGCCAGCACCTTCACAAAGACCCAGCCCAGGCACACGCCGATGAGCACGCCCACCAGCGCGCCATAAATGGCGATCTGCACGGCCTCGAGGGTGATCATGCGGCGCACTTGCTTGCGGAACATACCCACCGCGCGCAGCATGCCGATCTCCTGACGGCGTTCGATCACGTTCAGCGCCAAGGTATTGATGATGCCCAGGATCGCTACCAGGATCGACAGCGCCAGCATGGCGTTGAGGATCATCAGCATCTGGTCGATGCCGCTGGATACGGTACCTGCGTACTCGGTGGGGGTCAGCACGTCGGCGACGATGAACGGCTCCACGGCCTTGCTCACGTTGTCCTTCAGATCCTTCTCGCTGATGTTCCCATCGCCGTGGACGTTAATCTGCAAGATGCTCAGATCTTTAGCCTCGTCGAGGGGCTTGCCTTGCCCCACATAAGGCTTCAGCGCGGCCTCGTTGAGTAGCGTCTGCGACTGCAGCGGCTCGGTGTAGATCCCCAGCAGCTTGATCTTGCCCATTTCGCCCTGACCAACACGGTACATCGGCACCTCGTCGCCGACCTTCCACTTCATGGCCTTGGCCTTACCCTCGGAGGCGTAGAAGCCCGGCTCGTCGGACTTCAGCTCCTCGCCCAGGGACTTCAGCCCCATGGACTTACCGAGCGGCCCCTTGAAGTAGAACGCATACATTCCCGCGTAGGTCACGTTGCTTTCGGCCATGGGCTTGCCCACGCTGACGGGCGCCACCCCCAGGGTGGAGTGCGAACTCACACCGTCGGCTTCGTCCACGGCCTTCTCCACGCCCTGCGGCAGTGGGAAGCCCTGGTTCTGCGGACCACTGACCACCAGGTCGGACTTCACCGTGTCGCCGATCATGTCCTCCATGGCGCTCTTCATCGTCGCGCCGACCATTCCGAACGCCGCCACCAGCGTCACACCCAAGGTCAGGGCAAACGCTGTTGTCGCGGTGCGTCGCGGGTTCCTGCGCGAGTTTGTGGACGCCAACTTTCCAACCGCCCCAAACGGAGCGCCCAAGACGCGCCCAAGTGCGGGGACAATTGGAATCGATAGTGCCGGAGAGACCAGGAAAGTACCGACAATCACCAATAGGGCACCGAATCCCAGAATGCTTGCCCGAACGCTCGTGTCGGCGTCCTTAAGAACAAGAGCGGCAACCGCAGCGGCCGCGCCGAGAAGGAATACGATAGCGCCGGCGATGGTGCGCAGCTTCAAGGGCGACGAGCTTGAGACATCGCCCGAGCGCATAGCCTCGACCGGGTGCACGCGACCGGCACGGCGCGCCGGCGACCATGCGGAAACCACGGTAATCAGCACACCGATGACGAGGGGCAGGATCACCGCCTGCGGGGTGAGGCTAAGGCCGGTGCTCGGCAGGCCGAACCCGGCCATGTCCATGATTGCAAAGATACCCTTGGCCAGGCCCATTCCGGCCACGATGCCCAGTGCCGAACCGACGAGGCCAACCAGAACGGCCTCGAAGACAACCGAGGTCGTCAGCTGGCTGCGGGAAGCACCCAGCGAGCGCAGCAGGGCGAACTCCCGCATGCGCTGGGCAACCACCATGGAGAATGTATTAGCGATGATGAACGCGCCCACCAGTAGGCTGACGAGGGCGAAGGCCAGCAGGAAGTAGTTGACGAAGCTGAGGCCGTCCTGAATCTCTTTGGTGGCTTGTTCGACGATCGAGTCGCCGGTGACGACCTTGAGTTCCGGGAATTTTTCCTGGACAGAGTCCTTAAGCTGCTCCGCGGTCACGCCGTCGATAGCGGACAGCCAAAAACCGTCGGGGAAGGTTCCGTTGGTATAGCGGTCGATATAGACATCAGTGTCAAGCGCCAGGCCGAGGTAGCCGCCCACGGAAAAGTCAGTGTCGTAGATTCCGACGATCTTGTAGTCATGGCTGTCGCGGACGTCGATGGCTTTCAGAGTGTCACCGATATGCACGCCGTGCTTCTCGGCAGCATCGGTGTTGATCATTGCCTCCTTCTCGCCTTTCGGCTCGCGACCATCGGCCACGGTGATGGTGGGGCCGGGTGCGTTTTCGCCGGTGTCGTTGGGAAACAGCACCGAGGGAGCACCACCGGGGCTCAGCTGCTTACCGCCCTTGGCGACGACGGCAATGGTTTCGGATGCCATGGCAACGCTTTTGACATCCTCGTTGTCCTCTAACTTGCTTCGTGTTTCCTGCGTGATCGGCTTGGTCGGATCCTTCTGCGTTACTTCGACATCTACAGCGGAATAAACGTTTTCGAATACACCGTTGAAGGACTTCTGCATCATGTCGGTGAACATGGAGGAACCGGAGATAAACGCGGTTCCTAGCACCACTGCGATGATGGTGAGGAGGAAGCGAACCTTGTTGGCCAGCACGCTGCGGTAGGAGACCTTCGCGACGGCACGTGCGTGGTTGCTGTTGGACTTCCCGGCATCGGTTGAGCCACCATGTTTCTGGCTACGAGTAGCGTTGGGCATGACTAGTGCTCCTCTAGCTTGCCCATGACGCCGAGGATGGCATCTACGTCAGGCTTTTCAAGCTCGTCTGCGATTCGTCCGTCGGCGAGGAAAACCACCCTGTCTGCATACGAGGCAGCTTTCGGGTCGTGGGTGACGATGACGACAGTCTGATTGTCCTTGTCCACGGCGTTGCGCAGGATGCTAAGGACTTCTGCGGAGCTGTTGGAATCCAAGTTGCCGGTCGGCTCGTCGCCGAAGATGATCTCGGGCTGAGAGACCAGGGCGCGTGCACAGGCGACGCGCTGTTGTTGGCCACCCGAGAGTTCGGACGGTCGGTGGTCTAGGCGGTCTTTGAGTCCGAGGCGTACGATGACCTCGTCAAACCAGTCTTGGTTAACCTTGCGTCCGGCGATGTCCAGTGGCAGGGTGATGTTTTCTTTTGCGGTGAGGGTGGGAACCAGGTTGAAGGATTGGAAGATAAAGCCCAGGCGGTCACGCCGCAGGGTCGTGGTCTGCTTGTCGTTAAGCGTGGAGATGTCGGTGTCTCCGATGTAGGCCTTACCGCTGGTGATGGAATCTAGGCCGGCCATACAGTGCATGAGTGTGGATTTACCGGATCCACTAGGCCCCATGATGGCGGTGAACTGTCCGTCGTGGAAATCGATGGAGATACCGTCCAGTGCTTTTACTTCGGTCTCTCCATGACCGTATATTTTCCGTACGTCTACGGCGCGAGCGGCGCTGTCTAGTTGTTTGTTCTCAGAGTGCTTCATCAGCGTTGCTCCCAAGTTTTCCGGTAGGTATCCACTGTTTGTGGGGGTAATAACCAAAGTTGTCCGCCGTTAGGCATCTATTTAGACAACCCAATTATATGCGCCGGCGTTTCACCCTGGGAGACTAAACGAGCGAACGCAAAAAGGCTCGGAGCGCTTTCCAATCAAGGAAAGGCTCCGAGCCTCATTCTT